>DATLEZ010000012.1:0-61224 GCA_035525055.1 Acidimicrobiia bacterium | reverse complement strand
AACGAAGGCGCGAAGGAAGTTGCACCGGTCCGGCCCGAGCCCGCCTGGACAAATACAGTGAGCCGACAACCAAGGAATCGATGAGCGAGCGCGACCTGCTCCGGCTGATACACGAAGGCATGCGACCCCGCACCAACCGTCCCGCCAGGGTGGTGGTGGTCGGCGCCGGCATGGCCGGACTGGTCTGTGCGGAGAAGTTGGTGGAGGCCGGTCACGAAGTCACCATGCTCGAAGGCCGGGCCCGGGTCGGGGGCCGGGTTGAAACCCTCCGGGCCCCGTTCGCTCCAGGCCTCTACGGCGAGGCCGGAGCCATGCGGATACCGCGCTCGCATCACCTCACGATGGCATATGTCGAGAAGTTCGGGTTGGAGACGTTTCCGTTCACGCTGACCAATCCCACCTGCTTTGTCCACCTCCACGGCTATCGACGCCGCCTATCCGAGGTGGAGGCTGACCCAGGCTTACTCGGATTCGACGGCCTCCCGACGTCAAACACCGTGGTCGGTTTGTGGGAAACCGAGATCAGCCCGTTCCGTCAGCGCATCGCCTCGGGCGGAGAGGATGCCTGGTCTTCGATAATCACCGAGTACGACGGTTTCTCCACTCGTGAGTTTCTAGAGCGGTCCGGGTGGTCGGAAGGAGCAATTGAGTGTTTCGGGTTGCTCGGCAATCTCGAAGCATTGATGAACTCGGCCTTCCTCGAGGTTCTCCGAGAGGAGGTGACCGACAGCTACCGCGATCTGATGCAGATTCGTGGGGGCATGGATCGGCTCCCAGCGGCGTTTCTGCCGAGACTCGGATCTCGCATTCGCTTCGGGGCGCGAATGGTGGCAGTCCACCAATCCGAGTCATCGGCCACCGTTCAGTACCGAACCAGGGCGGGCCGCTTCGAGGCCGTCGGAGACTTCGCCGTGCTCACACCGCCGTTCTCGGTTCTGCGCCACATCGAAGTCAACCCGGCCTTTAGTCGCCCCAAGCAGAAGGCCATCCGCCAGCTCACCTACGACGCCTCCGCCAAGGTGTTTCTTCAATTCCGGAGGAGGTTCTGGGAGGAGGATGACGGAATTCTGGGCGGAACCAGCGTCACCGACCTTGCGATTCGCAACGTCTTCTATCCGGAGCACGGTCACGAAACCGGGCGCGGGGTCATGCTGGCCAGTTACACGTGGTCCGAAGATGCCCAGCGGTGGGGATCGCTGCCGCCGGAGGATCGGATCGATCAAGCTCTCGAGAACGTCGCCGCCATCCACCCCCAGGCGATGGCGGAGTTCGAGGTCGGCGCCTCGAAGATGTGGCACGACGATGAGTTCGCCGGCGGGGCCTTTGCGATGTTCGATCCCTCCCAGCAGACCCTGCTGCACCAGGCGATCGTCGAGCCGGAGGGTCGGGTCTACTTCGCGGGCGAGCACACCTCCCTGAGCCACGCGTGGATCCAGGGGGCCATCGAGTCGGGTCTTCGAATCGCCTCCGAAGTCCATCACCGGAGCTTGCGAAGCAGCAACGGCGGGCTCGGCTTAGGTATTTGAGGTTTGACATTGAGGTTCTGAACCCATCACTCAGCGTCCAGTCGCGATGAGATTGGCTCCGCCGAACCGTCTAAACAGCGGTGGGCTGAGTCACCTGCGTCGGATTGAAAGGACAAGAGATGAGAAAACTGATTGTGAACACCTTCTTGACCCTCGACGGGGTCATGCAGGCACCGGGCGGGCCCGGTGAGGATGACAGCGATGGCTTCGCTCACGGTGGCTGGTCGGTGAACTACTGGGACGACAAGATGGGTGAGGTAATGGGCGAGACGATGGGCGTGCCTTTTGACCTCGTTCTCGGCCGCAAGACGTACGACATCTTCGCTGCCCATTGGCCGCAGGCCGACGAGGCCGACGCCAAGCCGTTGAACGACGCCACGAAGTACGTAGCCTCGCGGAGTCGTCCGAAGTTGGAGTGGGCCAAGTCGGTGCTGATCGAAGGAGACGCCGCCGAGGGCATCGCAGCGCTGAAGAAGACCGACGGACCGGAACTGCAGGTCCATGGCAGCGGCAACCTCATCCAGACGCTTCTCCGGAACAACCTTGTGGACAAGTTCAACCTGTGGGTATTTCCCCTCGTGATCGGATCGGGCAAACGCCTCTTCGCGGATGGAACCATCCCCGCCGGGCTGAAGCTCGTCGACAGCACGGCCTCCAGTACCGGAGTAATGATGGGCAGTTACGAGCCCGCGGGCGAAATCGTCACAGGAACGTTCGCTCTGGACTGACCGCTCGGAACTTCGCGCCGAACTAGCGACGCAAGAACGCTGCCAGGTTCCTCAACTCCACCGACGGATCGATCGAGAGGTGCTCAGAGAACTTGCGAACACACTCGTCGTACGCATTGAGGGCTGCGACCCGGTCGCCCCGGGCGAGGTAGGACCGCATCACCACCATCCAGGCCCTCTCCGATAGCGGCTGGCGGGAAAGGGCGTCCCGGGCCCGGGCCAGAGCGGGGTCGATTCGATCGAGGTCCAGCAGCCATTCAGCCGATCGAATCGAAAGGTCTGACGAGAGCTCACGCAAGCGGGTTCGTTCCCGCACCGCCCATTCCGTGTAAGGCTCCGAGGCCAGATAGTCCTCTCCAGCGAGGTCGAGGGCCTGGACCGCCGACTGTTCGGCGGCCTCGAGGTCTCCCGCAGCGGCGCTAGCGGTCGCCTCACCGGCGAGGTCGAGGAATTCTGCGACATCGAGCCATTCGATCATCTCGGGTGCGATCCGGTAGAAGGACCCTTGGCGTCGCAGGCACTTGGAACCGTCCGGGTGGATCTCCTCAAGACCGCGGCGGGTCGCGGTGAGAGCCACATTCAAATTCTTCGAGCCTCGCTCTGGGTCACCCTCCGGCCAGAGCGCTTCCATGGCATGGTCCCGATGAACCGGGTCTCCTTGATGGTGCAGAAGCAGCGCCAGCAGAGACACCGCCTTCTTCGATCGCCAGGTCCAAACCGGCACGGGCTCACCGCTGAGCTTGACCTCGAGATCACCGAAGAGGCGGGCACGGAGACGGAGCGGCTGGGCTGTGACCGTGAAAGAACCCTCCCCGCGCCGAGTGAGGGCGGCGAGGTTCTGCGCCGTCTCGGCCGTTTCGGGATCCGCCAAACCCAGTTCGAGCAATTCGGGATTTAGGGAGGCATGAGCTGCGAGGACATGCTCGAGGCGGTACCTGCCGACCATCGCCAGCGCCTGTCCGACCAGATCGAGCGCCTCGGCATGATCCTCTGATGCCAGCCGGGCGGCAGCGAGCCACCAGCGGGCGATGACCAACTCGCCCTTGGAGTCAAACGTCGTCAGGACGGGCAGGAGGCTCTCGATGTGGTCTGCGATCCGGGCAGGGGGATCACCCGAAGCGAGTTGCGCCCGGGCCTGGCAGGAAAGCAAGCGGGCGTTTTCCAACGGATCGGCCGAAGGGACTCGCAGCCGGACTGCTTCTTCGGCATCCCGGCGCGCACCCGCCGCATCTCCCGCGGCGAGGTGAAGGTCGGCACGAGAGGCATAGGTATGGGCGAGACCAAACACGTTCTCGGCCGAGGCCTTCAGGGCGATCGAGCTCTCGTAGAGGTCAAGCGCTTCGTCGAACCGCCTCTGCTCGCGACGGGCCTCGGCGAGGTTGTTCAGCGCATACGACCTGGTGGTGTCGTGATCAGTGCGCACCGCCAGTTCGATGGCCTCGGTGAGATGGCGCACGGCGCGATCGAACAACCCGAGATGACGCTCGGTGTGGCCGAGGCTGTTGAGGGTGTTGGCCAGGGACAGGTAGTTGGTGCCGCCTAATTTGAGCTCATAGGCGCGCTCGAGGAAGTTTCGAGATGGAACCGGCTCCCCCCGGTCCAGCAGCCTCGTCCCGAGATTGTGATAGGCGCGCGACGTCGAGAACGTGAGCCCGTTCTCGCGGTAGAGGTGCAAGCCCTCCAGCCAGAAGGCGAACATCCCCGATTGGTCGTGGTCCACCCACCTCCTCTCGTCTTCATCGAGGGCTCGATCCGCGACGGGTGGGTCGCTCCACGTCATCGCCTCTTCGAACGCCGTTCGCGCCTCGGCGAAGACTCCCTCCCTTTCCAGAATCACCCCTTCGGCCATGCCGACGAGGAACCGCACTCTGCGACCCGTCGGAGTGCCTTCCTCCCAACGAGCCCTGAACTGCTGCCCGGCCCGGTGCAAGGTGACGAGGGCGAGGGTGTGACGGCGCCGGGTTGACCAGACCCAGGCCAAGTAATAGAGGACCCAGGGATTATCGGGGGCCGACTGCTCGAGCCGGCGGAGGGTTGCCTCCATGCGATCGAGCGGAAGGTCGAAACCGAGTTCGACGAACAACGTGGCGCCCTGGTCGAGCGCCTCAAAGGCGCGATCCTCTTCACCGGCGTCGAGGGCGGCTTCTATCACCTCCAATTGGCGGAGCACCCGCCGATCGGCAGTCCCAGCCGGAATACGGCGGTCGTCCATTTGGTAGGCGTGTTTCTATCACCCCGCGGACAACCGGGCTAGGGCGGGGAGACCCCTTCTTGTGACGGTTTACCCCCGTGGCGGTAGGTCAACCGACACAAGAAGGGGGATCTAGGCGTCGAACTCGACGACCAGGCCGGTCTGGTCCTGTTCCGGGAAGACGGTGTCGTATCCCAGTTCGCTCTTCCAGGTCGCCCGGTCCCAATCCTTGTTGTCCTTGGTCCAGTAGTTGAAATGGAGAATCGGGTTCTGGCTATGGAAGATGATCCTGGCCACCGTGTCGCTGTCGGGATGGTTGAACTTGCGCCCGCTCGAAGAAACCAAGAAGTGCTTGCAGTCGATGCGTTCCATCAGCTCGTTGCTCAGGTTGTTCTTGCTCCCGTGGTGGGGCACCTTGAAGGCATCGATCTTCAGCTTCGTCTCGCCGCGCTCGGCCAACAGGCGATCGAGCCCTTCGATCAGTGAGCCGCTGCGGGCATCACCGGTGAATAGAACCGAGCGTTTCCCGTATTCGGCCAAGAACGAGATGCTGCTGGCGTTGGGGGCACTGGAGTCTTCGCTGAACTTGCGATTGGCCCACCGTTCGACGTTCGGAGCGGCGCTTCCCAGGCGATCCTTCTGATAGCGCGGAGCGCCTTCGAGCAATTTGGCGCCTGTGAATTCACCACCCGGCACGAGTCCGGCGCCTTCGATGGTCTTCTTCCATTCCGCCTTCAGACGACCGAGATCCTTCGGGGTCGGTCCGACAATGGTCAACGTCATCCCACCTGGGAATTCGAAGACCGGGAGCTTGGTAGACGGATCGGACGCGATCGCGATCGCCTTGCCACCCGCCATCTGATGATGGGGAAACCCCCTCTCGGAGATCCTCTCGGTGAGCATTTCCCCCTGCTTGGCCCCGAGGGTGTCGGCCACTTTGATTTGCTCCCAGGCGTTGAACCAGAACTCCCCGACCTCGAGCTCGAGATCCTTGCCCAAGAGCTTCACCATCGCATCGATGTGGTCATTGTCGATGTGGGTGATCATGATCAACTCGAATCTGCGCTTGCCGTTGATGCCCTCGATCTGGTCGAGCAACCGATCGTGAGTTCCGAGCACACCACCGTCGATGAGCATGCGGCGAGGTTTCTTGGGATCTCCGTATTCGATCCACAGGGCATCGCCCTCCTCGGCGGGGAGCATCTCGATGCGGAGCTTCTTTACGATGCCACCCTCCAATCGGCGTCCCCGTAGGCGACGATCGAGAGCACCATCGGGAATCCGTCGTGCAGTGCCTGTCGTCGCAGACGGCGAAGGACGTCACCGAGGCCGGCCTCACCGGCGGCCTCGGACTTGAGGAGGCTGAGCAACTCGACCGCCACCGGCACCGCATGGCGACCGAGAATGGTGTTGGTGGTGCTGATCACGACTGCCGCCCCGGCTCGGCGAAACCTGGGGACCAGGCCCTGAAACGGGATCTTGGGGTTGGCGGTCTCGCAACCGAGAAGCACCGCGACCACCGGCTTGCTTCGAGGCTCACGCATGCGAACTCCCACCCTATTGACGGGCTCGAGCTCTCCGCCGCCAATCTCCATCCCGATCGACACGCCGTTCTGGTCGGTGTGCGGCACCAGAAACACCATGGAGGGATCGAGAGCTCCCACCTTCTCTTCGAAGTCATCCCAGTTGGTGGCCTGGACCGCCTTGAATCCTCCGTTGGTCAGAGTCGTGGTCAAGTTGGTTCGATCCTCGGGGCTGACGTTGTCGCTCATGCTCCACAACACCGATTCGAGCGGAGCAATTCGATTCCGGCCACTGATGGGCTCTGACTGAAGGCGATACTCGCCAGCCAGCTCGACGAAGCTGGGATCGTGGGCATGTCGTTCGATCACGTAGCGCACCCCCCAGAAGCCGGTCGGGCATATCGGGATCTCGCCTGAGGCACTGCGCGATTCACAAGGCTGGCACGTCCCCTCCAGCACCACCGTCTTCCAGCTCTCACAGAGCTTTCGCACCGTCGGGGGCTGCAAGGCATAGAACAACTCCACCGGCAGGTAGGACTCAGGTGTCGCCGAGATGATCTGAACCCGGCCCTCGGCAAAGAACCGGTCGGTGATGCCGTGATCGTTGACAAAGGTCTGGTGCAGCTCTTCACCGATCGTCGCAGCGTCAAACAGGAGATCGAGGCTTGCCTCCGACGTCATGGACCTGAATGCGTCGGGGTCGTCGGCCACAGCCGTGAGAACGCCGATGAGCTGGTCGATTCGGGGCCTCAGCCCATCAACGGATCGCAGCGTTACACCGTCTTTGCGGATGACGGTCGCCGCCCTGTCCCCAATGTCGTTCCGGTTGACGACGACGGCCACATCGAAAGTCTCCATTTCCGACAATCCTCCGAAACCTGCTCGCTCGATCGTCTCGACCTCGATGGCGGGTCTCCCCAGTCGAGACGGGCGGCTGGCCACGACGTCGGTTCGAAACAAGGCAGTCTGCAGCACCCGACCCTCGTAATAGAGGGCGATGCGCCCGAACACCGGACCCGGATCGTTGAACAACAACGTGAACTCGGCCCGATCGGAGTCGCCTTTGACCGGGAGACAAACGTGGGTCCTCTGGGTCGGCTCCTCGTTGTCGGCGCAGACAAAAGCAACCTCGATCTGGTTGGGTCCCTCCGGCAGGTCCTCGACCGGGACGGCTGGGGCGTCGGGCCGGGTGATCGATTCGGAAGTCAGGGCACCGATCCACACCTCCAGCGAGTAAGTCTGTCCCGCTTCCAGAGCGAGTCTGTGATCGGCCGAGTCCTTCTTCACCGCGCCGTTCAGTACTCGCACCTCGACCACATCGCTCCCATGGTCGCCGCGAGTCGCTCCATGTGATTCGCCACCGCCGTTGGCGGTGGCCATCTCCTCCGGTGGCGGAAGCTCGCCTGCGGCCGTGACCAGCATGGCCAAACCGGTCGCCTCATGACTCTCGCCTTCGAAGGTGAACCGGTCGTTGCGGATCGCATCCGACAGGTACGACGCCAGAGCTCCCGCAAAGACCTTTCCGGAGATCGTGAGTCCGGGTAGCAGTTGCGAGATCTCTTCTGACACATCGATCTCGTAATGACGCACCCGCGATAGGCGGTCGGCGAATCGAGCAATCGTTTCAGAGAGGCGGCTGTCGGCGACCAGCCGGTACGAGAGGGCGCTATATGCGGATCCGTTGCTCGTGATCTCGGCGCGCTTCAGGGCGAAGTCGATCGGATCGTCGTGGGAGAGGCCCTCGACCACGGCGTTGAGCCACCCGGCGTATGAATCAGGCGCCCCCGCCAGATGACATCCCCAGGCCCCGAACCGGGTTGCAACGCGATCGGCAATTCGAGCGACGTTTGATGGTTCCACGTCAAGCGCACCCAGAACGACGACCAGGGCCGGCGAGGCCTCGGGTAACGCGTCGATAGCGTCGGCTGCCATGGCCGACCAGGGAAGGAGCAATATCTCGCATCCCTGGCGAGGGTCAACGAGGGTCTGGAGTCGGGGCCACCACAACGAACCTTCCAGCTCACCGCGCAGCAATTCCGACGGCGGGTCGTTGGCCAGGATTCCGATCCGCAACGGCCATTGCCATGAGAAGTCCCCATGCCCTGGCTCTGCCAGAACATACGCGCTGACCCCGCGCTCGGGCTCGGTCATCACCGTCAACCAGTCGTGCAACTCGCTTTCCATCCCGAAGCCGGGATTCACTTGCAGCCTGACCGGGATCGCGGCGGCAGCGCGGGCAGCGACCGAAGGCGGCAACCACTCGAGGCCGCGGCGGGGCCGCTCCCAACGCACGGGCACCTCGGTATCGCTGAGGACATCGCGCAGTGCCGCCATCAGGTCACTCCTATAGACCAGCTCTTGATGGGCCTCGAGCACTCCTGCCGCCACCACTGCATCAGAGAACTGACGGTCGATGAGCTGAGATCCCCAATCGCCGAGCGCCTTACGCACTTGGAAATAGGGTCTGGGAGTCCGGGGGCTGGTTGCCATCGGGACCTCCCTATCGACCTAACACGTCACGCAGGTGGAGTCCCACCTGATGCCAGCCGATCGGGCGAAAGTCGGACGAGCGAATCTCCAATGAATTGCGGCGATCTTCCCCATCATCAGGCAAAGAGGAAGGGGGGTCATCGCGTGTGACCTCACTTTGGTCGGTGTCGGGCGGGGATGCGGGGATAGTTGGTGATCGAAAGGTGCCCAGAGTCCGACCCCGTCGACCTCTGCTGCGAAAAGCTCGGCTTTCAATCTGGCCTTGCTCGGAGACAACACCAGGGAGCGATCGCAGTCGTCTGTTGCCTTTCACTGATACCCCCGTTTCCCCTGTTCCCGTCAACGGATGAGGCGAGACTCCCCAGCCGCTGACTAGTCATATCACAAGGTTGTCTTTGGCCTGTCTCGATGATGAGAAGCATTCGGGGGTCCGGAGGCGCTCATCAGGGCGACCGCTGCGAGCTAGATTCGTGGTTATGGCTCCAATACGGATCCATCTGCTGGGTGGGTTCTTGCTCGAGCACGACGGGCGCAACATGCCCCCGATTCCGTCGGCGGCAGGCCGATCGCTGTTCGCCTATCTAGTCACCAACCGTGATCGGCGGCACACGAGAGACCTGGTGGCGGGAACCTTCTGGCCTGATCTCCCGGAGCAGGGGGCCCGGCGCCGACTGAGCCAGGCGTGGTGGCAGATTCAAACTTCCCTGCAAGATGTCAAGACCGGCCAACCATTCATCGAGGCAACGCTGTTCGACGTTGCGTTCGTTGCCGACGATTACTGGCTCGACATCGCCGAGTTCGACCGCAACATCGCCACCGCTGCTAGGCAGTCCGTGGCCCGCGATCCGGCAGAGTCGGGATCGCTCGAACGAGCGGTTGATTTGTACCGCGGTGAATTCCTGGCGGGGTTCTACGACGACTGGACCCACTTCGAACGGGAGCGGCTTCGCTCGCAATATTTGGTGAGCCTGGAAAGGCTGATCGCATTGCACAAGAGCCGGGCCGACTACGAAACCGCCCAATACTTTGCGCGACGGTTGAGTCTGCACGACCCCCTCCGGGAGTCGGCCCATCGGGAGGTGATGAGGCTCAGCTTCCTGCTCGGCCACAGCAACGAGGCCCTTCGACAATACGAGCGATGCGCGGAGATCCTTTCCGAGGAACTGGGGAGACGGCCTTCGTCAGAGACTGAGGAACTCCGCATCCACATCGCCCAGATGCGGGAAAAGGGTGAGACTCCGTTCGCTCCGACCATCAACGCTCCCCTCCTGAACGCGGCCCAGCGGATCCCCCTGGTCGGCCGTACCGAAGAGAGGAGCAGCATCCTCCGCCGTATGGAGGACACGCTTCACGGGCGGGGCGGCGTGATCCTGGTCGAGGGGGAATCAGGTATCGGGAAGTCGCGACTGGTGGAGGAGTTGATCGACGATGCGCAGTGGCGAGGGCTGAGTCCCTTGCTCGCGACCTGTTCAGAGGCTGAATTGCTCCACCCGCTACAGGGCTTGCGCCGGGCATTGCAGAGCGGGTTGACCCGCCTTCGCTTTGACCAGCTACAAGCCGTCTTGCATCGGAACACGCTCGCTGAGCTGGCCGAGTTGGTGCCCCATATCAGGGGCTGGCTCAACGACTCCGGGCTCGGGTCTAGCAGCACTGACGGCAACGGTCGAGAACAGCACCTCCACACCATTCGCTCCGCATTGTTCGCCCTGGCGGACCTCAACCCCATCGTGCTCTTCATCGACGACGCCCAATGGCTCGATGAGGAATCGGCCGCCGTTTTGGCTGAGCTTGCTCCTGACATCGCCGATCACGGTCTCTTGATCCAATTGAGCTATCGCGACAGCGAGGTCAGGGACCGGCCGGTTCTGTGGCAGCGGCTCCTCGACATCGACGCCAGGGCCAACACGCACAGGATCCGAGTCATTGCCCTCGACCTGGTCGAATCAGGACGACTTGTAGAGGAGAGCCTGGGCGAAACCAAGGCCGATCCGGACCTGGTTGAGGGGCTCTATCTCGAAACCGGAGGCAACCCTCTCTTCATCCTCGAGTCTCTACGAGCGTGGCACGAGAACACGCTCGAGGGTCTCGGGCAAGAGCGCCTCGAGCGAAAGCTGACGCTCGAGCCGACAAGCGGCGTGAAGAGCGTCATAAGTAGGCGGCTCCAGTCGCTGTCGACCGAGGCAAGAGCGGTCCTCGAAGCTACCGCCGTCTTGGGGGGCCAAGCTAGGTCCCGTTTGGTTGCAGCCATGACCGGCCTGGCGATAGCCACCACGGTGCAGTCGGTGACCGACCTGGTGCGGAGGGGCCTGCTGCGTGAAAACGTCGAGGGCTACGAAGTTCCCCATGATCAGCTCCGGCGGGTCGTGCTGGGTGGCATGAACAGCGCCATGTTGCGCGCGATCCACGAGCGGGCCGCCAACGCAATCGAGACCGAACAGCCCGACCTTGTCGAGGACCTGGCCTATCACTTCTCTGCGAGCCAGATCGCAGATAAGGCCTACAGCTACTCGCTCCTCTCGGCTAGGAGGGCCGTCGCCCTGGGTGCCTACGACACCGCCGTGCACCAGTTCGAGAATGCTGCCAGCTGGGCGGTGGGCAACGAGCGCTACCCGGTCCTCGCGGAATGGGAGGAGGCTCTGGCGGTACTAGGTCGGCGGAGCGACCAGCACCGAATTCTCGATGAGCTGGCCGAAGTGGCCGTAAGCCTCAATAAGAGAGCCGAACTCGCTCGACGACGATCCCGGCTCTTTTCCGAGGAAGGCAATCACCGCGAGGCAGTCGAAATTGCCAACCAGGCTCTCCTGGAAGGGGAAACGGGTCTACCGCCGCGAATGAAGGCAAGGTTGCTCCAAAACCTTGGTTTGGTCCTGGCCCGCTCGGGCCGGGCCCAGGAAGCCCTCCCCCACCTGGAGAAGGCTGTCGAGGTGTTGGACGATGAGGTCGCCTCCAAGGCCGCCGCCCTTTGTGAATTGGGCAACGTCCTCGGCGAGGTGCAGGAATACCAGCGTGCCTCGCTCGCCCTCACCGAAGCAAAAAGCCTGTATGAGACCATCGGCGATCTTCGAGGCACCGCCGAGGCGAACTCTCAACTGGCGACCTTGTCAATGGAGTTGGGCGACGGGGAGACCGCCATCGGCCTCTACACGGCTGCCCTCGAAATCTCCCGCGAGATCGACTACCGCCGTGGCCAGGCAATAAATCTCGCCAACCTGGCCAACGTCCTCTACACCCAGGGGGAGGTCGGGCCGGCGCTCGGTCACTACCACGAGGCCGCCACGATCTTTACAGAAATCGGGAATCGACTGGGGGCGGCGCTGGTATCGACCAATGCCGCCTCGGTGAGATATTTGGTCCTGGGGGACGACTCCGTGGAAGCCGACATCCGGCGCTCGCTTGCCTATTTTGAACATGAAGACCATCGATGGGGCCAGGCGTTTTGCCAGGAGCATTTGGCCGCCATCAGCCGGGGGAACGGTGACCTGGAAGCCGCCCGCGATCAGATCAACCGGGGACTCGCCCTTCTCGAGGAAGGCGGACATCGTTGGGTAGAGGTCCACCTCCGTCGCCTCGGCGTCGAAATCGAACTCGAGGCCGACCAGCTCGACCAGGCGGCCCTACAGGTTGAGATCGCCAGCCGACTCTGCGACGAGCTCGGCTTCACCGACGTTGCTCCCACCATCGACTCTCTCGATGCCCTCGTGAAACTGAGGTGCGGAGAAGTCGACGAGGCTCTCCGCTCCGCCCGCCGGGCTACCAGCCACCTGCAAAGGGGGACCGAACTGCCGCATTTGGTCTGGTTCCGGCGCCACCTCGTTGCCAAAGCGGCGGGTGCGGACGCCGAAGCCGTCGACTCACTTGCCAGAGCCGTCGGGCTCCTGACGCGAATTCTCGACTCGTTCGACCCGGATGATCGCCACCTGGCGCTGACCCGGGCGCACCACGTTCGGTCAATTGTCACGGCCCGGGACCGAACCTTCCCACAGACCCAGGAGATGCCGCTGCCCCTGGCCGGGATCCCTCTGGGCAGATCGTTGAAAGAAGCAGACTGGACCAACGTTCGCTGGACCGTCACCGATCCCTCTGACTTCGATTCGGCCGATCCGGTGGCGCGCCGGCGGCTCAGAATGCACCGTTTCTTGACCGAAGCCCATCTGCAGGGGGCCGACCCCCGGATCGAAGATGTCGCAACAGCCCTGGAGGTGAGCGTGGCCACTGTCCGTCGGGACGTGGCCGAACTCAGACGAACCGGCTCGGGGCTGACCACCCGCGGTAGCCGCTGACGCCACAACCTGCCCGCTTAGGGGCATGAGCGCGTAGTTCGGTCGGGCCCACCGCTTCCTATGAGATATGGGTGAGACACGCGCCCTGCATGCTCACCAGAGAAGAAGGAGATCGAAAGTGCGTCGTATTCTGACATTCGTCACGTTGGTCCTAGCCACTCTGCTCGCATCCGCAGCCCCGGCCCTGGCAAGTGTGGTCAATATTCGCTGAATCACCATCCCGCCAGCAGGCGGCGGCCGCCTCGGACAGGTTCAAGGTTTTGGCTCGTGGTGGACCCAGCGAGTGAGCAGACCAATCGGTTCCATTCGACCGGGGGAAGGTCGTTGGAGATCGGGACTGCTCGGGGATCGTTTGGGGAGTCCGAGAACCCGTCCGGGGCGGCTTTTCCTATCCGGGACGCCATGCGTCCCGGATCTTTTTACGTTTTACGTCATACGTTTACGTTCCGGAGCGTTTGACGCCCCCATTGCTTTGCGGCCTGTCCCCCTGCTTGCGGGGGAACCGATCGCCGCTTTGGGCGATCGAGGGGGGTGCGCGAACTCGCCACGCATTCCTTCCTCACAGCGCCGCTGGTGCGTCGCGTTCTTCTGAGCCTTGCGAGACGAACCAGCCCGGTCCCAACGATCCACCTGCCGCTGGAGTTCGCGCACCCCCCTCGCCCTCCTTCGTCGGGCGGTCCCCCCGCAAGCGGGGGGACACCAAGAACGTCAGTTCCTATCCCTTAGTCCTCACGGCGCCTCTGACCGCTGTCCCCATGCTTGCGGGGGGACACGAAGAACGTCAGTTCCTCGGTTGCCTTGGACCTCACGGCGCTCTACGGGGCGTTTGGGTGCGGCTTTAAGTAGTCGGGGTCGTCCCATTGGATCCGGGCGTGGTCAACCGCCAGCTTGTAGGTCGCATCGGCCGCCATGCGGTCCTTCACGCTCTGATGTATCCGTGGATCGGGAGGCTCGCGCTCGTCGGGGGTGTAAGCCTGGATCGTCCGGGTTCGGAAGGTGAGCAGCGCCCAGATCCATCCGGCCTTGTGGGCCCGACCCCGGGAGTGGGTCGCATCGATCTTGCAGGTTTTGGCGTAGGCCCGCGGCCGCAAGATCAAGCCCTCGTCGAGGGCGCGATCGGTCATCCATTTCAATGACAGTACGGACAACTCGACCTCGTCCTTGAAGCCCCCACCGACGTCGGAATGGACCCCAGCAAACCACACCTCCTGCAGGTCCGGAGTGGCGAACGGGTCGACCAGATACTCCCGATACGGTCGCCGGCGCTCGTCGATGGAGACGGCGTGACGAACCACGCGGGCATTCGGCAATTGCCGGGTGTAGAGCCATCGAGGGTTCCATCGCAAGAGCCCGAGGGCTTTTACCGAGTCCCATAGGCCCAGGAAGTGCAGGGGCAGGGACCGGCTGCCCTCAGTTTCCACGGAGAAGGACTTGGCGAAGCGATCGATCTTGTCCCAATCGTCCTTCTTCCAAGAGTTGCCTTTGGTGTAGGTGGACACGAGGTAGTTGACAAGGTTTTCGGCCCCGCGTCTCATCAGTCCACCCCGGTGAGACATGCCGGCCAAAGCTCGGACCGTGTAGGCCCCGCGGCTGAACCCGAACACGAAAACACGGTCGCCCGGTTCGTAGACCTGCATCAGGAAGGTATAAGCCTCGGCCATGTTGTCCTTGATTCCGAAACCGACCGTGAGTCCGAGCAGCTTGGTCATGGCCCGACCCCACGACGTCCAGGCGCCATGGGCCCCGAAGGTGCCGACCCCGGGGTCGTAGAAGGCGACCTGCCGATCCGGATCCGAGAGGTCGAGCATCTCATAAACGTTCACGACGTTCGAGGTGCCCCTGGCCTTGATCTGGTTGCCGGTGCCATCGAGGCACAGAACGATGTTTTTGGCCATGACGATCTCCTGACTCGCCGAACCGTGCCTATTTCTTGGCGGAATTCGAGATTCTTAGTGGAATTCGACCGGGCCTGTCGAACGAAGAGAACCTCGTTCGTCTACTTGGCACATCGGTCGACGGACAACCCGTCCGACCCCGTAACCGGAAGGAGTTGCGATGGCAGCCAAAGTAATCCACTTCGAAGTGGTAGGTAAGGACGGCGAAGCCCTCCAGAAGTTCTACAGCGAGGTCTTCGATTGGAAGCTCGACACCAACAACCCGGGCGGCTACGGAATGGTGGCCCCGGAGGTCGGAATCGCCGGGGGCATCGGTGCCACGCCGGACGGTTCCGCCGGACACGTGACGTTCTACGTGCAGACCGATGATCCCAAGGCGACCCTCGAGAAGGTCGAGCGTCTCGGCGGCAAGGTGGTCATGCCGTTGACCGAGATCGCACCGGAGACGATCATCGCTCTCTTCGCTGACCCCGAGGGTCACGTCATCGGACTGATGTAGCCCGACATCCCCAGCTGCCGCCGGAGCGACCATCGCCGACAGGTGGTGGGCGATCCGGCGGTGATTCATCTCCGTCACCTGCCGTCACGAGCGCCGCCGCATTGAAGCCGTCAGCGGGCGGGCTCGTCGGCTTCACGTCGCCGACCGAGTCCGAGCGCCTCCATGTCGGCATGGTCGAGACCGTCACTCGGAATGATTGCCACCCGGGCGTTGGTCGCCGCCCGGAGGGTGGCCATGCGTTGCCCGGATCCGAGCGCCGCCTGCTCACCAACGACCGCTCCCGGTCCAACCTCAGCCACTTCCACGCCGTCGATCTCGACCACCAGCAACCCGTCGAGCAGCAGGAATACCTCGGTGCTGTGATGACCCTGACTGACCAGAACCTCACCTTCTTTCAGGCTTCGCCTCGCCACGTTCCGATCCTTCATGATCAAGTGGGAGAGGCGCCGTTCACAGTCCGATTCGACCTCGACCACCATCACCGGGCTGTCAGGGCCGCCCCATGGTGTGTTCTCCTCAGGTGATCCGTACCAGTCGACGAAATCCATGATGGCCGACTTCTCTACCAGGCGTTGTTCTTCGTTGTAGACCCAATGGCGAGGTATGGCGCTGGCGCCGGTCATCCGATGGCTACAGGACCCGTCCGGGAAAATGGTCAGAGAAAGCGTCGTCCAAACGGGGGGTGCGACCAGGCGAACACGGTTGGAGCCGGTGATCCGGCGGGGGGACGGCAAGGAGGTCCGACCTCCCACGGTCTGGACAAAAGTGATTCCGCCGTCCTCGCTGACCGGTTCGGGCCGCAGCACGGGATAGAAGACCGGTGTGAACCTGAGTCGGGCCGGGCCGAAATGGACCTCGCTTCCCGAGATCATGCCCTTGCCGAGGTGGCCCCAACGCACTGCCTTGCCATCCTCGACCTCGATGAACGCATTGAGGAGATTGGCGAACCGGAAAGCTCCCTGCTCTCCCATCTTTTCGAGGTCGTCGATCCGATCCGGCGGCGGCGGATCGTATCTGGTCACGCCCAGTTCAAACGGCAACGAGATGACCCCCTGCACTGCCTGCGAAGGTAGCCATGAGATGGAGGTGACACTTCTCTCAATCCTCATCGGGACTCCTCGACTAGAAGAAGACTTGTCCGTGACCTGCGCTTGAGGGTAGTAGCGGCGGTGAGAAGCGGATTTTTCGGTAGTGGGTCAAGCTTGGGCCGAAGGCAGGCGTTCAACCTTCAAGGCGTGAGGTTGGTCCAATCCATCGGCGAAGGGAGCCGAAGTCAGCCGGCCTCTCCACAAATTTGGCGCTCCAGTCCCGGATCAGACGAAATCTGGCTCCCTGGTCCCGGTTTTCCGGGGGACTCGTGGGCCGAATTACGCATTTAACGGGAGCCAACCAAGCCCAGACTGACCAGCTACGCGACGGTTCGGTTGGAAATACAGTGCCCCGGTGACCTACGAGGAGATGCTCACCTACTGCCTGGCCAAACCAGGAGCCTGGGAAGACACGCCGTGGGAGGACGACGTCGTCGTCAAGGTCGCCGAGAAGATCTTCGCCTTCCTGGGCGGCGGCACTTCGATCGGGGTGAAATGCGGGCGTGATCGCGATGAAGCCGACGAGTGGCTATTGCGCTATCCCGACGATGCCGCCGTGATGGCCTACATCGGTCGCTCGGGGTGGAACACGTTGCAGCTCAACGGCGCCATCCCCGATGACGAGCTTTTCGAAGCGGTCGACGATTCCTACGCCACCGTCGTCTCCAAGCTCCCCAAGAGCCGGCGACCGACCTCCCCAGATTTGTAGCGTCGCGGTGTGAAAAACCGCGTCACCCCGCTTCGGGTTGCGTCTGGCGCTTTCGCGGTGTTCGCCATCGGCTTCGTGCTTGTCGGCCTATCCGGATGGGGTCCACCGGCCGCTAACGAGCAGGCGATCGGTGACGTATCCCGTTGGTGTGAGCGGGTAAACGATGGCCTGCTGCGGGAGCCGATCAACACCTTGGGGAACCTGGGCTTCGTGGCAGTCGGACTCCTCATCTTTGCCACCCTGGCCGGCGACATCGAGCGAGGGATCCCGTCCTCCAACCGCTTCACGGGTCACGACTCGGTGGCGCTCCTCTACGGGGCGGCGGCCTTGTTCCTCGGACCCGGTTCGATGGTCATGCACGGCACCCACACCCGCTTCGGGGGCTGGATCGACAACCTGAGCATGGTGGCCTACATCCTCATCCCCTGGTTATTCAACCTGGCGAGGCTGGGCCGCTGGCGGGACCGCACGTTCTTCCTGAACTACGCCGCCTTGCTCTCCCTCTATGGCGCGGGCTACTGGTTCCTGGGTCCCGACCTCGGGATCGGACTCGACCTCTTCGGACTCTCGATTGCACTCTGGATCATCAGCGAGGTCCTGCATCGATGGTGGTCGCTTTGGCTCCGGCTGACCTCGGGTCTGGCGGGCTTTGTGGTGGCCGCCGTCTTCGGCCTCACCCCGAGCGAAATGCTCGCCGCCCCGGGCGAGAACTGGTGGGTCTTCCTCTTCTGGGTGCCGGGTCTGCTCGCACGCCAACCGCCCCCAGGCCGACGCACCTACACCCCCTGGTATTGGCTGGGAGTGGCGTCGTTCCTCGTTGCATATTCGATCTGGCTGACCGGCACCGCCACCAGCACCACCTGTCGGCCCGATTCATTGTTTCAGGCGCACGCGATGTGGCATCTGCTCACCGCCCTCGCGACCTATTGCTTCTTCCGATTCCTCCGGACGGAGCGTTCTACCGTTCCCGCACGGGCCGTGCCTCTATCGTCGGTTTGACGATCTAAGTGGTCCTCAGATTCTCAACCAATCACGGGTATCTGCGTCGCTCCGGAAGCCTCGCCTAACTATGATCAGAGTTCTCTCGACCCTGCCATTGAGGCCCCAAACTGATGGCCTTGCAACCAAGGCCCTCGCGTTGAAGTTCTCTGCCGTTGCAAGGGACCGCTGAGCGGTCGGCAAGGAAATATTCATGACCGAATCGGACCGCGCAGAGTCCGAAGCAGCACATCAAGAATCCGGAACCTCCGGCCCGCTTCCCGAGCGGGAGCTAGGACCGCTTCCGAGAGTCTTGCGTCCTCTGATCGATGGAGTGGCCAGGATGCCGGCCACAGTGCACATGAAGCTGCTGGGTGGTTTCCTGACCATCGCGCTTCTGTTGTTGTTGATGGGCATATTCAGCATCGTTGTGATTGGGCGCATGAATCAACAGGTCGAAGGCCTGATCGCTCTCGAAACTCAAACCGATCTGTCCCGTCAGGCGATCTACTCGGTGACGTCACAGAGCCACTTCCGGGCAATGGCGCTCATCACTGAAGTCGACTCCTGGAACGACAAGATCACTGCCGCCAAGGCCAAGTTCACCGAGGTTTTAGACAGCATCGAAACTCTGGACATCGAGACTCTGAACGCTGCCATAGACCCGCAGGTGGTCGATCGGCTTCGGGCCATCGACATCAGATTCGCGGCCGCGAGCGAAGAGGTACTCAGCCTCTACGAGGCAGGGAACCTCGACCAGGCCCTATCGGTTCACATCTCGGCCGAGCACGAGATCTCCCACGAGCTCGAAGACGAGCTCAACAGCCTTATCACCAGTTCCGATCAAGTCATGCGGGCCCAACTCGTCGACTTTCAGGGCAACCGCGAGTTTCTGACCTGGACCGTTGCTGCATTCTCGGTGGTCAGCCTTCTGACCGCTCTTGGTTTCGGAGCAATTCTCTCGTGGTCGTTGATACGTCCTGTCCGCAAGATCGATGTGGCCCTCGCCCGCATCGCCGATGGCGATTTCGCTCAAATCGTCGAGGTGCCTAACCGCGACGAGTTCGGCCGCCTCACCTCCAACCTCAACCGCACCAGCACCAGGCTGGCCACCCTCTACTCGGAGCTCACCGCACTCAACCAGAACCTCGAGAACACGATCGAAGAGCAGCTCTCCCAACTACGCCGGACCGAAGAGCTCAGACGATACGTCTCCCCGCAGGTGGCCGACGCCATCGTGATCGAGGGATCACGGTTGACCTTGACTCCGACCCGTCGCAACCTCTCGATCCTCGTTTCAGACATCCGTGGTTTCACCGAGATGGCCGAACGCATGGAACCGGAAGAACTGGTCGATGCTCTCAATCAGTACTTCACAGCCCTGACGGAAGTCATCTTCAGTCATGGCGGCACCCTCGACAAGTATCTGGGCGACGGGATCCTGGCCTTCTTCGGCGACCCCATCCCGTTCGAAGATCACGCCGAGCGGGCAGTAGCCGCTGCTTTCGGCACCCAGGAAGTTCTCGAACGGCTCCGGAGCAAATGGATGCTGAAGTACGACGAGGAGTTGACCGTGGGTATCGGTATCAGCACCGGCTATGTGACGGTGGGAAACATCGGCTCAGAAGACCGCATCGAGTACACCGTCATCGGCAACCACGTCAACGTCGCCTCCCGGCTGGCCAACAACGCATTGCCCGGGCAGATCCTCGTGACCGACCGGACCATGGCGGCGGTGAAGGACTACGTGGCCGGCACCGAAGTCGAGGAAATGACGCTCAAAGGCGTCCAGCGTCCCGTCAGGATCTTCGAAATCACCCAACGTGAAGCTGCCGTTCCGAGCGACGTCAGGCAATCCTCGACCTGAGCCAAAAGGCCGAAATCATCCGCCCCAGAAGACCTCGGGGTTGAGAAGGTTGTCAGGGTCGAGCGCTTCCTTGATCCGCCGACTCTGGGTCAGGAGCGATGGGTCGGTGGTCCGTCGCCACCATTCGGCCTTGTCGACACCGATCCCGTGCTCGCTGGCAACGGCTCCCCCCAATCCAACCACAACTTCCAGAACCTGATCGGCGGTTCGTTGGGGATCACTGGCGCCGATGATGTTGACATGGAAGTTGCCTTCCGCGAGATGGCCGAACAGATAGCGCTCACCGTCCAGATCGAGCCGGTCGAGGGCGGTGACGAAGTCGTCGAGACTCTCGAGCGGTAGACCCACGTCCAGCTTGCAGGGCACTCCCCGGTGGTTGATCGTGTCCGGGATGGCCTCGCGATATTCCCAAAGACGGCGGTCGACAACCGCCACGGCGTCGAAGGCCAGGGCCGGTGCTTCAGAAGACTCAATGAGGACATAAAAAGGCGGGTCGCCCGCGAGAGGTCGGCCAAGGCCCCGATGGGTCACGGCGGCTTCGAGGGATCGGCGGTCGAAGAACTCGAGAGCGGTGACCCCCGGCCCCAACAGCGCCAAACCTTCGCCCAGCTTGTCGAATGCCACCAAACACACCACCCGATCACCAAGAGGGGCGTCGACTAATCGAAGGCGGGCGGCCGTTATCACCCCGAGCGTTCCTTCGCTTCCAATGAGCAGTTGCATCAGATCCGGGCCGAGACTCTGTTTGCCGACCCCCGCCAGGCGAGTGGCGACAGTCCCGTCGGCGAACACCACCTGAAGACCGAGCACCTGGCGACGAGTGTCCCCGTGGGCGACGACGTTCATTCCGCCGGCATTGGTGGCGATGGTCCCGCCCACCGTGGCCGAGTCACGGGACGAGATGTCGACCCCGTAGCCCAGGCCTGCTTGCAAGGCGTGCCCCTGCAGAGCACCGATAGTTACACCCGAGCCCGCGGTCACCTCGCGGGTTGCCCTGTTGACTGCACCTACTCCATTGAGCCGTCGAAGGGAGAGCACTACTTCGCCGTTGTGGGGGACAGACCCTCCAACAAGACCGGTGTTCCCCCCCTGGGGAACCACCGCAAATCCGAATTGCCGGCAAACGGTCAGCACCCGGCTCACTTCCTCAGCAGTCCCGGGCCTGACAATGGCCGTGGCGTGACCCGGACCGCGCCCCATGGCATCCATTGTGTATCCGGTCATCAAATCCGGATCGACCAGCACCTGATTCGATCCGACCGCCTCGATCAGGGCCTGATGGAGACCCTCGGCACCACGGGTTGCGCTCATCGCCCAACAGTAAACAGGGCCGTCCCCGCCGTTCGATCCTTGTATCGGCGCGGCGCTCTGGCACTCTCCTTGTCTGGAGATGTTCACGTTCCTCATCACAGACATCGAGGCTTCAACTCGATTGTGGGATTCCGATCCCGTTGGCATGAGCCAGGCCCTGGCTGCCCACGATCAGGTCGTCAAGCGGTCGATCACAACCGTGGGTGGGAGGGTTTTCGCCACCGCCGGCGACGGTTTCGCCGCGGTCTTCCCGAGCCCCGACCACGCCATCAGGGCTGCGATCTACGTCCAGATCATCCTGACGGATTGCAACTTGTCGCCGCATCTGAAGGTTCGGACGGGCATTCATTACGGTCCAGCCGAGGAACGGGATGGGAACTTCTTCGGACCGACGGTGAATCACTGCGGCCGGCTGACCGAAGCTGGCTGGGGTGGGCAGATTCTGATGTCGGAGGACGCGTCGCTAGCCGTCCGGGGGTGCGTGGAGACAATCGACCTCGGCCATCACCTGTTACGCGACCTGTCACAGCCGATGCGGATCCTGCAGGTGGCCCACCCGAAGATACATGGCGACTTTCCACCCATCACCAGTGTCCGGGTCGCCGCTGAATCAGGCGCGACCGCCTGAGGCGACCGCCTTCCGCCCCTCTCCTCGCATCGCCGCGATCTCTTCGAGCAAACGCTGGGCACCCATCATGGTGGCTAACGCCTCGGCTTCATCGAGGAGCCGACCCTGCTCTTCGCCTCTGTCGAGGGGACCGGCGACCCGGGCGGCGTCGATGCGGGCCATGGTGCCGAGGAACCGGTGGGCCATTCGGTCGCAACTCTCGATGACCGAGAGGAGTATCTCGAACGATTCCTTCCAGTCTTCGCGAGCTTCTGCCGCGGCGCCACGAGCGAAGTTCACCTGGGTGGTCGGGCGCAGGCCAATCACCCTGGACGCATTGATAAGACCCATCAATTGCTCGTGCAAACCGACTTTTCTCATCGCCTGGGCTACCAGGTCGATACACCCGGCCAGAAACACGGGATGCCGCACAGAGATCGCGCCGAATTCGTCGGCGAGCTCCCTAACCCGACCGCTGTCGCCTGCTCGGTCATTGCACATGATCGCAAATGAAAGGACCGGAATCAGTGCCTGCGGGTCCTGGATCTCACGGGCGGCCTTCAATCCGTCCTCGATCTTCGCCAACGAAGCAGCGGTGTCCCCGCGAAAGAAGCGAATCACGGCCGACGTCACATTCGCAAACGTTCCAACTTGCGAACCACCTCGCTCGGCATCCTCCAGAGCCAGATCATCGGCCTCCCTTAGACACTCTTCCCACTCACCGAGCGGTAAGAGAGCTTCGTTGCGAGTGTTGCGGGACCAATCGACATGGGCCGGCAAACCCCGACTTGTGCCGTAGGCAATCGCCTCTTCGATCAGCCGACGGCCTTCATCCAGATACCCAAGGGTGATCTGGATCGTTGCGGCGTTGTTGTAGGTTGTCATCGATCGGATAGTGTCGTTGCGGTCGAGGTGGATTCGCAGGCCCTCGAGCACATCGTCAAGACCGCCGATTTCGCCAGCGTTAGCCATGGCGGTGCCTTTGATAACCAGAGATCGTGCATATGAGGTGGTGTCGCCGACAGCCTGCGCGACTGCCAATGTGCGCTCTACCAGATCGAGGGCCTCTTCGTGTTTTCCTCGCAGAGCCCTACTTGACGCTGCTGCTGCCAGCACCTTGGCCAACACCGGGCTGGGCTCTATGCCTGTGGCCAACTCAAGGGCCCTGGCGTGCCATCGGTCAGATTCCTCAGCGTGGCCCCGATACCACTCCTGGGTTGCCATTTGCGACGCGGTCTCCGCTTGCCCCTCCCGATCGTTGCTCTCGGCAAACGCCTTCAGGGCTTCGATCAGCATCGCCATAACTTCCTCGACATTTCCAATATTCAGGCTGGCGGTATCGAGCAGAGGCCGGCCCTTCTCGCTGCCGGTGCCAGCAAGCGCCGTGGCCGCTCGATAGAACCGCGCCGCCCGTCCGGCGTCGAAGGATCGGGCCCTATCGCCCGCCGCCATCTGGAATCGATACACCCTTCGCCGTCGGTCGACGTCGGCTGATGGCGCCAACTCCCAGGCGGTGGCAAGGTGGTGAGCTAGCAACTCGGCCACGTCGGCAGTCCGGTCACCGCTCACGGCCTCCAGCCAGCGGGCCGTAGCCTCATGTAGCCGAGCCCGGTCCTCGCGAGTTAGGCGCTTGTAGGCACTGTCGCGGGCCAGCACGTGGGCAAAGGCGTACTCGTCCTGACCTTGCATCGAGGACCGGCGGATCGGGCGAATCAACTCGCGGCTGATGAGTCGCCGGAGCCGGTTTTGGACCACCGTCGGATCCAGACCTTCGACGAAGGAAAGGGCTCCCGACCAGAAAACGCGTCCGACTACGGCCGCCGCCTGGAGGAGCGACTTGTCCTCAGAATCAAGCAAGTCGAGACGGGCGGCGATGATCGAGGCGATGCTGTCGGGAAGAGGAATGTCGTCGCCTCTCCGGTTGCGATCGAACCACCCCTGCTCTTCGGCCAAGCATATGAACTCACATATGTAGAGCGGGTTGCCGCCGCTTCGCTCGACTAGCGCCTGTTGCAAACTCGCATCCATGAGGGGTCGCTTGGATAGCGAACTCATCAAGCGGACCGTCTCGTCATCAGAGAGCGGTGACAGTCCGATTGTCACTGCATCCCGTTTGCCGCCGCCCCACTCCGGTCGGCTGCTGAACAGTTCCGGGCGGGCCGTGCAGAGCAGGAGGATCGGTGAGTCCTTGGCCCAGTCGAGGACATGGGAAAGGAACTCGATGACGGCGTCGTCGGCCCACTGAAGGTCCTCCACCACCAGGATCAGGGGACTGCGGGCCGCCAGGGCTTCGAAGAATCGCAGCCATGCTGCGAACAATTCTGTGCGCTCGGCCGAAGACCCCGCTAGCCCAACCAGTGAAGCAAGACGGAGCTCCACCCAAGCGGCCTCTTGAGGATCGTCGAAGAGGCCGGCGACGGTGGACCGAAGCTTGGCCGTGACCGTCTCGGTGGGTTCAGAGTCGAGGATGCCGGCCTGCGCTTTGATGACTTCGCCGATCGCCCAAAAGGTGACACCCTCGCCATATGGAAGACATCGTCCTTGACGCCACCAGACCAGATCAGGGCGATCGTCGATGACCCGGCGAAACTCGCGAACGAGGCGACTCTTGCCGACTCCGGGCTCCCCCACCACTGTGACGAGCTGGGGTCTGCGTCGGGCCACGGCCCGCTCGAAGCTGTCGGTCAGGATGCTCATCTCGTCGCTGCGTCCGACGTAGGCCGAGGCGGTTTCCTCTTCGACCGCCACCCCGTAGCGGCTTCGAAGGCCGGTGGCGCGCCACACAGCTTGCTTGCTCTCCTTGCCTTTGAGGGCGACCTCGTCGAGGCCCTCGAAGTTGATGGCATGGCGGGTGGCCCGGAAGGTCCTCTCGTCGACAACAACCTCTCCCGGAGATGCCACGCTCTGGAGGCGAGAGGCGGTGTTCACTACATCGCCCACGATCCCTTCCCGGTCGGGCGTGGGCTCGAGCTGAACGATTGCCTCGCCGGTCGTGACCGCCACCCGGACAACGAGGGCGAGATTGGGTTGAGCTTGATTGAGCTCCTGTACCGATTCCAGGACGCGGATGGCCGCACGCACCGCTCGCTCGGGATCGTCCTCGTGGGCGACGGGAGCTCCGAAGACTGCAAAGACACCGTCCCCCATCAGCTTTTCGAGGCGGCCTCCGAACCTCTCGACGTCCTGGCGAACCCGGGTGTGATAGACCGTAAGACGGCGTCGACTGTCCTCGGGATCGGTGCGCTCGGTGTGGGAAGTGAAGCCGACGAGGTCGGCGAATAGGACCGAGATGATCCGGCGCTCCTCACTTGGCACCGACGAGGCTGGGGAGTTCTCGGTGAGAGGTTCTCCACAGGTCGAGCAGAAGCGGGCACCGGGTTCAACTGGAGCGCCGCATCCAGGGCAGCCACGGGTTAGGGCTGCTCCACAGGAAGCACAGAACCGGGCGTCATCCCGGGCGCTGGCGCCACAAGACGCACACAAAAGAGCCACCCCGTCGATTGTAAGAACGTTCCGGGCGGCGGACCGTCGCTGGAAAGGAGCGGCAATCAGCCCGGGTCGGTGATCTTGTCGATACTCGAGGCACCTGAGACATCAAGTGTGTTGACGTCGGGGTCGCCTCGGTAACGCAGAGACGAAGCGCCCGAGAGGCTGGCGTCGATGGAATCGCTGACACTTACTTCGGCGCTGCTGGCACCGGAGAGTCTGACCGTGAGCACATCAACCTCCAGGTCCAACATGGAGAGGTCGCTGGCACCACTTGCCTCGATGTCGAGGGTCCCGACGCGGCCCGAGAGCGACACGTTCGAAGCGCCCGAGATCTCGCCGTTCATGGATCCGAAGTCCACGGCTCCGTCGGCTTCGCTGGCCCCGGACAGATGCAGTTCCAAGGTCGAGCCGGACATGGTCCCGAGGTGGATATCGAC
The DNA here is from genome assembly GCA_035525055.1 of Acidimicrobiia bacterium. Taxonomy (GTDB): domain Bacteria; phylum Actinomycetota; class Acidimicrobiia; order Spongiisociales; family ZC4RG35; genus DATEEG01. Next base: position 35,606 of record DATLEZ010000012.1, on the reverse strand, counting down.
CGCTCCCGAACCCTCGATGGCGTCGAGCGACGTGACCGTCACATCTGCTTCCAGGGTGGCGTTGCTGACCGTCGTGCGGGGCTCGAGCCCGATCCGGACTGTGTCGTCGGTCACGCCCACGTTCAGGCTGGCTTCGAGGTTGTCGTCGACTCTGAGGGTTAGCGACGGCTCGTCACCGACAGTCACATTGACCTCGAACGAATGCGAGACCACAAGCCGCCTGAAGGCGTCGATCGGTACGTCGATCGTTATCACGTCCCCGGAGCCCCCTACAGCCGTGCAACCGCTGACGACCAATGCCAGGAGGAACAGCGAGGCGGCCGCTTTGAGTTTCATGCGACCGCCAACGCTATATAGGGAACGCTCGTTGCCGTCGTCCGTAGCCGCTCCAACCTGTCGGAGGTAGCCGGCTGTCACATAGGGAGTACTTCCTCACCTACAACGGGCTCTTCTTGACGAGGTGGAACCGTTCCGTTGCCGGCGACCGTCAGAGTCTCATGCGTCGAATCATCCTCCTTATCGCTTTGTTTTCTGTCGTCACCGCCTGCGCCTCCGCGACCGAAGATGAAATCGACATCACCGGCAACTGGCAGCTTTCTTCGGGTTCGGTTGACGGTCAGGCTATTCCCCTGATCGACAGCAGCCCGGTCACCCTCAACGTCACCGGAACCGAGATCGGTGGCACCTCCGCCTGCAACTCCTATGGGGGACGGTTCATCCTCGATGGTTCCTCGATCTCGATCGGAGACTTGATGACCACCCTGATGACGTGCACCCCCGACGTCATGGATGTCGAGATCCCCTACACCGCGGCCCTGGCTGAGGTCGACACAGTTGCAATCGACAGCGACCAACTGGTTATGACTGGGCCCGGGATCGAATTGCGGTTCTCTCCGGCCAGCTGAGGCGTACTTGCTCCCTGGCGGCCGGGCTGATGGGCCGAAGCCGGAGACAGGCGATATGTTTACGAACTCCCGAACCTGGAGTCCCGATGCCGACCGCCCGAATGGAAGCCATCATCCGATCGACCAGCACCCTGGTCGAGTTTGTCGGCAAGTGGGACATGCTTCGCCAGCATCCCGATGTTTGCGACTTCGCCTTCGGTAACCCGCAAGAAGTCGCCATCCCGGGATTCGCCGAATCGCTAGCTCGACACTCCGCTCCGGAGGACAAGGACTGGTATGCCTACAAGCGATCGGAACCCGAGGCCCGGGCGGTGGTGGCCAAGCGCCTCACGGAGTGGCGGGAGCTCCCCTTCGAGGATGACGACATTGCCATGACACCTGGCGCCTTCGGGGCGATCGCAGTGGCACTACACGCCCTCCTCGACCGTGACGACGAGGTGATCTTCTCGGTCCCCCCCTGGTTCTTTTACGAAGCGATGATCCTGGCTGCGGGGGGCACTCCGGTGAAGGTTCCAGTGATGGCAATCGACCACGACCTCGACGTCGATGCGATCGCCGCGGCGATCACCCCGCGGACCCGGATCGTGATCGTCAACACCCCCAACAACCCGACCGGTCGGATCTACCCGGCGGCAACCCTCACGAGGCTGGCGGCGGTGCTGTCCGAAGCCTCGGAGCGGTTCGGGTCACCGATTTACCTACTTTCCGACGAACCGTACGCCCGCCTGGTCTTCAGCGACGCCGCCATGGTCAGTCCGGCGGCGTTCTACCCGAACACCCTGATGGCCTACAGCTACGGCAAGGTTCTGTTGACCCCGGGACAACGATTGGGTTGGCTGGCGCTAGCTCCCACCATGCCGGAGCGCGAACAGATGCGCGGGGTGATCCAGGTCGCCCAGATGGCAGGAGGCTGGGTATTTCCCAATGCGTTGCTTCAGCACTCGATCGAGGATCTCGAACATCTGTCGATCGATCTGGCCGACCTAGAGGGCAAGCGCAACCTGATGGGAGGGGCACTGCTTTCGCTCGGCTATAGCCTGACGCTGCCCGAGGGCACGTTCTATCTGTGGGTCCGTTCCCCCGAAGATGACGACTACGCGTTCGCGATGGACCTCGCCGAGCGTGGAGTGCTCGTCCTTCCCGGCGGCGCCTCGGAGGGGCCTGGCTACTTCAGGATCTCTCTCACTGCCACACGTGACATGATCGAGCGCAGCCTCCCGGTGTTCGCCGAAGCGTTGAAGTAGCGCGGCCCCCCGAATCAGCGGACCAAACAACCCTCGAGAAAGGTATCGACCAGGCGTTCGGGCATGTCGTCGGGCCCGCTGTCGAGCTCCCGCAAGATCTTCCGCAGGATGATGGGCCCAACGAGTGTGTCGGCGAGAAGGGCGACATCGAGGTTGGGTCGCAGCACCCCGTCGGCGACCGCATGGCTGAGAATCGCCCGCACCATGGCCCGCCGGGGTCCGATGATCGTCTCAACGTATCGAACCCCGAGCGGAGTTCGCGCTGCCACCTCGCCCGCCATACGCGGAAAGATCGACCCGGCCGTGGATGTGTTCATAAAGGCAATGGCGCCACCCACCATGTTGATCAGCGTCATGCGCACGTCACCGATCTCGGGAACCTCGACGGTGGTCAACACCTCCTGGATGGCGGCGATGATGAGGTCATCTTTATTTGACCATCGCCGATAGATGGTGGCCTTGCCGACCCCGGCCCGGGCGGCGACAGCTTCGACAGTCATGCCTTCGTAGCCAACCTCCCCGAACAGATCCAGTGCTGCGTCGAGAATCGCAGCGTTGGTCTCGGGCTTGCGCGGTCGGCCGGAGGTCATCCGGCGCTGAGGCTAACCCCGGCGTCGCTCGACAAATCGGCTTGGGGATCGTCGGGCCGAGAAGGCAAAAAGACCGCCGAGACCACGGCTCCGGCGAGAGCAACACCCGCGGCCACGAACGCAGCATTGCCCATTCCATCCACGAACGCCGAGGCGGCAGCACGAACCAGCGCCGCTCCAGCTTCCCCGATCTCGGCGGCCACCCTTGCGGCCCCTCCCACCGAATCGAGCGCTAGCTCCGCCGCCGGCGATGGCAACGCCGTCACCAGCGGGGTCATGGCCGCCGAGTAGGTCGATGCCAGAACGCTTCCGAGAACCGCTACCCCGAGAGCCCCTCCCACCTGGCGGGTGGTGTCGTTCATCGCGGATCCAACACCGGCCTTGGCGAGGGGAAGCGAACCCATGATCGAGTCGGTGGCGGGCGCCATCGTCATCCCCATGCCAAAGCCCATGATCGACAGGGCCAGAGCCACCCGGCCGTATCCCCCGTCGACCTCAACTCCGGATATCACGGTCAGAGCGATTGCAACGATCACCAGCCCGGTGGTCACGACGATCTTCGAACCCAACTTCTCGGTGAGGCGAGCCGACAGCGGTGCCGCCACGATGAGAGTCGCCACCGGCATTACCCGTAGACCCGCCTCGAACGGCGAGAACCCGAGCACGAACTGGAGATACTGGGCGATAAGGAACACCGTGCCAAACATCGCAAAGAAGACGAGGGTGATGGAGGCGCTGGCGGCACTAAACCGCGGATTGCGGAAGAAGCTCATCTGCAGCATCGGATGGGGAGTCCGAAGCTCCCACCAAACCATCCAGCCAAGGAGCAACGCAGCAATGGCAAACCCGGCGAGGATGAGAGGGTCAGTCCAACCGTTGGCCGGCGCTTCGATGATGGCGTAGACGAGTGCCGAAAGTCCGGCGATCGAGAGTCCGGCGCCGACCGGGTCGAGAGGAGTGGCGTTGGGATCCTTCGACTCCGGCACGAGAAAGTAGCCCGCCAGAACGGCGACCAAGACGATCGGCACATTCACCAAGAAGACCGATCCCCACCAGAAATGTTCGAGAAGCCACCCACCGAGAACAGGTCCACCGACTATTCCGAGACCGGACACCGCCGCCCAGGCTGCGATGGCGCGACCCCGCTCGGCTCCTGAGAAGACGTTGGTGATGATGGAAAGCGTCGAGGGCATGATCAGCGCTCCACCGATTCCCATCGCCGCCCGGGTGGCGATGAGCATGTTGGCCGACCCGGAGAACGCTGCCCCAAGCGATCCCAGCCCGAACAAAAGGAGGCCGATGCTCAACGCTCGCTTGCGCCCGAAGCGGTCACCGATCGCACCCATCGTCAGCAGCAGGCCGGCGAAGACGAGGATGTAGGCGTCGACCATCCACTGCAATTGGCTGGCGGATGCGCCCAATTCGCGAACCAGGGTGGGCAGGGCAACGTTGAGGATGGTGTTGTCGAGTCCAATCACCAACAGGCTCAGCGCCATCACTCCCAGGGTCCACCACCGTCGCCGATGAATCGCTTCGGCATCCATTTCAACAGCTCCTCAGTAGGATACGATACGGTTCCGTATCGTATCCTAGTCGGCCATCTCAATGCAATTTCCGGCGCCAAATTCAATGAGATCTGGCGCGGCCCATAACCTTTAGGTTTCGGGTTTTTCCTTGTCCTTGTTTGAGAGCTCAGGTTCCGAAAGGCGGACGATGAGTTCGGTTAGGAACCGGCGAATGATCGCCTCGTTCTTGGGGTGGGCGTCGACCGACGTGAGCGAGCGGATGACCCGCTCGGAACCGTCTCGACCGTGCCCGGTGACCCGCTTGGTCACCTTGGCGCCAACGGCCGATCCCTTCCTGGTGGCGGTTACCCACACCGTCCGGCGGTCGACCTCGTCGGCCTTGCGCTCGACGTGGCCGGACCTGACCAGCGTGTCAACAACTCCCGTCAGGGTCGCTGGTCGTATGTAACACACGTTGGCGAGGTCTCGGTGAGTCATTTTCCGGTCGTGACTCAATGCCATCAATACGGCGGCCCCCGCTGGCGAGAGTCCGTAGGAGTCGGAGACGTATCGGGTCCAGCGCTCGTTGGCCAGATGACCGGCCATCGCCACGAGCCGTCCAAGCGGGGCGTTCTCAAGATGTTTATCAGGCTCAAGATGCTTATTGGGGCTCATGCCAAAATAGCTTAGGTACCTAACTATCAGGTACCAAACTGTTCTCTGAACGACCCGGATCAGGCCCGGCTGAACCTGTCTTTCGGTTCGGTAACTTGGAGGTCCGCACGATGAACTTCGAGAACCGGTCGGCTGGGGGACGAACAGCCTTCGAATCAAGGTGACGGCCATTCCCCAGGCCACCGAAAGCAAGGTCGGTGCCGCCCGCGCCTCGACTGCCCTCTTGCTCGGCCTCGTCGTCCTGATTCTCGGTTTCAACTGGCCAATACTCGCCACCGGGCTGCGGTCGATCTCCCCAGTCTGGCTCTCGGCTCTGCGATTGCTCGGAGGCCTGGTGATCGTCATCTTGATAACTGCCGCAACGGGAGACCTCCGCCGCCCCCGTCGGGATGATCAACCGATTATCTGGTCGGTTGGGATCGGAAAGCTTGCCCTCACCTACCTACTGGTGTTCACCGCCCTCCAGAACCTTCCTCCGGGTCGATCTTCGGTGCTCGCCTGGACCAGTCCCCTTTGGACGGCCCCGCTGGCGGTGGCATTCCTGGGAGAGAAGATGACCCGGCCTCGCTGGATTGGCCTCGGGCTTGGGGCGGTCGGCCTCTTCTTCCTCTTTGAGCCCTGGGTGCTCGATTGGGGGAACGGCGCGATTGTCTGGGGCCACGTGCTGCTGATCGGGGCGGCGTTCCTTAGCGCGGCGACGATGGTGCATATTCGGCACCACGGAGGTTCGCGTGCCACCGCTATGCAATTGATGCCCTGGCAGATGCTGGCCGGGGCGGTGCCGATGACCGCGATCGCGTTTCTCGTCGATGGCTGGCCTCAGATTGAGTGGACTCCCCAGCTCATCGGAATCGTCATCTATCAAGGCTCACTCGCCGGTGCGTTCACCGTCTGGGCACAGCAGATCATTCTCCGACGGATCTCGGCCACGTCGACCAACCTGATCCTCATGGCAGTTCCGGTCGTCGGCCTGCTCTCTTCTGCAATATTGGTGAATGATCCGCTCACTATCGGCGCGGTGGTAGGTCTCGTCCTGATCATGATCGGGGTCGGGACCAACATCAGGGGCGCCACGGTCGACCCGGTTGCCTAGCTCTCAGCAACAATGAGCCCACCGAACGGCGGTGGCATGACATCGGCTCCAAATCAGACGGCGCGGCGGCTCTTCGCCCCGATCGCTCCCACCTACGAGAGATGGGCTCGAGTGCTCAGCCTCGGACAAGATGACCGCTGGCGCAGGGTCATGGTCGACGGCCTTTCTCTTCCGGCCGGTCGCAAGGTCCTCGACGTGGCGGCGGGAACCGGCTCCATCAGCCGCCGACTGCAACGGAGGGGACACCAGATCACGGCGGTGGATCTCTCCTGGGAGATGCTCGGTTTCCATCCAGGGCCTGACCGTGTGCAGGCCCGAGCCGAGATGCTGCCCTTCGAAGGCGGGATCTTCGACGGGCTCACGTTTGGCTACCTGTTGCGATACGTCGAGGACCCGATTGCCTGTCTGACCGAGTTGGCCCGCGTCGTCAAGCCGGGAGGGAGGCTCGGGATGGTGGAGTTCGGGCTGCCGATCGGAGTCTGGAAAGGGCCGTGGGCGATCTACGCCGGCGCGATTCTTCCCGCCGCCGGTCGGATCATCAGCCCCGGGTGGTATGAAGTCGGGCGGTTCCTCCGAGGATCGATCGAAGACTTCCATTCCCGATACCCCGATCCGGCCTTCCTCTGGCGCCAGGCGGGCTTGCTCGATGTGGAAGTGCGACGGCTGTCGCTCGGTGGTGGCCTGGTGATGTGGGCCCGCAAGCCGTGAAGCGGCCGGCCTACTACGCGCCGGTCGGCAGCCGCTCAGGCGATCTCGTGGCGGTCCTACACCCGCCCTACACGGCCTGGCACCTCTCCCACGTGGCCATCGGCGCCGCGCTGGCGCCCGAGATCGACTGGCGGGTCTTGGCCGCAACGCTCCTGGCCTTCTTTCTCGGAACCGGTATCGCGGCGCACGCCCTCGATGAGAGAAACGGGCGCCCCCTTCACACCACGCTGAGCGATCGAGTCCTGACGCTGTTAGTGGTGGCCGGTTTCGTAGGTGCTCTAGCCGTGGCGGTCATCGGGGCGATGGAACTTTCCCCGTGGGTGCTGGCGTGGGCGGCAACAGGGGTGGTTCTGGCAGCGGGATATGCCCTGGAACGTCCGCGGGCCCTTCATACGACGCTCGGATTCGCCCTTGCCTGGGGTGGGTTTCCGGTCCTGGTCGGATACTGGGCACAGGCCCGGACCATCACCATCGGTGCGGTGGCGGTCGCCGGAGCCGCAACTCTTATCTCGATGGCGCAGCGGACCCTCAGCACGCCGGCCCGCTACGTCCGCCGGAATACCGAAAGCGCCGAGATGATCCTTTTCCGGGATGACCACGAGGAGCGCTGGAACGACGAGAGGATCCTCACCACCTGGGAGCGGCCCTTGCGGCTCCTCGCCTGGGCGATGGTGACTCTGGCCGTCGGAATGCTCGTGGCGAGGGTCTTCGCCCCGTAGTCAATTGCCTCGAGTGTCTCGTAGCTAGCCCAAACAGGCCACGAAACCTGTCTTCAGATCCACGAAGAACTCCGCTGCGGGAGGGCATTCGAACACGTCCTCGGTGATTGCAAGAACACTGCCTTCGGCGGTGGGGGCATCGCAGGGAACCAGGATCGCATTCGCTTCCTCGTAGTCGATGCAGGTACCGACCGTCCATTCGTCGCGATCAATCCCGAAGCCACCGGTTCCGAACCCGACCACGGTCGTCACGAGAATGGCCAGGACCAGGAGCACGGAACCGCGGGCGAGCACGGGCCTGCCGGCCAGTTTTAAGTCGTTCTTGGGATCGGCGGGGACGGGTCGTTTCAACTGGGCAATACCCCGTTTGAAGGTCTCCCGATTGTCAATCATGAACACGATCATCCCCGGGAGCGAGACGAATCCCCACCAACCCAGGGTGAGGTTGTGAGCCTGCATATCTCGAAAGACCTTGCGGGCACAGATCCGACACAGGTCCCCTCGAAGATCTGGACCCGGCGCATGAATAGGAAGCCCGTATTGCTCCGGAACCGGAAGAAGGTAGTGGGGACGCGCTGGCACGACTTGCAGGGATCACTCGTCGACACGATCCCGGTCACCATGCCGGCCCTGGTCATTGCATAGCTTTCGGTATGCGCCATCAGTAGGCGGCAGGCAGTCGGCAGTAAACAGTAGGCCGCAGACGGCGGGACTCGGCAGGGAAGATTCCGGGTGCCTCTTGTTTTGGCGCGCCACAGCCGTGCCAGGGCACGGCTTTGGCGTGCCCTGAACGGGAATAGGCTGCCTAGTGTTGAACAACCGTTCAATAACCATTGCGAGGAGGCGGCATGGCCAACGAACGACCCGAGATGCTCGACAAGAGCACCACCCTCTACTTCGGTCCCTGGTACCGCCAATCTCCCTTCTTTCGATCGACCCTGGCGGCCGGATGCTCGTCGTACGACATCTACAACCACATGTACCTCCCTGCGTATTACGACGATCCCGACACCGAGTACTGGGCGCTGGTCGAGGGCGTCACAATGTGGGACGTCGGGGTGGAGCGGACCGTTGAAGTTTCGGGTCCCGACGCCGACCGTCTGATCGACTTCATTACCTGCCGTGACCTGACCAAGTGCGCGGTGGGCCAGGGCAAGTACATGCCCGTCATCGCCCCTGACGGCGGAATCGTGAACGATCCGGTGCTCCTCCATGTCGCCGAGAACAAGTGGTGGATGCAACTAGCCGACTCCGATGCCGGCCTCTACGCGGCCGGGGTGGCAGGGGCAGGCGGATTCGACGCCCAGGTCACCTACCCCGATGTCCATCCGATGCAGGTACAGGGCCCCCTCTCCGGCAAGACCCTGGAAAAGCTGGTCGGACCCTCGATCTATGACCTCAAGTACTACTGGCTGGGCAGCTTCATGATCGGTGACATCCCGGTAGTCATCAGCCGCACGGGTTGGACCGCCGTCCCCGGCTTTGAGGTCAACCTGCTCGACGGCAGCCGCGGCGCCGAGCTCTGGAACGCGGTCCACGCTGCCGGCGAGGAGTTCGAGATTCGCCCGATCGCTCCGTGTGAGGCTCGCAGGATCGAGGCAGGCATTTTCAACTACGGGTCGGACATCACCCTGGCCGACACTCCCTTCCACGTCATGGGGATGGAGAGGCTGGTAGAGCACCAGCCGCAGAACTACCTCGGCAAGGAGGTCCTGGAAAGCATCCGCCACCAAGGTGTCGATCGCAAGCTGGTTGGCGTCTTTCTGGAGTCGGACCAGCTGCGGGCCGAGTTGTCGGAGGTGTGGCCGGTGTTTTCGAACGGGAAGCAGATCGGAAGGATGACCGACGCAGTCTGGTCACCGGGCCTCGAGAAGAACATCGGCTACGCCTGGGTTCCAATCGACCTGGCGACGCCAGGCAACGGCCTCGACATCGTCAACGAGGAGGGGGTCGAACTGGTGGGCACCACCACCAGCCTCCCCTTTGTCGACCCCCAGAAGAAGGTCCCGGCGAGAAGCCTGTCCGACGCCTAAGCCCAACCAACTCCGTTTTTATCACCCAGAGGACGCGGTAACCGCGTCCTCTGGGTCGCGAAAAAGGGATATCCAGGCCCGAACGAGGTTTAGACACCTAGGGAATTGGGCACACCCTCTGCAGACGTCAGATTGGAGAAGACATGACTGGAATGAAAACCGCCGGAGTGCTTGCCGCCCTCGTCGGGCTTGGAATGCTCATCAAGGAGCGCCGCAACAACACCGGCCTCCAGAAGGCCATCGAGTCCAACTGGAAGGAAATCAAGAAGAAGCTTCCTGATGACTGGGTTGAGATTGCGCCCAAGAAGCGCAAGGAAGCGGCACGCTTCATCGACTCGGTCCACAAGGCCACCGGCCAGAGCCGTCGGCGGATTCGTCAGACCCTGCAAGGTTTGACTGCTTAATCACCTCACTTCGTTGGAGCCAAATCTCCAAACAAATCGGGTCTACTCGGAAACGGGTAGGCCCGATTTGTTAGCTGCTGCGATCGGATGAGGGCTCACCGCCTCATCCCAAATTTGGCGTTCCAGTCCCGGATCAGACGAAACCTGGCGTCACGCTCCCGGTTTCCGGGACTGGTGGGCCGAATTTCGGATTTAGCGGGAGCCACCCGCCAAATTACGAGGTGCTCTTGTCTTCGATTTCCCAGGCGTGGTCGAGAGAGTGCCAGGCGATCCGACGAGCGGCATATCTCTGCGGCCATTTGCGATCCGCCAGGGGCGATCCGTCGCTCGGCCGGCCAAGGACATCCAGGATGGAAGCCCTGATGGCCTCGACCGCGGCACGATCAGTGGGAGGCTTTTGTTTGATGCCGATCTCGCGGGCATAGGCACCATCCGCTTCGTCCACATGGGCAATGATCTTTGAGGTGTCGCGTCCGCCCCCTCGAGGCCCCTTGCGGAGTGTCTCGGGTGCAGTCGAAGCGACCGCGTCGAACACGGACCATGAGGACGCAACGAGTGCTGCGAGGCGGGCGGCTTCGGTCGAATTCACCGCTCGACGATCGTCGTCGATGATGATCGACGGCACTCCGAAGGCCGTCCCACTGCCTCCCTCAACCTGAGCCACCGGCTCGAATCTGGCCCCTGGCTCGAACTTAGACACTGGCGGAAAGTCGATACCGGCCCCGGCCGCCACCAGCGCGTACCGATCGGCGGCAGCAAGGAGGGCTTCGTGGGCCGAGCCCAGGTCGCGCCCGCTCCGGCACCACCCCGGCCAGTCCAGCGCCCACACGAACACGTTGCGGGGACTGGTCTCCTCGGCGATCTTGATGATTCGCGCCGCCACCGGACAACCTTACGGCGCCACATCGGAGATGACCCGTCGAATGCGGGCCGCTGTCGGCGTCGGTATTTGCATCCGAACCAAGGAGTGAGAAATGCGAAAGCGGATAGCGGTGGTGCTGGTGTTGACGTCGCTGCTGACCATGGCGGCTCCGGCCCTGGCTTCGACCACCGAACGGTCGACCGCGGTCACAACGGTCGTCGAACGCCCGGCGGTTGATGCCGACGGCGCCGAGGACCTTCGTCGGTTCTGCGCCGCCAATCCGGAGCACGATCGATGCGCGAATCCAGAGGTCGTCAACGTTCGACAGATGATCTGGCGGCTCAAGGCAGGTGAATGGCGACAACTCTTTCAACTACTGCAAAGGCTCGGCATCATCTGAGACTCGGCGAGAGAGCGGAATTGCCCGCGACTGAGCTTGGAAGTGAGCTCGATCCTTTTGTCGACGGCATCCGTCGGCGGTCTGACGCTGCCTTCCGCGCGGTCTACGAAGCGACCGCCGACGGTCTCGCCTCGTTTGCCTACGGGATGCTCGGCAACCGGGCGGCCGCCGAGGACGCTGTCCAGCAGGCCTTCCTCGAGTTGGTCCAAGCGGCAGCCTCAATTCGGGGGATGGTCGAGCCCTCCGAGTGTGGCTGTACCGGGCCGTTCGGTTCTCTTGTCTGGACGAACTGCGAAGACGTTCCCGTCGGCCGGAAACCCCGGTCGATCACATGCCTGAATCAGCGCCGGCGGTCGAGGCCGACGTCGGATCCGACCTACAAGTTGCCCTGGCGAGGCTCAACGGTCGCCAGCGAAGCCTGGTGATGCTGCGCCATGTGGTCGGGATGAGCGGCGAGGAAATAGCCCTCTTGACGAAGAGCAACCGCAGCGCGGTCTACGCCGCCCTCGGACGGGCCGAGCGACGACTACGAAGCCTTCTCGACAAGGGTGGTGAGCCATGAGACTCGACGAGTTGGATACCTTCAGGAATCGAGGTGTCGACCGCCGCCCGAAACCGGCATCTCAACAGCGTGGCGACGGCCCTTCGCCAGCAGCGGCCCCACGCTCATTTCGAAAGGTGTCGTTGATATTGGCCGCGGCGCTTCTGCTGATTCCGCTGGGGGCATGGGCCTCCGAGTCGTCCGTCCCGGGGGATCTGCTTCATCCAATCAAGCGGTTCCTCGAGCCTGCCTGGGCCCTGTTTGACAATGACGTCCGAGCCCGCCACCGGGTAGAAGAACTCGAGGTGCTCATCGAACAGCAAGGGTCTCCCAGCTTGATTGATCAGCAATTGATCGATGCCGAGGACGCGGTCGGTGACGACCCCGTCCTGCTCGAGCGGCTCGAGGAGGCGAAAGAGGACCTGGCCCGAGAGCCGGTCTCCGGCGAAATGCGCCCGACGACGACCACGGCTACGACGTTGGCAACAACGACGACCGTGAGTCCGGCCGACGTGGAACCGACCACTCAGCCAACGAGACCTCCGGAAACGACGACCACGGTGGTGGCGCGGGAGTCGACGAGGCCTTAACCAGACGCCAGAGCCTCAGACGCCAGAGCCCCAGTCGCGAGCCCGACGTCCCGTTCTCGACGGGGTGTTTGACCTCCGGTGGCGGGTGAAGCGGTTGACTGACTCCGCTCTGTGTGGCGTCTGGCTGGCGTCTGGCGTCTCAGATCGCCTCGATAGCACCGACTATTTCGGCACCCAATGGCTCGGGTCGCCCTCAACTGAGGGGGCTGACGTGACGATAAGGACGCCGGAGGATCGACTTGAGCGAGGAGTGCTTCTAATGCGGATGCGTCTAGCCGGCAAAATTGTGCTTGCCAGCCTCCCCATCGCCGTGGCCGCCCTCTTAGCGACCGGCTACCTGGCCTGGACCTTTCTCGAAGATGCGAGTGTCCACGACGAAACCGCCCGCGCCGCCACCGTCGCCAGCGAGGCAATGGTGTCGCTGAGAACCTTGTGGACCGAGGAGCAGCTGGCCCGTGCCACCTTCTTGGAAGGCAACGAGTCCGCCCTGGGCGGTCTGCCCGCCGCCCGCGCCGAGCTCGATGGGGCACTGATGCGCCTCGATGGCAACGCTCTGGCCTTCTGGTCCGCCGCCTCGGACAACAGCATCGAGATGGCCGATGGGATCGCCGCCGATATCGACGAGGTCCAAACTGCGGTCGCCAACCTCCGTTCTATCGAAACACCCTCCTCGGCCGATCTCCAGGTCTACGAAGACGCCAGCAAGCTTCTTCTCGGGATCGTCACGCAAACCTCCCTCCAGATCGACGACCGCACCCGAGCCCGCGAACTCATCGCATCCGAGGCCCTGGCCCGAGCAGCATTCGACTCCTTCGAGCAGGAGCAACTTGTCCGCGGCTTCCTGGCCGGGACGGGCTTGAGCATCGAGGCCGTTGAGGAAGCGCTGACCGCCCGTGAGGTTGCCTTCGGAGACTGGCTTCGCCGTGCCGCCGAGTCATCCCCTTCCGCCGCCGCCCTTCTCGTCAACCTGACCATCGACAGCAACCAGGCTGAGCGGGTCGAAGTCTCGACCTTCCCCCTCGATCGAAACGAGCTTCTGGTTGTAGCCGCAGAGCGGCTCGCCGTCCAGGCCTCCACCGCGGCCAGCGCCGACGCAGGCCAGGCCCGCACGGAGGCGATCGTTCTTGGCGGTGGCGCCGCCATCATCCTCATCCTGGCTGGATGGGCGACCATCACCCTGGGGCGATCCCTCGTAAGACGAGTCCGCATCGTTACCAATGCCGCCCGCCAGGTGGCTGAGGTGGATCTTCCCAACCTCGTCGCAGCGCTTCGGAACCCTGATGAGCAACTCGACGAGACCCAGCCGGCAGCGATCAACGCCGGCGGAAACGACGAGGTCGGCGAACTAGCCCGATCGTTCTCCGCTTTGCACGGAACCCTGGTGGATGTTGCTCGCCAGCAGATGGACATCCTCAGGAAGGGCGTCTCCGAGATTTTCGTCACGCTGGCCCGACGCAACCGGGAACTGGTCGACCGTCAACTCGCCCTCATCGACCAACTCGAAGCGCGGGAGGAAGATCCCGAGGTGCTTGGCGGCTACTTCAAGCTGGATCACCTTGCCACCCGCATGCGTCGCAACGCTGAGAGCCTTCTGGTGCTGGCCGGCACCGACACCAAGCGGATGTGGGAGAAACCACTCGATATTGGTGACGTCGTCAGAGCTGCCTTGGGTGAGGTCGACGACTACCAAAGAATCGAAGTCCTCGCCCTCGAGCCGGTCCAGGTCTCCGGCGGCGTGGTCACGGACCTCTCGCACCTGCTGTCCGAGATTCTCGATAACGCCACTCAGTTCTCACCACCCTCCGACCGGGTTCGGGTAACCGGGCTCTTCGACCAGGAGGGCTACCTCCTCACCGTCTCCGACCATGGTGTTGGCATGACCGAAGTCCGGATGGGTGAGATCAACCGCCTTCTCGCCAAGCCGCCGGTCCTCGGCCTCGCCCTCGACCCCACCCTGGGCCTTTACGTCGTCGCCCGTCTTGCGGCTCGACACGGCATTGACATCCGACTGGTGCGAGGGGTCCCGGGTATGACAGTTCGAGTCACCGTTCCCCGCAACAAGCTCGAAGTAGCGACCCAGCCACAAGATGATGGACCGGGCCACGATGACCGCGGACCGGGGTCCGGCGAGTCCCGACACGCCGCCGGGTCGCGGGAAAACGGCGCAGTTGCGACTGCTGAGCGCCGCCGCGTTCATCAACGAACTTCGTCTTCCCACGATCGTGACGCCAGCAACGAGCGCCCTCCTTCGGCGCCCCCGTTGCGGTCGGTAGGCCGCGGCTACGCAGGCAACGAGACCGAGGCTCCGCCAACTGGAAGTCCTCTGCCGGTCCAATTACTGAGCAACGGCCTGAGCCTCGCCGGTCCTCCCCCAACTAGGGACGCCCCGGCGGCATCCCTGCCCCCGCGTCCGGCACCAGAGCCACCCCGCCCGCAAACCAGCGCCGGACTGCCGACTCGGATTCCCGGCACCTCGTTCAACGAGACCCCGGTGCACTCGCCCAGCACGGCTCGCTCGGAGAGGAGCCCCGATGGCATCAAGGATGCTTTGAGCGCCTTCCAGGTGGGCCGCGAGATCGCCGACCCCGACCTTGCGCGCCCAGACCCCCGCAACCCGAACGCCGAGCACAGCGATTCCGCAGACCCCTCCAAGAGGGACAAGCCTGAAGGCGGGACGGGATCATGAGCGCCGGAACCGCCAACCTCAACTGGCTGATCACTCGATTTGTTCTGGCGGTACCCGCCGTACGGCGAGCAGTGGTGGTCTCTTCGGACGGGCTCGCTCTGGCGGTCTCCGAGGAGGTTGACCGTGAGTCGGCCGATCGTCTGGCCGCGGTCGCGTCAGGAATGATCGGCTTGGCGTATGGATCGGCCGGTCGGTTTGGGGCGGGGTCCGTCAGCAATGTGATCATCGAGATGACCAACGGGTGGCTCTTCGTGACCGGGATCCGTGATGGTTCTCTGCTTTGCGTTCTCACCGAAAAGGCGGTCGATATCGGGACCGTCGCGTATCAAATGGCTCTCTTTTCCGAACGGGCCGGCGAGGTTCTCACCCCCGAGGTACGCGAGGAGCTCAAGGCGGAGCTGGTCAGCACGGAGTGACGCGCATGGACGACAGGACTTCGGCGGGCCCCAATTCCGAAGGGCGGTTGATCCGCCCGTACACCATGACCGGCGGACGCACGGGGGCCGACCAGCCTTTCATCGCCCTTGAAGCATTGGTCTGTGCCACCCCGACCGGTTTTCGCAACAAGCATCAGTTTCGCTGGGAAGCCGCCCGGATAATTGACCTGTCCCGCAAGGAGACGGCGATCGTCGAGATCGCGGCTCGCCTCGACGTCCCGATCGGAGTTGTCCGGGTCGTCGTCGCCGACCTTGCCAATCGGGGAGCCGTGCAAATCAGTGAACCCCCTAGCGACGTTCCCGCCAGCCTCGAGGGATACACATACACGACTCTCCTCCAGAAGGTGCTCGATGGAATCAAGAGCCTCTAAACCGCGCCTCACGCCCGTCAAGATCGTCGTGGCTGGCGGCTTCGGCGTGGGCAAGACAACCTTCGTCGGCGCCATCTCCGAGATCGAACCGCTTCGGAGCGAGGCGATCATGACCCAGGCCAGTGTCGGAGTCGACGAGTTGATGACCAACACGGGCAAGACAACCACGACCGTCGCGATGGACTTCGGGCGGATCAGCCTCAAGAACAACCTGGTCCTCTACCTATTTGGCACACCCGGTCAGGATCGCTTCCACTTCATGTGGAACGAATTGGCCAAGGGCGCGATCGGGGCAGTAGTTCTGGTTGATACGCGCCGGCTCGATTCATGCTTTGCAGCGGTCGACTTCTTCGAGAAGAGGGAAACGCCGTTTCTCGTCGCCGTCAACACTTTTCACGGTGAACGCCAGCACAGTGTTGCCGAGGTCAGGGAGGCGCTGGCAGTCTCGCCCGGCGTTCCGATGGTCTATTGCGACGCCAGGCGCCGCCTCGATGTGCAAGCAGTTCTCGTGCAGTTGGTCGAGCAGGCCCTCGCTCGCGCTCTCGAGGAGGTAACGGCAACGTGAACTCCGGAGGTCAGACTGCGGAGGCGAATGGTCGCCCTGCCGTTCATCACCTATCACTGCCCACCACGGACGACGAGCTTCTCCTCGTCGCCCAAGAACTCGCGGCCGTTCGGGCGAGGCTTGAATCGGCTGAGTTCGCACTAGCTCACCTCGGCTCGGGCAATGAACCGCTGGAAGCCAGGCTGCAGTCTCTGGTGCAGGCAGCCCTGGCCGATGCCCAGGAGGTGCGGAACGAGGGGCGAAAGCAGATCGAAACCCTGGTGGCCGAGGCCGAGCAGCTGCGGGCCTTCGCCCGGCAGGGTGCCGAGTCAAGCGCCAAGCAGGCGCGCGAGGAGGTCATGAAGAAGGCGGGCGAGATGCTGGAAAATGCCAATCGCCTCCGTCTTGCCGCCGAGGAAACCGCTTCCCATGTCGTTCGGGCTGCTCAGGCGAAGTATGAAGAAGCGCAAGTGCGGGCAACCGATCTTCTCCGTTCGACCGAACTGGCCCATTCGGAAACAGTGCGCAAGCGATCCGAGATCGAGCAGCAGGTGGTGGCAGCCCGCGCCCAGGCCCAGGCTTTCCTGAGATCCTCCCGGCTCGAGGCCGAGGCCCGAGCCCGAGAAATGACCGACCTCGCTCGCCAGCAACTCACCGACGCCCAACTCCAGGCGGAAACGATCATCCGCAACGCCGAGCAGGAGGCCCGCCTCCGGCTCCGGGGCACCAGCGCGCCTGTCGGGGAAGCCCAGTTCCGGCGTGAGGAAGTCCTCGCGCCAGGCCAGGCCGCCTCGACCGAAGAGGTCCGCGTCAATCGCGTTGACCGCGGCCGCAAGTTCGGTCGCCCCCAGACCTAACCCCCTTTCCTTCCCCGTTTTGGCGCGACAAACCCGTGCCCTGGTAGGGGTTCGTCGCGCCAGAACGAGGGTTCACCCGCATTACCGTGGGGTACTGGAAGCAATGAATCCCCCGTTTGTTGTGCTCGACGACGTCAGTCCGATCCTGGCAACTGCAATTCATGCCGGGCACGACCTCCGACCCGAGATCGCCGAACGTGTCGCCATCGACGAGGAGATCCGATTTCGGGAGGAAGACCCCTACACCGACCTTCTGGCCGACATGGTTCCATTTCGGGCAGTGGTCAACCGCTCGCGTTTTGAGATCGACTTGAACCGGCCGCGGGATGAAGCGATCTATGCCGAGCCGGATCAGGCCTGGGGTCTTCAGGTGTGGAGAGAACCGCTCGAGCCCGAGGCCGTAGAGACCTCCCTCGACATCTACGACTAGTTCTATCAAGAGATCGGCCAGCGGCTCGACAGCCTGGCCGCGCTGACACCCTTCGTTGTTCTCGACGTCCATTCGTACAACCATCGCCGCGATGGGGCAGAACATCCCCCGGCCGACCCGTCCGCAAACCCTGACATCAATATCGGAACCGGATCACTCGATCGAACGAAGTGGGCGTCGCTCATCGATCGATTCACCGAAGACCTCGCTCATGAATTGCCTTCCACGGCAACAGTGGCCGAGAATCTCCGGTTTATGGGTGGGTACTTTTCGCAGTGGATCGACGAGCGTTATGCCGGCCGTGGCTGCGCGCTTGCCCTCGAGTTCAAGAAAACCTACATGGACGAATGGAGCGGGGAGGTCAACTTCGCACACGTGGGCCGCCTCCGCGAGGCCCTGTTTTCAACTGTGCCGGGTCTGTTGTCCGAGATCCACAAACAGCGATGACGTCGCTGGTCGCCACAGACCTGGCAATTGACCGCGAGCTGTCCTCGATCAGCGAGAGCTTCCGCTTCCTGGTCGATCTCACCCCGGTCAATGTCGAGGACGCCCGGAGCATCTTCCTGGCATCCCCAGACGCCAACCCGGTTTTTCAGTACCGGGACGTCGAGGACCTCCCCGAAGTGATTCGGGCACGGTTGAACGCGATCGACCTGGAATCAGTGGTCGATCCGACGCTCGCCCGGATGTTCTCCAGCAAGAGCCGAGAACTCCACCTCCAACTGGACATGTTGTCCGCTCGGGGAACGACCCGTTTCCTGGAGCTGAGCATCGATCTGTATGGATCCGTCACCCCTTCCCTGAAGCATCAGGCGGAAGAGATTCTCCGAGAAGTCCCCAAGGCGGCCCGCTCGAAGAGACGATGCCTCGATGCCGCCGCCATAGCCAGCCTGCCGCCACAGAGATCGATCGCTATCGGGAGCAACACTCGGAGTTGGCGGTGCCGATAGAGATCAGGGATGACACGAGCGGCGTCATGGTCGCCAACGGTGCCCTCTTGATCGCCTCGACGGCTTCGGTCTCCAGTTCCCGAGTCCCGGGCATCCTGGCCCACGAAGTAGGGACGCACATTCTCACCTACGTCAATGGATCCCTCCAGAATCTGAAGCTCCTGGGCTCGGGCCTGGCCGGATACGAAGAGACCCAGGAAGGTCTCGCTTTGTTGGCCGAAGCGGCGGTCGGTGGCCTCACGGCCGGACGCCTCCGACAGGTGGCAGCACGGGTCGTCGCGGTAGCGCACCTGCTGCAGGGATCCTCGTTTGCGGATGCACACCTCGAACTCACGGAGGGCTACGGATATTCCAAGGGCGGCGCCTTCACAATCGTCATGCGGGTATGGCGATCGGGTGGCCTTACCAAAGATGCCATCTACCTCCGGGGCCTCCAGGACATCGTCGAACACATCGCCGCTGACAACGCACTCGAGGACCTCTGGCAGGGGAAGATGTCGCTTGTCGACCTCCCTCTAATGTCGACGCTCACCGGTCAAGGGGTCCTTAAGCCCCCGGTCATTCTTCCCAACTTCCTCAGCGAGGCAACAGCTCGAAAACGGCTCAAGAGAGTTGCAAGCAATACCGGCCTTCACCACCTGATCGGAGCGGACACATGAAACTTGGATTCGTCGTCAACCGCGTTGCCACCGAGCAACCGGGTTACACATCCACGAGGCTGGCGATGACCGCCACCAGGATGGGTCACGAGGTGTGGCTGATGGGAGTCGACGACTTCGCCCACGACCCCGACGGCAGTGTTACCGCGTCTGCCCGCACGGCCCCGGCCACGAACTACCGGTCGCTCAAGACGTACCTGGAAAAGGTTCAATCGGACGAGGCGACAGAACGCCTCGTTCTTGACGAGCTCGACGTGCTGATGATGCGCAACGATCCGGCCGAGGATGCAGCTGAGAGGCCGTGGGCCGTCACCTCCGGCGTTCTCTTCGGCCAATTGGCCATGAGCCGCGGAGTTCTGGTGGTCAATGACCCAACGAGCCTGGCCGACGCGGTCAACAAGACCTACTTCCAACACTTCCCCGAAGAGGTCCGGCCCCGCACCATGATCTCTCGCGACGCCAAGGCAATCACCGATTTCGTCAAGGAGATGAAGGGCTCGGCGGTTCTGAAGCCGTTGCAGGGCTCCGGCGGGGCGGGCGTCTTCCTGGTGTCAGCCAAGGAGTCGCCCAACCTCAATCAGATGATCGAAGCCCTTTCTCGCGACGGCTACATCGTGGTGCAGGAATACCTGGCAGCCGGCAAGGACGGCGACACGCGCCTCTTCGTGATGAACGGGCGTCCTCTGGAACGCGACGGTCAGTACGCCGCGTTCAAGAGGATCAACGAGTCAACCGACATGCGATCGAACATGCACGCCGGAGGTGAGGCTCACCCCGCCAAGGTCACCGACGAGATGTTGCACCTGGTAGACCTGGTTCGGCCGAAGCTCATCGAAGACGGGATGTTTCTCGTGGGCCTCGACATCGTGGGCGACAAGTTGATGGAGGTCAATGTCTTCTCGCCGGGTGGGTTAGGAAGCAGCGAACATCTCTATGAGGTGGACTTCACCCAACCGGTGATCGAGGCCTTGGAGCGCAAGGTCGAACTTCGTCGCAGCTACCCCGGCCTTGCCAACGCCAGGCTGGCGACGCTTTAACAACGTTCGACGGCGGGCCTACTTCTTTCGGCCAACGGTGCGATGGGAGGGAAGCACCGCGAAACCATGAGAACTGAAAACCGCGCCCGAAGGTCGTGGGTTCAAATCCCACCCCCGCGACTGTGTGATGTCTCAGGACACCACCCCCGCGACTGAAAGCCCTGGCCAGCGCAATGCCGGCCAGGGCTTCTACCGTGGTGGGTGGTTCTTCTACCGGGAAGGGGGCTCTCCCGAAGCCAATCTGAACGCCGGTTCTCGAACTTGGCACGGACGAGTCGGTCAGGCGTTCACATGGCGATGAAGCGCGATGGATATCAGCTTGGCCAGGCGGCGACGCAGGCTCCGCCCCACGATGCCCCCGGCGCCGATGATCCGGTCGAAAGTGGAGCGGTCGTCCACCAAATCCTCGACCAGAGGGAAGCCGGCGTCATGTCAGGGCGAGGGGACGCAGGTGTCTGAGCTGAGCACCCGTGCCGTTTCGGAGTGGGTCAGGTCGAGGCTGTTACCGACGAGATTGCTCATGATTGGAGTTACCAAGTTGAAAGTGTAGGAGACAGTGACGGTGACCTGGTCCGTGCTCGGACAGGTGATGGTGATCGATCCGGTGAAATCGGGACTTTGGATCGTCTCCTCGGCTCGAGCGACTGCATCTCCGGGCGATCCCGGGTTGAGTGATGCGTAGATGGCACCTTCCTGTGCCGCTTCCTGCACCTTGGCCGCGTCGAAGAAGGCACGACCGAGATCGGCCACCCCGAGCACGAGGAGGAGGACGAAGGGGATGATGAATGCCGCCTCGATGAGAGTGGCACCTTTGTCAGAACGCATGCCAGTCATGGGTCAGCCTTTGTTGATCGTCCTGATCGTCTGGACGGTGATGGTGATGGGACCGAGAAACTGGCCGACCAGCGGAGCGACGGGCTGATAGGGCACGGAGACGGTCGCCACGATCCGGTCTCCGGTTTCGATGCTCGACGCGGCAACCGAGCTACCCGAGCATGTGAGGAACACCGCGGTCCCCGGCCCTTCGTCGTATTCGAGGGTGATCTGTCCGTCGTTGGGCTGGCCGATGACACCGAACTGTTGGGCCGCGTCACGCATCCCGTCACAGTCGGCATAGCGGGGCTCGGTCCCGCTGCCCGTCCCGGTGCCGGACGCATAGCGCGTCGCCTCCCGACTGGCATTGGTCACGGTCGAGGTCATCGCGATGTACCTGCCGAATTCGACCAACCCGAAGATGAGAAGGAACAGCAGAGGGGCCACCAGCGCGGTCTCAATGAGCGTGGCGCCGCGTTCGTGTCTCATCACTGAAGCAGGACCGTGATCGGATCGCCCAGGCCAGCCAGAGTGTTCATCGTGTTGTTGTTTCCGTTGTACTTGAGGTTGAAAGCGGCCAGACCCCCGTTGAGAGTGTTCCAATTCCCGTTCCACTCGATCATCCCGCGCGGAGCCGCGAACAGACCGGTGAAAGTGTTGCCCTGGGACGACATCTGGATCGCCGGCGCCCCGCACTCGGGCTTGCTGGCATAGGGACCGGGTGTGTACGGATAGTTGGTCCCGCCCTTCCAGAAGTCGGTGTAGAAGAGGACGTTGTCGTGGAAGGCGGTGATGTTCAGGCCGGACTTGCTGATCTCGATGGATCCCTTGTCGGAGCTGGCAGGGAGGACGACGAGAGTGAGGGTCTTGGTCAGGTTGTCGGCATCGAAGAGGAACTTGCCGTTGCCGTATATGACGTGCACACCGTTGGGTGTTAAGGCGTCGATCTTGACGTCCCCGTTGGTGTAGTACTTGAAGAACTGACCGGGATACATCGCCTCAACCGGGCCCCCGGCCGCATAATCGCTCGGGTCGGGCTGCATGCCGGCAGGCCATGGTTTCCACGGCACCTGATAGGGAGAGCCTGGGGGGTAACTGTTGCCACTGCCCCCCAAATCGGCAGTGGTGACATAGGTAACGTCGTCGGTGAAGTCGTTGAGACCGCCGCCGACCTTGAGGTTGGTGTTGGAGTGCACCGCTCCGATGAAGAGGTTCTCGTTGCCCGACAGATCGAAGGTGGGATCGGAGCCACAATCGCCGCCGGCGAAGATCGAGGGCCCAGGGCCCATCGTGCACTGGGCAAGGGCGAAGGCGCCGGTGTCGAGAGTGTTGGCTCCGAGCACCTTCGAGAAGGAACCGGCGACCGTCGTATCGATGGTGGCCCTCCACCAGGACCCCTCCCTTGCGATCACGACAGTGGTCTGGGGGTCGGCGTCGTCGTACCCATTGGCCAGCGCCTGGCTGCGACCGGCCGCAATCGCATCGGCGTCCGAGCCCCCAGTGCACGACTCATACACGGCCGCCAGGGCCGCCAGGTCGGCAGCGTTCTGGACGTCTCCCCTCTCCCGGTAGAGATTGGAGCCGTCCAAGGCCAGCGCCGCCAGGCCCATCAGCAACAGCATGCTAATGGCCACCGTTACAGCAGCGATGCCCTGATCGCCGAGCCTGACCAGGGCGAACCCGACCAGGTTGGCTCCCCGGTCGTTTCTTGAGCGATTGTGCATCGTCACTTGGGGCCGTTGGCGTTCCCGTTGTTGCCGTTGGCGTTCCCGTTGGAGCTGGCGTTTCCGTTGCCATTTCCATTTCCATTGCCGTCGCTGTCGGCCACGTCCGCATCATCGCCGGCTTCGTCGGACTTTGGTCCGCCGCAGGTGGTTTCGTGGGCGGTTAGGTCAACTTCTCCGGCCACGACGACTGTTTCATCGATGACCGTCGGCCCCTGCTGCTCATCACCCTTGCCGTAGTCAGACTGCCCCACGATTCGAGCGAAGCACCCGACGCCGCCTCTTATGCCGGCTTCCTTCATTTGTTCCTTGAGGGCGTGGACGATGCTCGAGACCAACTGGCCATGGTTGACCTGACCCGACGGCCCGGTGACATCGACCGCGGTCAGGTCGCAGACACCGCCGGTTTGGCCGTACGGAACATCGACCGCGACCAACTTGAAGGAAGCCGGTTGGCCGTTCTTGGTGAGAGAAATCACACTCCCGGCCCCGTCGGTCACGTAGGAGAAGTCGGGTCCTTCGACCGTGCAGTCGAAACCGTCCTCGTCGACTTCGGACACGCCGAAGACCAGCGCGTTGTTATCTGGATCGAAGCCTTCGACCAAGAGCGTGTCGTTCGAGGCAGCCATTGCCACGCCTCCCACGACGGTCGAAACAGCCACCAGAAGTCCAATCAAGCCGGTCTTGTAACGCATCTGTCCTGTCCTTGTTGAAACACACCTACACGAGGTAGGTATATCACTGTGGGTGGTTGTTACACACACAGGGTGACTAATTACCTGACTATTCGGCCTGGCGGGCCTGATACTTGAGTGGCAGTCGTCGGACGAAATTCGATCTCAGCGCCCTTGTCGGTCGGCCAGAATTACACCTATGTCCTCATCCCTGGTGGTCGACACTCGCGGCCTCGTCAAGACATTCAAGGGTGAGACGGCGGTAGATCATCTCGATCTGGGGGTGCCGGCCGGTGCTCGCCTGGGTCTGCTCGGTCCCAACGGGGCCGGCAAGACGACGACCCTGTTGATGCTGCTCGGGGTGATCGCCCCCGACTCAGGAGAGATCGACATTGCGGGGCACCGTCTCCCCCACGGTCGATCGAGAGCGATGGAACATGTCGGCTTCGTCGCCGGCTACCTCCCTCTCCCGGAGAACCTCACGGTGCGCGAGGCACTTTCCCTGTTCGCCGGGTTCGCCGGCCTGCGCAAACCGGCGGCGATCGTCGAAGAGGCAATCGAGACCTTCGGCCTCACCGAACTCGCCGACAAGCGCAACCAGGAGCTCTCCTCCGGACAACGAACACTGGTTTCGATCACCAAGGCAATCCTGCACAGACCGCGATTACTGGTGCTCGACGAACCGACCGCCAGCCTCGATCCGGACATGGCGGCTCGGGTACGGGAAACGCTGCTTGCAATCCATCGGCGCGACCAGACCACCCTCCTCGTCACTTCCCACAACATGCGCGAGGTAGAGACGCTGTGTGAGCGAGTGATCCTCATGTCGCGCGGGAAGATCGTGGCCGACGGCACCCCGGCAGCCATCGCCACCCAGTTCGCCGTAGACGATCTCGAAGGCGCCTTCCTCGCCGTTGCTGCCGAACTTCGGGGAAATGGTGCCAAGTGAATCTCATACGAGTCGGGGCCGTGATTCGGCGTCACTGGCTCGTCCTGTGGCGATCGCCTCATCGCTGGTTCGAGATCGCTTTCTGGCCGGTGATGGACGTCATCCTCTGGGGTTCATTGGGCTACTTCATCGCCCAGGAGAATGAGGCCAGCCGCGCCAGCATCCCCTACCTGCTGGCCGGCCTGATGCTGTTCTGGACCCTGACCCAGGTTCAGATGACCGGGTCCACCACATTCATGGAGGAGACCTGGACCCGTAACTTGCTCAACGTACTGACCACTCCCGTCAAACCGCTCGAGTACCTGGCCGGTACCTCGGTGTTCGGACTGGCGAAGCTTTTTCTCACCCTTCTCACCCTGACCATCACGACGATCGCCCTCTACGGTTTCGACCTGAGGGCGGTGGGCTGGTCAGTCATCCCCATCGTCACTCTGCTGGTGCTCAACGGTTGGGCTCTGGCGCTGGTGGTTATCGGCTTGATCCTCCGCTTCGGCCAGAGCGCCGAGATACTGACATGGGGTCTCAACTACGTCGTGCTTGCAATATCCGGAGTGTTCTTCCCGGTCGAGGCGCTCCCGAACGGACTGAGACAGGTCGCCAATGTCCTCCCTACGACCCACGCCTTCGCCGCCGCCCGCGACGTTCTCGACGGCAACGGCGTGCCGTGGGGTCGGCTCGGCGTCTCACTGATCGGGACCATGGCGGCGTTGGTTCTGGCCACGCGGTTCGGCGCGACGATGCTCAAGCTCTTCCGGAGCCGGGGCTTCGTCACCCGCTACTCCTAGACCCTCACGTTTCGCGCGAAACGGGATAAGAGGCTTAGCCCAACCCGCAGTCCGCCAGGACTGCAGCCATTTCGCCACCGGCGAAGCGGAAGCGCTCGAACGATGCCACCTGCTGGATCTCATCCTCGGTGAGGACCGCCGCGAAGCTCGGCATTATCGCCGTGATCTCCTTGCCGGGCGCCCCGTAAACGGGGCCGACCTCTTTCTTCCACCGCTCCGAACCGAGGGTCACCCATTGCCTATGAGTCTCGCAATGGGGAAACGTTTCGAGGATCGAGGTCAAGGCCGGGGCCGATCCTCCCGAACCGGTCCCGCCGTGACACGACGAACAAACCCGGCCGAAGATCTCCCGCCCGGCGTCGAGGTTGGGATCGCCCAGCGACTCGGGCCCTGATGCACAGGCCGCGACAGCCATTATGAGCATCGCCGCCAACAGGGCCCGGACGCGTACCTCCATCAGGCAGTGGAAGCCTCCGTCGACCCCAAGCCCTGGAAGTAGGTGGCTATGCCGTACAAGAGCGCCAGGCCCATTATCGGAGTCCCAATCCGTTTCAAGATCGTCGTGTCCGACGCGAGTCCGATGAGAAACAGCACCAGGCCGAAATTGACGGCGAGCAGGATGATCCGATTGGTGGCCGCTTTGGCCGACGCCATGGTCGCTATCGCCCCGAACAACGCATTGGTCATCACCCCGATGAACATGGCATGGTCGAAGGCAATCAGAACTCCGATCGGGCCCTCACCGGTCTCCGGATCAAGTTGACCCGAGGTGAAGAGTTGGACCACATAGACCAGGAGACCGATCCCGACCACCAGGCCCAGTACTGCCGCCCGCCCGAAATTGTCGGCGCTATCACCCGCCCAAGCGCTCGGTTTGATCTTTCCCCACATGTGAACGATGTAGGCGATGATGGCGATCACCTGGAGACCAGAGAAAACCTGGATCAAGGCGTCGATCCCGAATATGAAAGCAATGTTGGCAAGAAGGCCGGCCAGGAAGAGAGCCCACGCCACGAGACGGCCGATCATTCCCTGGCCACCTTTGAGGACCCAGTGGCTGATGGCCACTCCGGCCAGGATCAGGTAACCGATGAGCATCGCTGCAGGATGGGCTCCCGCCAGAGCCGTGGCCCTTTCCGTGCTGAGACCCGGCAGCGATCCGTTAGCAATGAAGACCCCGAGCAATACTCCGAGGATTGCGCCGATCGTCAATGAGATGACGGCGAGGTAGAGAGCCAGTTGTGAGGTCGACTTGTCACTCGATCGATAGCGGCCGGCCACCCAAATAAGCGCCCAGATGATCGCTATCAGCAGCAAGGTGCCGGCGACGGGTCGAAGGATTCCCGTGGTGCTGGCAAATGCCGCAACATAGATCACGACCGTCACCAGGGTCGCCATCGTCAGGCTGCGGGCGGTGGCGGCCGCCTTGGTGTCGGCTCCACCCCCGAACATGGCCAGAGCGGAACCGATCACAGACAGCGTGATCCAGCCGAGGGTCCCGGCGTGGACGTGGGTCAGGATCATCTGGCGGGTCGGATCCCAGACATCGAGCCCGTTCAAGATCCCGATCACGATCGTGACCACAAAGATCAGCAGGGCGCCGCGGTACAACAGCCGCGCCTGCGGTTGCAAAGCGTTCACTTTCTACCTCCTCATTTCGCTCCGGGCTTGCCCTCAGCCGAACACAGGCAAGGAGACGATACCGACGCGTTCCGTCACTTTGTTGGAAAAAGGGCGAGCGCTGATAACTAGTCCCACCGGATCTTCTTTGATCGATTCTTGGCCAAATTGGCACAAGCTTCCGATATCAGCGCAAATGGAGGAAGTTGGCAGTCATGTTGTTATCGGATTCTCAATCGTCGTCATTGCGAGCGCGGTTGCGGGCTATCGGTTGGTCAGGCAGCTCTGCACCACAGCACAGGTTCGAGCTTGTACACAGGATCCGGCTGACAGCTTCGACGAGGAGCTCGAGCAATGGCTCTCGCAACGGCTCTCGGCGAGGTGGCTCATCGAGGCCGCTCACTCCGCTGCCACGGCCACGATGCGGCTCGAAGCCGTCAATTTCTACAACCATCTGGCCGAAAAGTGGAACGACGAAATGGGATGGGCCGAGCGCCGATTGATCCCCACCCCGTTCGACCCGAAGGCGTCCCTCCACTAGCTAAGCCCTGCGCAGAGCTGCAACCTCCGCGACAATCGGTAGATGCTCGTGGCAGATCACGTCATCCCCGACTCCGAACTGTCGTGGACCTTCAGCCCGTCCGGGGGACCCGGTGGTCAGCACGCCAACCGTTCCAATACCCGGGCTGAGGTTCGCTTTGATCTCGCCCGATCACCGTCGATCCCGGAATCGTTGAAGGAGCACATGCTCCGGCGCCTGGGAAAGCGCGCCATGGATGGGGTTGTGAGCGTCACCGCCGACGAGACCCGAAGCCAAACCCAGAACCGCCGAATAGCAGTCGAACGCTTGGCCTCCGTCCTCAACGAGGCGGCGCACCGACCCCGCCGCCGAAGGCCGACCAGACCTACTGCTTCGTCGCGGGAGCGAAGACTGGGGCAGAAGAAGAGGCGGAGTGGGGTGAAGAGGGAGAGGAGCGGTGAGTGGTGAGGAGCGTGGTTCGGAACGTTTTACGTTCTACGTTTTACGTTCTACGTCTCAGGAAGAAAACATGACTTGGAGCCGAGTGTTGTCGACTTTGCCAAGGTCCGTTCTTGGGAGGGCTTCCACTTGGAGCCAGCGTTTCGGTATCGCGTGTGCCGGTAGTCGGGTTGTGATGAAGGATCTAAGTTGGTCGGGGCTGACCTCTCCGGCGTAGGCCGCGGCGACTACCTCTCCCCACTCTCGATCGGGCAGGGCCACTACGGCGGCTTCGGCGACCTCGGGGTGGCTTTCGATCTCTGATTCGACTTCGGCGGGATTCACCTTCTCACCTCCGGTGACGATGAGGCGATCGGTCCTTCCCAGGACCACTAGCGCGCCGTCCGGCTCGATGCGCCCTCGGTCAGAGGTTGTGAACCAGTCAGCCGGGGTGCGCTCCGGCCCGCCGATGTAGCCAGGGGAAACGGTCGGACCCCTCACTTCGATTCGATCGTCGGCTCCAATCCGGACCTCGACCCCATCGAGTGGAACCAACCGACGCTCGGGATCGCCGGGCCGAGCTGTTGCCACCTGTGAAGTGGTTTCGGTCATTCCGTAGGTAGGAAGAACCATCATCCCGGCGGCGTCGGCCGAATCCAACAGGTCTGGTTCGGACCGACCACCCCCGATCAGAACTACCGGCCTGTTGGCGAAGGTCTCCGTTCGGCTCTCAAGTGCTCTGTAGAGCTGAGTCGGAACCAACGAGGCAAAGTGGACCCTCCCCATCCAGGCGACGAGGTCCGTCGCCTCCGGCGCCAGAACGACGCTGCCACCCGCTGCGATGGTTCGATAAATGATGCCGAGTCCACCGACATGATGGAGGGGAAGCGGACAGAGCCAACGAGTTTCGGGTCCGTGCCCGAGTCGGCTGATCGAGACCGACGCAGCCGCCTCCCAGTTGGATGGCGTCAGGCGGACCCCCTTGGGTGTCCCCGAGCTGCCGCTTGTGAACAAAATCGATTGAGAGGGACGGTCCTCCTGAGCGGCGGCAGACATCTGTCTTGCGGCCAGGTCGCCAGGCAGAGTCGCCGCGATCAGCACGACCGTTGCCCCCGAGCGGGTCGTGGCAAGGATCTCAACTACCGACTCGACATCGATCGCAGGGCGAACAACGACCTGATCGCCGCGCCGATCGCCCAGCTCCCGGGCCCGCCCCGAAACGAGCTGATCAACCTCGCCGTATGTCATTCCCCTCTCCCTCGTCACCAGGAAAGGTGCATCGGGACTCAGGTCGGCTTGTTGTCTCAGGTATTGATCGGTCATCAAAACCCTCTTTTGGCGCGGCGTTCTGCTCCCCTGGTGTCGATCGTACGCGCCAAAACCAGTTTCGGGGACCCACCACCCACCACTCACCACTCACCACTCCTTCAAGGTCTACATTCTCCCTTGTGATCTCCGAGCATTTTGATCCCGGCCGCTGGACAGAAGTCGAAGGGCACTCGTTCACCGACATCACCTATCACCGGGCGATAGGCCAGGGCACCGTTCGGATCGCCTTCAACCGTCCCGAAGTACGCAACGCGTTCCGGCCCAACACCGTAGACGAGCTCTATGCCGCCCTCGACCATGCTCGTATGACCGCCGATGTCGGGGTCGTGCTCCTCACCGGCAACGGACCCTCCCCCAAGGACGGAGGATGGGCGTTCTGCTCGGGAGGGGATCAGCGGATCAGGGGGGCCGCTGGCTATCAATACTCGGAGGACGAGACCGCCGGGGGAATTGACCCGGCCAAGTTGGGCCGGCTCCACATTCTCGAGTGTCAGCGCCTCATCAGGTTCATGCCGAAGGTCGTGGTCGCGGTGGTCCCCGGTTGGGCGGTCGGCGGCGGTCACTCCCTCCATGTCGTTTGCGATCTGACCATCGCCTGCAAGGAGCACGCCTTGTTCAAGCAGACCGACGCCGATGTCGCCAGCTTCGACGGTGGTTTCGGCTCGGCCTACCTGGCCCGGATGGTCGGTCAGAAACGTGCCCGCGAGATCTTCTTCCTCGGACACTCCTACACCGCAGATGAGGCTCAGGCCATGGGGATGGCGAATGCCTCGGTCGCTCACTCCGAACTAGAAACGATCTCTCTCGAGTGGGCGGCGGAGATCGGAGCCAAGTCCCCCACCGCGCAACGGATGCTCAAGTACGCGTTCAACATGATCGACGATGGTTTGGTCGGCCAACAACTCTTCGCCGGGGAGGCAACCCGTCTCGCCTATGGAACGGAGGAAGCGGCCGAAGGACGCGATGCATTCCTCGAGAAGCGGGACCCGGACTACCGCAAGTTTCCGTGGCACTTCTAAGACGCCAGACGCCAGACGCCAGACGCCAGACAAACCCATGGGTCCAGGCGGCGCGGCTACGGACTTTGCCGGCCGCCATCGTTCCGGTTCTCGTTGGATCCGCAGCCGCTTCGTACGACCGCGTGTTCGACTGGCGGGCCTTCCTACTGGCGTTGGTAGGGGCGTTGGCGATCCAGGTAGCGGCCAACTTCGCCAACGATGCCTCTGACGCCGCTCGCGGGGCCGACCCGGGCGATCGAGTCGGCCCGCGCAGAATGGTTGCCTCCGGCGTAATAACCGCCCGCCAGATGTGGATCGCGACGGCAGGATCGATCGCGCTCGCGGTGGCAGCGGGGATCGGCCTGACCATCCTCGCCGGCCCTGTCGTCATCCTGATCGGGGTGGCTTCCGTTGTGGCGATGCTCGGATACGTCGGGGGGCCGATCCCCTACGGCTATCGAGGTCTGGGTGAGTTGTTCGTGTTCCTCTTCTTCGGTCTCGTCGCCACCGGTGGCAGCCGGCTGGTCCACGACGGTTCGGTCCCGGGGTGGGTTTGGTTTGCGGGAGTCCCCATAGGAATGTTGGTGACGGCGATCCTCGTCGCCAACAACCTCCGTGACATCACAACCGATGCCCGGGTCGGCAAGCGAACGCTGGCGGTCATGC
Source organism: Acidimicrobiia bacterium (assembly GCA_035525055.1). Lineage (GTDB taxonomy): Bacteria > Actinomycetota > Acidimicrobiia > Spongiisociales > ZC4RG35 > DATEEG01. The sequence continues at coordinate 4,850 of DATLEZ010000012.1, read as the reverse complement.
TCGGGAGAACCAGCACCCGCCGTCTCTACGCCGGGCTGACGTGGGGAGCGATCGTTGTCACCGTTGTCTTAGGGGCGGCACGGATTGTCCCGGTCGCGACACTGGCCGTTGTCCTGGTAGTACCGATGGTGCCCCGGCTCAATCGGATCGCCGGGAAGGACGAACCCGCGACCCTCGTCCCGCTGCTGTCGGGTACAGCCCGTCTCCACCTCTTCTTTGGACTGTTGTTCTCAGCAGGAATCGCTTCTGTCGACCGCATCGGCGTCATCAATTGACTCTGCCGAGTCATCCTGTGACATCCGCCGCGATCCGGCCGATGTGGTCGGCGACAGTTTCGGGCATTTCCATCGGCAGGAAATGGCCGGTGTCGGGAACTATCTCGAAGTCGCAGTTTGAGATCTGGCTCGCCAGATGCCGCACAAAGTCGACGGTGTGGGTTTCGGAATCGCCTCCCGCGAGGATCGTCACCGGTGAGTCAACCTTCCCGAGCAGGTCCCATACGCCGTGGCGAGTGGCTGCCCGGTAAATAGCAGCTTCATCCGCAGGTCGGCAGGAAAGCTCGGCCCCGGCGGGGGTATCGACGAATCCGCAGTCGATATATCCATCGAGCGCCGCCGGATGCCAGGCTGAGAACGGAAGCTTGTCGGCGAAGTTGGCCCGGGCCTCCTCTCGGGAGCTGAATTCATTGCGCCGTTTCTTGGCCAGCAGCGTCTGCGGCCCTTCATACTCTCCGAAGGGGGGCGGATATACGATCGGCTCGATCAGCAGGAGGGCGGCAAAGGTGCCCGGCGACCGGATCTCGGCCATCAGCATTACCGCCCCACCCATCGAGTGCCCGACACCGATCAATGGCGCTCCCGCCCCCGCCACTTGCGCCAAGGTGAAGGTCCCCATGTCCCACCAGTCGATCGGGTGCTCCAGCTTCGGGGCCGAACCGTGACACGGGAAGTCCCAGACCAGGCTTTCGAAGCCGTTGGGTAGGGAGGCCACGACCGGCCTCCAAACGCCGCCGCAGAACCCAGTGGCATGCGCGAAAGCAACGGTGGTCGGCATGAGAAGCCCGAAACCTAGCAATGCTTTCGCGGGCGTTTTGACCGACGCCTGCTCGAAAGGCATTAGCTTTGTTGCCGATGGCTTACCTACTCGACTTTTCAGAGGGAGACGCTTCGATGCGCGATCTCCTGGGGGGCAAGGGTGCCGGATTGGCCGAGATGACCCGGTTGGGTCTGCGGGTTCCTCCCGGCTTCACGATCACGACAGACGCTTGCCGGTATGTCATGAAGGAAGGCAATCCCCCCGACAGCCTGTGGCAGGAAGTTGATGAGGCCGTCGCCCGCCTCGAAAAGGAGAGCGGGCGAACCTTTGGCGGCGGGCCTGCCCCTCTCCTGGTTTCGGTGCGCTCGGGGGCCAAGTTCTCGATGCCCGGCATGATGGACACAATCCTCAACCTCGGTATCAACGACGAGGTTGTCGGGTTGCTGGCCTCGTGGTCCGGTGATCAGCACTTCGCCTGGGACGCGTATCGCCGCTTCGTTCAGATGTATGGGAAAGTCGTCCTGGGTGTTTCCGAGGACCTATTCCAAGAGGTTTTGACCGACCTTCGTGCGAGCCGCGGGGTAGACGACGACTCCTCTCTCACGGCAGAGGACCTGGCCCATGCCACGAGACGATTCAGTCAAGTCGTCGACGGTTCCGGCAAAGGCCAGATCCCCCAGGATCCACGCGAACAGATTCGCGGTGCGATCTCAGCCGTCTTTTCGTCATGGGGGAACGAGCGAGCCAAGAAGTACCGCGAACTGAACAAGATCCCTGACGACATCGGCACTGCCGCCAACGTGCAGATGATGGTCTTCGGGGACCTCGGTGAAACCTCGGGGACCGGTGTCTGTTTCACCCGCGACCCCTCCACCGGCGAGAACAAGCCGTACGGCAGTTACCTGGCCCGGGCTCAGGGCGAGGACGTCGTAGCCGGGATCCGCAACACGTCTCCCCTCGACGACCTGGCCAACATCCACCCCAAGTGCCACGCCGAGTTGCTATCAGTGATGGACGGACTCGAACGCCATTTCAAAGACATGTGCGACATCGAGTTCACGATCGAACGCGGCGACCTGTGGATGCTGCAGACCCGGTCGGGCAAACGATCGGCTCACGCCGCAGTCAAAATCGCAGTCGATATGGTTGCGCACGGGATCATCGACCGAATCGGTGCCGTCAAACTGGTTGACCCGGCCTCGCTCGAACAACTCGACCGGGCACGAATCGACCAAACCAACGCGGACCCGCCGCTGGCAAGTGGCCTCGGTGCTAGCCCCGGAGCAGCTGTAGGCAAAGTGGTCTTTTCCGCCAACCGGGCCGTCGAGTGGGCCAAGGCGGGCGAAACCGTTCTGCTGCTAAGGCCGGAGACCACTCCCGATGACATCCACGGGATGGCCGCGGCCGCCGGGATACTCACGTCGAGGGGCGGAGGGGGAAGCCACGCCGCGGTGGTCGCTCGCGGCATGGGAAAGCCTGCCGTTATTGGAACCAGCGGCCTCATGGTCGACGAGCAGGGAGGAAGGGCCTCGGTCCGCTCCCAACAGATCAAGGAAGGCGACCTGCTGACGATTGATGGAACCTCGGGTTCGATCTATCTAGGCGCACAACCGCTCATTGAGCCCCGCCCGGTGCCGGAGTTGGAAACCCTGCTGACGTGGGCCGACGAGATCAGGAATCTCGAAGTCTGGGCCAACGCCGACACTCCGCGAGATGCAGCCACCGCCCGCACAGCAGGGGCCCAGGGAATCGGTCTGGCCCGGACCGAGCACATGTTTATGGGCGAGCGCACCGAAGGCGTCAGGACGGTAATCCTGGGTACCGAACAGGAGTCGCGGGAGGCTCTGGCCCAGCTCAAGGCCCTCCAGGTCGCCGATTTCGAGGGTCTGCTCGAGGCGATGGACGGGCTGCCAGTGGTGGTGCGCCTTCTGGACCCGCCTCTCCACGAGTTCCTGCCGTCTCGCATGGAGATCGAGCAGGAGATGTACCGCAGAGTTCCGCTTCTAGAGGACATCACGGAGCTGCAAGCGATGTCGGCCCAGGTGGAACGGTGGGAAGAGGTCAACCCCATGATGGGCCTACGCGGCGTGCGGCTCGGGTTGATCCGGCCCGAGCTCTACCGGATGCAGGTGGAGGCTGCTCTCGAAGCTGTGGTGCAGCGCCTCCGAGCTGGAGGCGATCCCCGTCTCGAGATCATGATCCCGTTGGTCGCCGACGCCGAAGAGCTCCGCCGAATGCGAACGATGATCGAAGAACACATAAAGCAGTACTCGGAGGACAGCGGGCTCAAACTCGAGGTCCCGATTGGCACAATGATCGAACTGCCCAGAGCAGCCCTAATCGCCGGAGAACTTGCCGCAGTTGCCGACTTCTTTTCCTTCGGTACCAACGACCTAACCCAGATGGCGTACGGGCTCTCCCGGGACGATGCCCAGGCGCGGTTCCTCAGCGAATACCTCGAGCAACGCATCCTGAAAGCGAACCCGTTCCAAACGCTCGACCCCGTCGGAGTCGGCCGCTTGATGCGAATGGCCACAACGGAGGGAAGAGAGGCGAACAGGCGCCTCAAGGTCGGCGTATGTGGCGAGCACGGTGGCGACCCCGAGTCGATAGCCTTCTGTCGCGAGGTCGGACTGGACTACGTCTCGTGCAGCCCACCCCGGGTGAAGGTGGCCCGCCTGGCCGCTGCCCAGGCCGAGCTCAAAGCCGAAAGAACCGACGCTTAGCCGGTCGGTGAACTTGCCCGGTGAATCCGGTGTCTCTCGATTGCTTCGACCAGGGCCTCAACCCCATTGCCCGAGATGGCCGAGGTGCCAAGCACCGGAGGCAGCCATGAAGTTCGGGTCCCCATAGCCAGAGCCTGTTCGACCTGTGTGATGGTGCGGTGAGGGTCGGCCAGGTCGGACTTGTTCACAACGAACACATCACCGGCTTCGATGAGACCGGCCTTGTTCGCCTGCACGTCATCCCCCCAGGTCGGATGCAGCACGACCACAACCGTGTCGGCGACGGTGATGACATCCAGTTCCGATTGACCGACGCCAACGGTCTCGAGGATCAGCGGGGTGAAGCCGGCGACGTCGAGCACTGCCAGCACCGCGTCAGCTCCCGCGGTCAAGCCACCCAGTTGACCACGGGTGGCGAGAGATCGTATGTAGACGTCAGGGTCGTCGGAATGAGCCTGCATCCGCACCCTGTCGCCGAGGATGGCACCGCCCGTGAAGGGACTCGAAGGATCGATGAGAACTAGACCCGGTCGGGCGCCCAGGGACCGGTAGTGAGTGACGAGTTTGTCAACGAGCGTGCTCTTCCCGGCGCCTGGCGGCCCCGTGATCCCGATGACATGAGTGCCGGTTCGGAGCTCGGCAAGGCGGTCGACTAGATCGGGCGTAGGAGCATCGACAACCTCGGTAATCAAACGGCTGAGCGCCAAGCGGTCCCCGGCCAACAGCAACTCAATGAGGTCAGCAGCCACCTGGGAAGCCTAAGGGAAGAAAGAAGACGGAAGACTCACTCACTTGTCCCCCTTCTTGAGGGGGGACCGATCGAGCGAAGCGAGATCGAGGGGGGTGTGAGAACTCCGGACGTATCCGACTCCAATCGCCGCCGGTTCGTCTCGACTCTATGAAGCGTTGACTGCCACTACGCCGGGGACGCGGTCCATCAGGATTCGCTCGATCCCGGCCTTCAGGGTCATCATCGACATCGGGCAACCACCGCAGGCGCCAACCATCTGGAGGTTGACGGTGCCCTCATCCACCCCGAGTAGTACCAGGTCGCCACCGTCCATCTGGATGGCGGGGCGAATGTATTCC
>DATLEZ010000011.1:0-29895 GCA_035525055.1 Acidimicrobiia bacterium | reverse complement strand
GTCGGATACTCAGCTTGGTGATCGAAGACCAGGCGCACTGCCCGCTCCCGGACCTCCTTCGGGTATCTCCTACGTGTCGATCCTGTCATGGCTCCATCCTCTCAAAATCTGGAGCCTCCAGAAAACCCGGGGCGGTTCAGTGGTACTGGCCACATGTGGTACGGAGCGCGGGAAGAACACGGCAACGTCGAGGGAGAGGAAGCGTTCACCTGGAAAGTCGAGGACGGAAAACTGATTGTCGATGACCTCCCACCGGCCACCGTTCAAGTCAGATCAGCCTCCCACTTGTTGATCGAACCAATCGACGGCAGGCCCGCAACTCAGGGACTTAGTTGGACCAGGTGCATCCCCGAAGTCCCCGATGAAGACGCATGACCTAAGCATCCTCAGGTCTGAGGAGGACGGCATTTGCCATCGTTGAAGGAGGAGCAACCCGAACACGCGGACCGCTCGTCAACGACGAACTCACCGCGCACACCGACCGGAGCCGTGTCACGAAAGTATCAGGCACCCACCACAGCAACATTTGTTCCCAGTATCGACTGGAAATCACAGATGGGCCGCACACAGATGGGCCGCCCATCCGCGCGGGATAAACGCGGGATGGAATCGGCGTGGTACCGGTCAGGGCCCTGGTGTCAGAGCCCTGACCAGGACCTTTGTAGTCGGGACGGCGGGACTCGAACCCGCGACCTCAGCGTCCCGAACGCTGCGCGCTACCAAGCTGCGCTACGTCCCGATTGGTGATGATGTTAGGCGCCAGATGGGCTGCGGTTTGTTGCCACCTTTCCCGACCGGCTCGAGCGACGGCTGGACGGCCCGAAACTGCCCGGGACCCTTCTAGCCCTTTACCGCTCCGAGGGTGAAGCCTTTGATGAATTTGTCGAGGAAGGCGTTGAAAATGAACGCAATTGGAACGGCGATCATGATCACGGCCGCCTGCAGGGATTGCCAGAAGAACACGTCACCCCTGACCAGTTCGGTCGGCACCCCGGTGGCGATCGTCTTCGTTGCCGAGCCTTTGTTGAAGGAAAGGGCGTAGATGAACTCATGGGTGGACAGTGTGAATGCGAAAACGATGACGGCAACGATGCCCGGAAACATCAGAGGCAGCACAACCTTGCTGATCGCTCCGATTCGGCTTTGACCGTCGACCATCGCTTGTTCCTCGATGTCCATCGGAATGCCTTTGAAAAAACCCATGAGCAGCCAGGATGAGATTGGAATCGTGATCGTCGGGTAAACGAGCAACAGCGACAGGAGTGACTCCTGGAGACCAAGGACGTTGACAACTCTGGTCATCGGAATGAAAAGCAATGTCGGAGGAATCAGATACACGAGGAAGATGGCGATTCCCAGTCGCTCACCCCACCGGAGCCGGAGTCGCGCTAGGGCATAAGCGACGGGTAGCGAAAGAGCAAGGGTGATAGCGGTGACTGCCAAACCAACGATGACCGTGTTCCTGACGAATGTCAGATAGTTGGTTCCCGAAAAGAGGAACCCGGCGTGTTCTCCAGTCGGGGGCTCGTTGAACCAGAACGGGTTGTTGTCCTTGACGTACAAGTCGCTCGACTGCTTGAACATGGTGATGAGAGCCCAGCCGAAGGGAAAGGCGGCGAGAAACGCGAAGGCTGCGGCGGCGAGATAGATGCCGCCCCGGCCTAGCCGGCGGCGCCTTCGAGCGTCTCTTTGCAGCTTCGGGAAATCGGTTTTCTCCCAGGTGGTCACAGGACCTCCCGACGCCGAGCCATGCGCAGAATCACGGCCGTGATGCCAACCAGTACGGGAAGGAGAAACAGCGCCACCGCCGCGCCTTGACCGAGGGCGCCGCCCTCTATTCCCTTGAAGAATGCCCAGGTCGACAGGACCTGGGTCGAGTTGGTCGGTCCCCCGCGGGTGAGAACGTAGACAACGCTCATGTCGGAGATGGTCAGGATCATTCCGAACAGAACGGCGACGGCGATGATCGGCGCCATCAGCGGAACGGTGATTTGAAACTGCTTCCGCCACGGACCGGCACCGTCAACCGCGGCGGCATCGTTTATCTCACTCGGGATGGAGATCAGCCCGGCCATCATGATCACTGCCGCCAGCGGAACTATTCGCCATGTATGGACAGCGATCACGGAGGTCATCGCAAGCTCGGGCCTTCCCAGCCAGTACATGTTCTCGGTGATCAGGCCGAGCTGGCGAAGCACCCAGTCAATCGGTGAGAAGATCGAGTCCAGGGTCCACAGCCACGTGATCGTCGCCAGGGATACCGGTGCCACCCATGGCAGCAGCACGAGGAACCTGACGATCCTCTTGCCTTTGAAGTCCTGGATCAGCACCAGGGCAAGGGCTTTCGCCAGCACAACCACCAGCAGGTTGGCGATCAGGGCGAACCAGAATGTGTTCCCCAGCGCCTCGCGAAAGATGGGGTCGGCCAGGACTCTGCGGAAGGTTTCGAATCCGACGAATTCCAGCTCCGGGTTGCCGGTGGTGATGTCGGTGAAGGCATAGACGATCGCGAGTACGAACGGGAAGCCGACCAGAGCAATGATGTAGGTCACCGCTGGTGACATGAAAAGCGCGGCGAGGAATCTCGGGTTGTCGGCCAGGTAGCGGCGGCGTGGGGGAGCCTTGGCCGGACTCATAGCGGCAGCGGTTGCGGGGGAATCTTTTCGCCTCCGTCCTTGGCGAAGTAGCGAATCTGGGCTTCGGCCACCGAGAACCGGTGATTCGTGTCAGCGGTCAGAGGCAAGGTGACTGTGCCAGGGAGCATGGCGATGATCTTGTTTGCCTCGAATCCCTGGATGTGCCCGTAGAGGTAGCGCTCCGACCCCAGGTACTCGACACGATTGACGTGAAATGTCAGAGGAATTCGCGGGCCGTCGTCCGGCGAAATCCCCTCCGGCAACAGTTGTTCGGGCCGAAAGCCAAACAGGAAGTCGGGACCTTCGAGGAGGTTCATCGGAGGCGACCCCAAGAAGCCCGCCACGAAGGTGTCGACCGGGTGGTGATACACCTCCTCGGGAGTTCCCAACTGCCGGATCTTTCCCCGGTCCATGACGGCGATCCTGTCTCCCATTCCCATCGCCTCGACCTGGTCATGCGTGACGTAGAGGGTGGTGATGCCGATCCGGCGCTGAAACTCCAACAGGTCGTCCCTTGCCGACGCCCGCAGCTTGGCGTCGAGGTTGGAGAGCGGCTCGTCCAGCAAGAACACAGTCGGTTCGCGCACCAGGGCCCGGGCAAGGGCCACCCTTTGCCGTTCCCCTCCCGACAGTTGGCGAGGGCGGCGATGGAGGAGAGAATCAATGCCGAACAGCTCGGCCGCCCATTGCACCTTCTTGGACCGCTCGGCTGCTTCGATGCCCTGCGCCTTCAGCGGAAACTCGATGTTCCTGGCCACCGTCATGTGGGGGTAGAGGGCGTAGGACTGGAACACCATGGCGATCCGGCGAGCTCGCGGTGGCAAGCCGGTGACGTTTTCTCCGCCGAGAAGGATGTCTCCTTCGGTCGGGTGCTCCAGGCCCGCGATCATGCGCAACAGGGTTGTCTTCCCACAACCCGATGGGCCCAGGAGCACCAGGAACTCCCCTTCCTCCGAGCGGAGGTCGACGCCGTCGACGGCCGCCACCTCACCGAAGTGCTTCTTCAGCCCTCGGACCTCGACAACAGCCATCAAGCTGACCGAGTGCGGGCGTGAAGCCTTTCTCCACCAGAGCAGCTCATGATGTCGCGATTCTGCTTCAGGGCGTCGATCACCCGGTGCCCACCAGACCACGTCCGCGCCAATCATCGAAGATGGCGTTGATCTGAGCTTCGGCATCGGCCACCGCCTCTTGGGGCGTCTTATTGCCCTGGGCAGCATCGGCAAACATGACCGGGAGAATTGCCTCGCCGAATACTTGCCCGATCGCCGGGTTGGCGGGCCCGGGATGGCCGATGTTGGTCGACCAATCGAGCGAGTTCTTGAGCACCGTTAGCTTGTTCGCCGGTTGGGACCCGAAGGGGTCGTTGTCCAGCCAGCCTTCCAGGTCGGGCACTCGCTCTGGGAACGCCGGAAAGTCGTACAGCTTCGAGTGCCATGCGACCGGTGCCAGATTCTCCGTGTAGTGCAGGAGGAACTCCTTGGCGGCGGACACGTTTACGTCCGGGCTGTCGGGAATGATCCAGTTGTACATGACGTGGGAGGCAACGAGGGCCGCCGCCGGTCCCTCCAGGGCAGGGGTGAAGAGGATGTCGTCGGCGACGTCCAAACCTTCGTCTTGGGCGGTGCGATACGCCGAGATCGAGTTGAGGATATAGCTCAGCTCCCCGGCGTTCAGACCCTGATTGTTGGAGGCGGCATTCCAGGCGAAGACCTCCGGGGTCATTGCTTGCTCATAGAGGTTGGTCATGTACTCGATTGCCGCGATGGTGGCGTCGGAGTTGACCACGACGTTCTCGTTCTCGTCTTGGATCGCGCCGCCAAATGACCACATCAGTGCCCGCATGGCCATGTTGGAGTCGATCTCCTGAGACATGCCGATCCCGAGTTGGATGCCCTGGGAGGCAAAGATCTCGCTACCGCCTTGTAGTAGGTCATCCCAGGTCCGAGGTCCGTCTGGCATGCCCACGCTTTCCCAGAGCGATTGGCGGTAGTCGCCGGGGTCCGGCACCCAAGAAGGCGCATAGGCGTAATACTTTTCCGTGTTCGGGTTGAACGACGACCGGCGGGTCAAGTCGAGCATCGGTCCGTAGCGGTTCTCCGCCTCGGCGACCACATCGGCCATGTCGACCACCGAGGGCTCATGTTGGCTCAGCACGGCGATGTATTGCATCAGGTCATGTTCGGGCTGACCGGACTGGATCTCGGCGGCGATGGCGGCTGGCACGTCGGCGACAGCGATGTGATCGACGGTGACGTCGATTCCGACCATGTCTCCCCACTCCTGGACAAAGGGATCGAACCACGTGTCGTGGGCGGGCACGAAGTGGCTCCAGAGCAGGATCTTCAGCTCACCACTGAGCGCTTCGCTGGGCTCGAGGAACGAAACGGCCGGCGCTCCCGTGGCAGAAGTGGTACCCGTCGGAGCTCCCGTGGTGGTGCTGGCACCGTTCCCGCACGCTGCGGCAAGGAGGGTGGCGCCGGACAGGTAGAGCATCTCGCGCCTAGTGAAGCCGGTCGACATTCTGCGAGGTTTCAAGGTGTCTCCTCTCTCACAGCATCGAACTTCTTCTCGGAGAAGTAGCGAGAACTTAGCAGGGGATCGCTGGGCGTGACGCCTGCCGTCTTAGGTGCTCCCCTTGCGAGCTACATTTCCTTTCGTATGCAGTTGCTTCTGGTCGCAGATGCGGTTTGGGTGCGAAACGACGTAGCTGCGGCGCTGCCGTCGTCGGATTGGTCGATCCATCACGCCGAGCCCCATGTAGTCGTCGAGGCTGCGGTCAATCACCCGCCCACAGCTGTCGTTGTGGACATGCAAGTTGGAAGCATGGGCGGCATGGCTGTGATCCGGAGCCTGCGCGAGGCCATGTCTATGGGGATTCTGCCGAAGGCCCCGCTGATTCTTCTACTGGACCGGGCGGCTGACCGCTTCATCGCCAAGAGGTCGGGGGCGGATCGATCACTTCTCAAGCCGTTCACTGCCCAGGAGATGCGAAAGGCCCTGGCGTTTTCGTAGCGTCGCCGGCACGGCGGCGAGGTCTCCGGCGACACTTACCATCGCCCCGTGCGTCGCTTCCCGATCCTTTTGCTTCTCCTCTTCGGCGCGGGCCTGGCGGCGGCTCCGGTCCAAACCGAGGGCCAGGTGACGGTGATCGAGGTCGGCGGCCTGCTCGACGACGCAACGTTGCGTTTCCTGGTCGCTTCGATCGAGGACGCCGCCACGGACGGCAGCGAGATCGCCATCGTCCAGCTCAACTCACCTGGAGCTATCGGCGGCCTCGAAACGCTCGGGCAGGCAGCCCATATTTTGGCGGACCCGCCTTTACCCCTGGTGGTCTGGCTCGGACCGGCCCCCGCCCTCGCCGGCGGCGGTGCGGCCCAGTTGCTGAGCTCCGGAGTCGAAGTGGCGGCGGCGCCCGGGACTCGGATCGAGAACTGGGAGCCAGCTATCGCCGGTACGACCGCCACGTTGTTGCCCGCTCCTGACGGCCTGGAACTCCCCCACACAGTTGAAGCCGTTGACCCCGAACTGGTCGATCGGGTTGCTCCATCGATCAGGCAGTTGATCCAGGATCTCGATGGTGAGACATTTGTGGTGGACGGCCAGGAGCGAGTCGTCGCGACCATCACTCAAGCCGAAACAGGCGATGGCATCACCACCGTCCCGGCCGTCTTCACCCAACCAGGTCCCCTGCACCGGTTCGTTCATCTCGGTGCCCGGCCGGAGGCTACGTTTTTCTTTCTCGTGATGGGTCTTACCGTCGCCGCGTTCGAGTTCTATGCGGTCGGGCCCGGTCTGGCTGCGGTGGCTGCCGCCATTTCTCTCTTCCTGGCTTCCTTCGGTCTGTCGGTTCTCCCGATCAACTGGTGGGCGGTGGCCGGGGCGTTGGCGGCGATGTGGCTTCTGACTGCGAGCTATCAGAAAGGTGGGATTCTGGGGTTGAATCTTCTGGGTTCCGGCCTTCTCACCTGGGCCGGGTTCAGCTTCAGCGCCGGTGAGCCGCAGGTTCGGACCGGGGTTGCCGGAGTGGTCTTGTCGGTCGTGGCGGTGCTCTTCTTCTACTTACTGGCGATTCCAACCATGGGACGGGCCCGGTTTTCGACGCAAACCATCGGGCGCGAAGGTCTGGTCGGGAAAAAGGGTATGGCGATTACAGACGTCTCCCCCGAGGGAGTTGTTGAGGTGGAGGGCGCCCGATGGCCGGCAACCGCTCATCGTGAATCGGGAATCCGCAGCGGGGCCGAAATCGTTGTCATGGCCGTCAAAGGGTGGCGCCTGGAGGTCGAGCCAGGTCGCGAAAATTGACCTTGCTCCTTCCATAATTTCCCTGGCGGATCCTGGCAACCGTAGTTACCTTCCGACCACCCGAGGTCAGGAAGGGAGCATCTGTGAGGTTGTCGGACGATTGGCAGGTGAAAGCTCTGTGCAGGGGCAATCACGCCCATCTCTTCTTCCCCCCTTCGACCTTTGAACGAAAAGACGAACGTGAACGACGTGAAGAGCGGGCCAAGGCGATTTGCCAGGTCTGCCCGGTGCGCCAGCCGTGCGCCGAGTACGCGATCGGGATTAGAGAGCCTTTTGGAATCTGGGGCGGCTTGACCGAGATGGAACGGCGGGAAGTCTCGGCTGCGAGCTGACTCCGCCAGCCGCAACGGATCGAGTTTCCTTGACCAATCCGCCGGGCGACGGCGCGGCCCCGTTGCCTGACTTCGTCGAGCCGGTGCTCGCTGCGACGGTCATCTTGGTGACCCCCGGGCATGGAGGCCTAGAGGTCTTGATGGTGCGAAGGCCTCCGAGGGGTTTTTTCGGAGGGGTCTGGGTGTTTCCAGGAGGGACGGTAGATCCCAGGGACCACAACGCCGACGACTTCGACCTCGAGCAGGCTTTCCGCCGGGCCGCCGTCCGAGAACTGGCCGAAGAGGTGGGGATGGTTGTAGATGTCAGCTCGTTGGCGTTTGTCTCGCGCTGGGTGACACCGATGATGTTTCCGCGTCGGTACGACACCCACTTCTACCTCGCCCCTCTGTCATCGACGCTGCCCCTGACCCTTGCGAGGGACGAACTCGAGGAAGCGGCGTACATCACCCCGGCGGCTGCGCTCGGTGCCCATCAGGCCCAGCAGTGGCCGATGGTTCTGCCGACCCTTGCTCACCTGCGGTGGCTGGCCAGATTCACGAGCATCGACCAGGCCCTGGAGGCGGCGAGCCGGGCGAGGCTCGACCCGGTCACTCCGGTGATAGCGGCCGATGGATCGCTTGTGCCAGTGGACATCCCCTGGTGAGCGTCAGGATCGAGCGAGTCCTGGCGCCCAATGCCGGCCCTTTCACCGGACCGGGCACCAACACCTGGCTCCTGGAATCGGACGGGAAGGTAGTTGTCATCGATCCAGGTCCGATTTCAGATGCCCACCTCAACGCCATCCTTGCGGCTATAGGCCAGCGATCCGTTGCCTCGGTGCTGGTGACCCACACCCACAGCGACCACGCGCCGCTCGCCAATCCGTTGGCCAGGGAACTGGAAGTGCCGGCTTTCGGTCACGCTGCCGGCCCCGAATTCGATCCCGACATTCGGCTGGTGGAAGGATCAACCGTCACGGTGGGCGGCATCGCTCTCGAGGTGATCCACACCCCGGGCCACAGCGACGACCATCTCTGTTTCGTGACCGGGCGGATTCTGTTCACGGGCGACCACATCATGGGTGGGTCATCGGTGATGGTCGAGGACATGGGTAGCTATCTGCGGTCTCTCGAGCGGCTGCAGGGCCTCGACCTGGACCGCCTCTACCCGGGCCACGGGCCCGAGATCGAACAGCCCCAAGAGATCATCTCGTGGTACATCGCCCATCGACTGCAGCGGGAGCAGGAGATACTCGACGCCATCGCCGGAGGTGCGATCGGTGTCGACGCTCTCGTAGAGATCGTGTACAGCAATGTTGATCGCTCCCTGCACCCGTTGGCCGCTCGCTCGGTTGCGGCCCACCTGCGCAAGCTCAAAGAGGAAGGGCGGATACCCCGGTCCTGATGCCCGGGCCCGGCGAGGGACGCGACTGAGTCTGGCTCGAAGACCTGCGAACTCGGCCTACGCCGCTGTCATCCCCACAGATCCCAAAATCCCCAGCACGAGTCGTAGATGCCTCGGGTCGGTGCATTGGGCGGTATGAAGCATGACTGTGGTTCCGGTACGAAGTAGATCATCAAGAGAAGAAGGGCTGCGCATAGCAACCACAGTGTGACTTTTTCTACCAACTCCTGCCCCGTTCTCATCCCAGGCGTGCGACGCCCGACGAACCTGATGGATGCGCAGCGCTGCGCGCATCAGGACATCTCCCAGGACGTAGTCCTGGGTTCCCCGTTGTGCCTCCTCCCACTCCATCCAATGCCCCCAAGTTGAGGGTCCGGCTCGAAACTCGCTGGGAGGCGATTCCCCTTCAGTCGGCCCCTTCATTCGGACTTGGGCCGACCTCGTCGGCGTTATAGCCACGAGGGCCTGTGGGGGAATACAGGCCCTCGTGTTTGGTCGGGGTCCCGTTGGGGGAGCCGGAACCCCGAAGTCGTTGGCAAGCCTCCCAGCTATCCCTTATCTGTCCCGGGCACGTTCAGGTACATCATCCAACAAATCCGTCCGCTAACCACGTCCTGATTTCTATTAGCGCCTTAGTAACTAGTCATGTGCGTGGAAAAGGGTCTATCCGGTGGCCTCCGCCGGGTCGTCCTGGCCTGACGCTGCGAGCTGCTCGAGGAGCTTGGCGATTCGTCCGGTGCAGTTCTCAGCGTCGACCGGCGGGAGCAACTTGACCAGATGCATCGCCGCCGAGTGGAAAGCGAGCGCGGCCGGTGATTCAGGGCGATGACGAGTCACCGGCGCTCCCTCGTCGCCGCCGGCAACAACCGCTGGGTCGAGAGGGACCCTGGCCAGGAGCGGGAGGCTCAGGGATGAAGCGAGCTCGTCTCCGCCCCCCTCACCGAACAAGGCGTATTCGGTGCCGTGGTCGCAGGTGAAGAACGACATGTTCTCGATGACGCCGACCAGGGGCATGTGGGAGCGGCGGGCCATGTCGGCAACCCGGATCGCGACTTTCTGGGCGGCCTTTTGGGGTGTGGTCACGACCACCATCTCTGCCTGGGGGAGAAGTCTCGAGAGGGCCATTTGGATGTCGCCGGTTCCGGGGGGCATGTCGATGACCAGATAGTCGAGATCGCCCCACTGCACTTGATTGAGGAACTGCTCCAGAGCCTTGGAGAGCATCAGCCCTCGCCACATCAGGGCCGTCTCCTCCGAGTCGATGATGAGACCCGTCGAAACGAGCTTGATGCCGTCGACTTCGATCGGAATGATCAACTTGGTGTCCTGATCGGCCACGAGACGATCCTCAGCTCCGAGCATGCGGGGGATTGAAAAGCCCCAGATGTCGGCGTCGAGCAGCCCGACTTTGAAGCCCTGATCGGCCAGCGCGACCGCCAGGTTCACGCTGACCGTCGACTTGCCGACTCCACCCTTTCCCGAGCTGACGGCTACCACCCTGGTCGCCGGGTGGACCCTGGTCGTCGCCGCATTCTCACGAGCCCGGAGGCGCGCACCTGTCATCAGGTTCGCTCTCTGGTCCTTGGTCATCGCCGTTGTATGGACGATCACTTCCTTGACGCCGGGCAGGCTGGCGATGCGCCGGGAGGTCTCGCCCTCGAGGTGATTGCGCATCGGGCACTCGGCGATAGTCAGCGCGAGTCCGATCGAAACGACCCCATCGGGGTCGATGTCGACCGACCCGACCATGCCCAAGTCGACGAGGTTGCCGCCCAGTTCGGGGTCGATGACACCCCGCAGAGCCTGGTAAATGTCATCGATTTGGGGCATACAAGAAGGGTAATCGACGTTCGGTTCCACCTTCCGGTCTCCGCCACGTTTTGGCGTCTGGTTTGTCCCGGTAGGGAATAGCTTCCAGCCCACCCGGGGTTAGACTCATAACAATGACTCAGATTCTTTCCATCAAGTCGTCTCGTCCCAACCCGGTGGTCGAATTGACCGCCACCGCCACCACCAAAGTGGCCGAACTCATCGACGCCGAGGGCGAGCCCGGGCTGGCGCTGCGAGTAGCGGTGCGGCCCGGCGGGTGCTCCGGGTTTTCGTATGAGATGTTCTTCGATGCCGAGACCGATAGCGAGGACATCGTCACCGAGTTCGGACGGGTCAAAGTCGTAGTCGACCCGGAGTCGGCCGAGCGCCTGCGCGGTTCGACCCTCGATTACAAGGAAGGGCTCATGGGGGCCGGTTTCGCGATCGAGAACCCCAACGTCACCAAGTCTTGCGGTTGCGGCAACAGCTTCTCCTGACCACCCCGCCAACGTGAGGTCGTAAGCCGACCAAGTCAGTTGACTTGTCAGCGGCTTATTGCATTCGAATTCGTCAGTACGCTGACGCTGCGCTGGTTCCACGCATCCAAGGAGCTTCTACGTGCCCAAGCAGGTCCCGACTCTCTCCAACGCTCCCAGGCCCCTCGCCCCCTATTCGGTCGCGACCGAAGCGAACGGGTTCGTCTTCATTTCGGGCCAGGTCGCTCTCGATCGAAGCGGTGGACCTACGCCTGACGATGTGGTCGACCAGACTCGCCTGATAATGGACAACATCGGTTCGATTCTCGAGGATCTCGGCCTCGGTTACTCCGACATCGTCAAGACAACTGTCTTTCTTTCCGACATCGACGACTTCGGACGGATGAACGAGGTCTATGGCAGCTGTTTCGGGTCGGAACCACCGGCCCGCTCGACTTTTCAGGTGGCCGCCCTCCCGCGGGCGGAGTTCAAGATCGAGATCGAGGCCGTCGTCGCACGCTAGCCAGAGGCCAAGTGACCAGAGGATGTGCTGATGAACAAGCAGGAGATTTTCGAGACTCTCGGACTCGATGACAAAAACTCGGGAGTCTTCGCGGGCGCATGGCTCGAAGGAACCGGTGGCGATCTTCCCGTTACGAATCCGGCCAACAGTGAGGTGATCGCCACTGTCACCCAGGCCTCGGACGCCGATTACGACAAGGTTGTCGAGAGTTCCGCTCAGGCCTTCGAAGCCTGGCGGATGTTGCCGGCCCCCAAGCGTGGCGAGTACGTACGGTTGCTAGGTCACGCGCTCAGAGAGAAGAAGGAAGCACTCGGCGCGTTGGTCAGCTTGGAAATGGGCAAGATCCGCGCCGAGGGCGAAGGTGAAGTCCAGGAGATGATCGACATCTGTGACTTCTCGGTCGGCCTGTCACGGCAGCTGTACGGGTTGTCGATGGTTTCCGAGCGTCCGCTCCATCGGATGTACGAGCAGTGGCATCCGCTCGGTCCCGTCGGTGTGATATCTGCTTTCAACTTCCCTGTCGCCGTGTGGTCGTGGAACGCCGCCATCGCGGCCGTGTGTGGCGACACCGTCGTCTGGAAGCCGTCGTCCGAGACCCCCTTGACAGCAGTCGCCGTCACCAGAATCGCCGAGGGCGTGATGGCGGGCTCCGGATTTGAGGGGGTATTCAACCTCGTGGTCGGGCGGGGCTCGGTCGTAGGCGATCGCATGCTGCGAGATCGGCGCCTACCGCTGATCTCGGCCACGGGCTCGACAGGGGTCGGCAAAAAAGTGGCCGAGGCGGTGGCGAGCCGCTTCGGGCGCTCGATCCTCGAGCTCGGCGGCAACAACGCCATCATCGTGATGGACGATGCCAACCTCGAACTAGCGGTCAGGGCCGTGCTCTTTGCTGCAGTCGGAACCGCCGGGCAGCGGTGCACTTCCCTCAGGCGTCTCATCGTCCACGAAGCCATCGCCGACAAGCTCGTCGACCGGCTGGTCGATGCCTATCGCCAGGTTCCGATCGGCGATCCGCTCGAGACCGGGACGTTGATGGGACCTCTGGTGACGCCGGGCGCAGTCAATGACATGATGTCCGCTCTCGCCACGGCTCGGGATCAGGGTGGTGCCGTCGTCTACGGAGGCGGCGTGATTGAGCGGCCGGGCAACTTCGTGCAGCCGGCGATAGTCCGGATCGGTTCGGATGCTGCGATCCTCCAGGAGGAGACCTTCGCCCCGGTCCTCTACGTGATGGAGGTGGCTGATCTCGACGAAGCGATTGCGGTGCACAATGGCGTTCCTCAGGGCCTTTCCTCTGCGATCTTCACCGAGTCGCTTCGCTCGGCCGAGCGCTTCCTCTCAACCGTGGGTTCCGACTGCGGAATCGCCAACGTCAACATCGGCACCTCTGGGGCAGAGATCGGTGGTGCTTTCGGCGGTGAGAAGGAGACCGGCGGCGGACGAGAGGCAGGCTCAGATTCCTGGAAGCTGTACATGCGCAGACAGACGACAACGATCAACTGGGGCGACGATCTGCCTTTAGCCCAGGGAATTACTTTCGGTTAGGCAGGATCTCGTTCGCGGAGCGAGCAAACCTCAAACCGGCGAAGCCGCTCACCCGAACCGGTAACCCACCGATCGCACCGTCGTTATCCACGACGCTCGTTCCTCACCCAGTTTGGCTCGGAGCCTGCGGACGTGAACGTCGACCGTGCGGGCTCCTCCGTAGTACTCGTACCCCCACACCTTCGATAGCAGCTGCTCGCGGGTCCAGACCCGGCCCTGCCGCTCGAGGAAGAAGCGAAGCAGCTCGTACTCCATGTAGGTCAGGTCGAGGGGACGCCCGCTGAGCGTCGCCTGGTAGGTGAGAAGGTTCAGTTCGAGGTCCTTGAAGTGGTGGATCTCATCGGTACCGGCTGCTCGGGTGAGGCGCCGCAGCCTGAGCCGTAGCTCGGCTCGTGTGAGCGGGGTGAGGACGAAGTCGGTGACACCCACGGCAGTGTCGAGCAACGGAAGCTGGTCGGGTGTGACGACCACCAGGACCGGGACCGCCGATTGAGCGGCGAGTGACTCCAGGTGGCGGAGCCTCCTGAGCGGTTCGTCACCCAGTTCGACAATGAGGGCGCCAGCCTCACCCGGCAGTTCGGGACTGATCTCGGCCATAGGGAGGATCGTGGCCCCTACCGCTCGCAGCACCGAGCCCAGTTCGTCCGAATGATCGGGGGGAAAGACTGCCATCTCCATCGTGGGGCACCCGGAGGTCAGAGAACCGGTAGGTAGGTGTCGAGTTCGAAGCGGCTGACGTGGTGCTGGTAGCGATCCCACTCCTTGCGCTTGTTGCGGAGAAACCAGGAGAAGACGTGCTCTCCGAGGGCCTCGGCAACTAGTTCCGACCGCTCCATTACCTCCAGTGCTTCGGCCATCGTCTCGGGGAGGCGGGCGATGCCGGCAGCCTGTCGCTCGGCCGGGGTCAACTCGTGAACATTGTCGACCACCTCGGGCGGCAGCTCGTAGCCGTTCTTGATACCGGCCAGGCCCGCCGCCAGGACCACCGATAAGGCCAGGTACGGGTTGGCGGCCGCGTCGGGGGAGCGGTACTCGACGCGTACGCTCGAGGCCTTGCCTCTCTTGGCCAGCGGCACTCGCACCAGCGCCGATTGGTTGTTTCTCGCCCACGAGATCCAGATCGGCGCATCGAATCCGGAGACCAGCCTCTTGTAGGAGTTGACCCACTGGTTGGTGATGGCTGTGATCTCGGCGGCGTGGGTTAGCAGTCCGGCCACGAACTGCTGACCGACCTGGGAAAGCCCGTTGCTGGACCCGGGCTCCGCAAATGCATTGCGGTCGCCTTCGAACAAGGACAGGTGGAGATGCATCCCGGACCCGTCGTGAGCCTCGAGAGGCTTGGGCATGAAGGTCGCATAGATGCCGCTCTCCAGGGCCACCTCCTTGACGGTGAGCCGGAACGTCATGATGTTGTCGGCCATGGTCAGGGCGTCCGTGTAGCGAACGATGATCTCGTGCTGGCTGGGGGCCACTTCATGATGCGAGTGCTCGACGGGGATTCCCATCAGTTCGAGGGCATTGATGGTCTTGCGCCGGTACTCCTGGGCCGAGTCGAGCGGGGTCATGTCGAAGTAGCCGCCGCGGTCAAGCACCTTCGGTTTCGGGCCCGAATCCGCGAAATAGAAGAACTCGAGTTCCGGAGCAACGTAGAAGGTAAAGCCGAGTTCGGCCGCCGCCTCTAGGTTGCGCTTGAGGACTCCCCGAGGGTCTCCTTCAAATGGAGCGCCATCCGGAGAAGATATGTCGCAGAACATCCGGGCTACTTGCTCGTCGGGTCGCCAAGGGAGGATTTGAAAAGTAGACGGATCGGGCCGCGCCAGCATGTCGGCTTCCTGGACACGGGCATAGCCGTCGATGGCGGAGCCGTCGAATGTCATCCCCTCTTCGAAGGCCACTTCCAGTTCGGCCGGACTGATGGAGACCGACTTGAGGAACCCCTGCACATCGGTGAACCACAGCCGTATGAAGCGGATCCCTCGTTCTTCCACGGTGCGGAGCACGTACTCGGCTTGCTTGTTCATCTATTCCTACCCGTCATAGCCAACCCGACTTCTTGAACTTTCGGTACAGCGTCCCACAGACGACGATCATCAAGACCAAGGCCAGGGGGTAGCCCCAGGTTCGCTCGAGCTCGGGCATGTGCTCGAAGTTCATCCCCCAAATACCCGCCAGTGCGGTCGGCACGGCGGCGATCGCTACCCATGCCGAGATCTTGCGCATGTCGTTGTTCTGACGAACGCTGACCTGGGTGAGGTTGGCTTCGAGGATCGATGTGAGCAAGTCGCGGAAGGCGGTGATCTTGTCAACGACACGGACAAGGTGGTCATGGACATCGTTGAAGTACTTTCGAAGCTCTGGGTTGATGGCGGGAAATCGTCGATTGGCCAGCAGCAGGATCGGTTCGACCAGCGGAGCGGTGGCCTGGTGGAACTGGAGAACTTCACGCTTCAACTTGTAGATCCGTTGCGTCGGTGTGGTCCCGGTCTCGGAGAAAACTTCGTCCTCCAGCTCACGGATGTCGCCCTCGAGGCCATCCAGGACCGCCGCGTAGTCGTCAACGACCCGGTCGATGATCGCCAACAGCACGGCGCTGGATCCGTTGGCCAACTCCTCCGGCTGCTCCTCGAGTGCCTTCCGGACAGCCACCAGCTTGGAGGCCTCACCATGACGGACGGCAACAAGGAAGCGGTCGTCGACAAAGAGAAGAATCTCGCCCAACTCGACGACCTCGACGGGGTCGACGTAGCGGGCGGGTTTCAGAACGAGGAAAAGGGTGTCGTCGTAGACGTCGAGCTTGGGCCGCTGGTGAGCGTGGATGGCGTCCTCGACAGCAAGTTCGTGGAGGTCGAACTCCTTGGTGACAGCCTCGAGCTCCTCCTCGCTCGGCTCGTACAGCCCGATCCAGGCGAACGTGTTGGGGTCGTCACAGTGATGCCGGGCTCCGTCAAGCACGAAGGGATCCGGTAGCCGCTTGCCATCCCGGTAGAGCGCAGCGTCCATGAACACAGGCAGAAAGGTACTAGGACGCGAGTAGGCAGTAAGCAGTCGGCAGTAGGCAGCCAGAAGGGTCGAAAAGGGAAGGCGTGAGCCTCAAGCCTCAGGCCTCGAACCTCACACCTGGTTCCTGGGTGGTCCTGGGAAGAAAGTGTTGGTCTTCTTGATGTAGTCCTCGTAGCCGGGTCGGCGATTGACGATCGTCTTCTCCAGCAGGCCGGCGCCGGAATACTTCATGAGCAGGGCGGTCATCGCCGCCGGTCCCACGATCGTCCACCAGTGCCCGGCATCCAGTGCGACGAAATACAAGCCCCTCCAGACGCAGAAGTCACCGAAGTAGTTGGGATGGCGGGTGTACCGCCACAGCCCCCGGTCCATGACCTTCCCTTTGTTGGCGGCTTTGGCCTTGAAGCGAGCCAGTTGAACATCGCCGGCTGTCTCGAACACCAAGCCGACGATCCAGACGGCCACCCCGGCGATCGCCAGCCATCCGAGCCCATCAGGGTCGGGTCGGGCCACGGTGGCCTGCACCGGAAGGGAAACTATCCACTAGCCCGATATCGAAAGTCCTCCCCTTTTCCGATGTTCCTCCAGGCGAGGTATCCGGACAGCCGCAATCCCCAGATGGTCGTCAACAGAACAGGTACCAGCACACCCGCAGCTGAGTTGATCTCTGTCTCGAGGGAGTGGCGCAGAAAGACCGCCCACGCCACGAGCACGAACCCGAGACCCAGATGAGATCGACGATCGAGGCATTCCTGAGAAGGCCGCTCACGAGCCAGGTGACGATCATCAACGCGGCAATCGTTGCCGCAGCAGTCAAGAAGACGTCACCCATGGCTGAGTTCAACCGTCAGTTCAACCGTCAGTTCAACCGTCATTGGCTACGGGCTGCTGGTCGAGACTCGAGATCCAGTCGTCCATCTCCTGCCAGACCTTGAAGAGCCACTCGGTTCGATGCCCGCGGCCTTCAGGGATCTCGCCGAACGGGACCCTCGTCATTCTCACTGTCACCACTTTCCCGACCATGCCTCCGGCCCATATGTCCTTGACCTGGGCAAATCCGTCGAACCCGTGGTGCGCAACAAGGACGACATCGGTCGACGAGGCCTCGAGCAGTGCCAGCGCCCCCCCGGGGTGGGGCGGCATCAGGTGGCGGAGACCGGCGACATGGCGGTGAAAACGCGGATTCTTTTTCTGCAGACTGGCTAGCGCTCGCTCCTGCCTCTCCTTCGTGAATCGGGTTCCCTCGGGGAAGATCAGCAGGCCGTCGTTCTCGGTGAGGCCCGTCCCCAATTGTCGCAACGCCTTGATCTCGCCCTCGGGGTCGGTTGCCTGTCGATCCACGAAGTGGTTGGGGATCCAGCTTCCGGCGATGTCGAGGGCCGGATCCATCAGCAGTTCCTTCTTGATCACGTAGCGGAGGGTCATCCCGTGAGCTCGAGAGAAAAGTTGAAACGGCAGGACGTTGTCGATGATCGAAGCGTGACGAGCCAGGATGAGGATCGGTCCCGGCCGGCCGACCTCGATCCCGTCGATCTGGATTCGCAGCCGGAAGATCACCCGAACCGATTCCCAGAGCAGGGTGCCCCATCCCAACTGGAGCTTGTAGCTCAATCGGATGAGGCGTGCCCGGTTGGTCCCGAAGCCGGAGCTCACCCATATGAAAAAGGCACCGACGACGGCGAAGAGCTCACCCGTCAAGTAGGTGATGAGAATGGCGACCATGCGCCACGCCATCGGCGTCGCCCGGGAGGAAACCGCTCTCCACCCATCCACGAGGACCGCGGCTACGAACAGTACGGGTGACAGAACTATCGATAATGCCCAGGCGATGAGGACGACGGGCACCGTGATGAGACGCCGGCCCCACCATGGAAGGGAACTCACAATTGTGTGTGTAGCACGGCCGGCGCCCGCATCAGACGAAACCTGGCGCCACGTTCCCGGTTTCCGGGGGCTCCCAGACCAGATTACGTTTTCAGCGGGAGCCATCGGCCAAATTACGAGAGGACCCAGTGACGGGCGAATCGCCTTGTCCGCTGATCCTTGGCTGCTTCTGACACCCACGGACCAAGCCGAACGAAAACCCGCCCGATAACCACGTGCCTCCGGCTTTGGCCAACGTGCCTCTGGGCTTTAGTTAGCCTGGAAGCCGATGCCCCGGATTCGCGCGAGTTCGATAGAAGAGCACAAGGTCCTCACCCGCCGCCAGATTCTCGAAGCCGCCCGCACCCTTTTGGCTGAGACCGGAAACAGCGACCTCAACCTCGGAGATCTGGCCGCGGTGGCGGGCATTGGACGGACCACCCTTTACGAGTACTTCCGCGACCGAGACGACCTGGTTGCTTCGCTGGTCGAGGATGCTCTTCCTGGAGTGATCGCCGGGCTCGTCGGTCAAATGGATCGACGCAAGAGCCCGGACGAGCTCCTGCTGGATCTGGCCGAACTGGTTGTGGAGTTTGTTGCCACCGATCCCGTTCTCGGTGTAATCCTCCATCGCGAGGTCCCCAGACTGGGCAGCAACGCCCAGGATCGGATCCGACTCGCCCACACCGATCTCTCGGCGGCGATGATGGGGACCTACCAGAGCGCGGAGGCTGCCGGCAGGTTTCGATCAATTGCACCTGATCTGGCCGGCCGATTGATCCAGGACACGATCATGTCGTTCGCCCGTTCGGTGATCATGGCCCCGGACCGACTGCCCGAAATCAGAGCCGAATTGAGGTCGTTCTTGCAGGGCGGGCTCACGCTTTAGCCAGGTGAACCCCGTCCCAACCACGTTCTGGTGGCTTTTTGTTCACTCGTTGGCTACCGAAGCCGATCAGAATGGTCGAATTGCCGTGACAGATAGATACCTAAACCGAGAGCTTTCCTGGCTGGATTTCAACTCCAGGGTGATAGCCCTCGCCGAAAACCCCTCGGTCCCCCTTTTGGAACGGGCCAAATTCCTGGCGATATGGTCCTCGAACCTCGATGAGTTCTATCAAGTCCGGGTTTCGGGACTGCATGAATTGGTGGCCCGTGGAGTCAGGACTCCGACGCCAGATGGACTAACCCCGAATGAGACCCTCGAAGCCGTCCGGGCGGTCGCTCAAGGGCATTACGAACGAGCCGGCAAGGTTTTCATAACCGACATTGCCCCCCGGTTGGCGGCGGCCGGGATCGGCTTCTCCGATTACGGCGATCTCGACGAAGAAGACCGCCACTACATGGATCTCCAGTTCCGCGAGCGGGTCTACCCGGTGGTGACACCGCTGGCGGTCGATCCCTCCCACCCGTTTCCTTACATATCGAACCTCTCTTTGAATCTCGCTGTGGTCGTCCGGCATCCGGAGTCGAAGGTGACCAGATTCGCCCGGGTCAAGGTCCCGCCGATACTTCCCCGGTTCGTGGTCCTGCCCGACGGTGAGCGCTTCGTCCCGCTCGAACAACTCATCGCCGCTCATCTAGGTGAGCTGTTCCCGGGGATGGAGATCGTTGCCAACCACCCATTCCGGGTGACCCGGAATGCGGACATCGAGATAGACGACGAAGACGAGAGCGGCGACCTCTTACTCACAATGGAGAGCGAGCTGACCAGACGCCGTTTCGGCAAAGTCGTCCGTCTCGAGGTTGCGCCCGACTTCTCCGCTGACCTCCTCGACCTTCTCCTTCGGGAAATGGGTGCCACCGAAGACCAGGTCTACAGGGTCGAGGGGCCGCTCGACCTGGGAGGGCTCTTCACCCTGACCTCGCTTCCGCGCGACGATCTCAAGTACGAGGCGTTCAACGGTGTCATCCCATCCCGCCTCGCCCCCCGAGACGGGGTCTACCCGGACTTCTTCCGGGTCATCGGAGCGAGTGCTTTGCTGGTTCAGCATCCCTACGACTCGTTTAGTGCTTCCACCGAGGCCTTTATCGCGACCGCCGCCCGGGATCCGCGGGTGCTCGCCATCAAACAGACGCTGTACAGGACCAGTCGTGACAGTTCGATGATGCAGTCGCTGATTCACGCCGCCAATGAGGGCAAGCAAGTTGTCGCCCTGGTCGAATTGAGGGCGCGCTTTGACGAGGAGCGCAACATCGAGTGGGCCCAACGGTTGGAAGATGCCGGGGTGCATGTCGTCTACGGGGTGGCGGGCCTCAAGACGCACACCAAGATTTCGCTCGTAGTTCGGGATGAAGGCGAGACCATCCGCAGGTACGGCCATGTCGCCACCGGCAACTACAACGAGACCACTGCCCGTATCTATGAGGACCTTGGCCTGTTCACGAGCGACGCCGAGATCGGGGCAGACCTCTCCGATCTCTTCAACTTCCTCACCGGCTACAGCCGTCAGCGCAACTACCGGAAGCTGGCGGTGTCGCCCGATGGCATTCGCCGCCGCCTCGTCGAACTGATCGAGCACGAAGCATCGATGCCTGACGGCTCCATAACTCTCAAGATGAACTCGTTGGCAGACCCGGGAATGATCGATGCCCTTTATGCAGCTTCCGAGGCCGGGACCAGAATCGATCTGATGGTGCGCGGGATCTGTTGTCTGATCCCACAGGTCCCCGGCATGTCCTCGAACATCACGGTCCGGTCGATCGTCGGCCGCCACCTGGAGCACTCGCGGATCTTTCGATTCGGGTCGAGGGCTCGAACCCGCACTTATCTGATCGGCTCGGCCGACTTGATGCCCCGCAACCTCGATCACAGGGTGGAGGCGCTGGCGCCCGTCGAAGACGCCGATCTCCAGTTTCGCCTCGACGAGATCATCGATGTGCTGATGGCCGACGACGAGCTCGCCTGGGAACTCGGTGGTGACGGCCAGTGGCACCGGCTACCGACCGAACGGGGGGTCAATGCCCACGACACTCTGCAGAGTCTCGCCCTGGCAAGGGCCCGCGCCCACATCTAACCCCTTCTTGTGACGGTTCACCCCCTTGGCGGTAGGCAAAGCGTCACAAGAAGATTTGATCAAGGGATATTGACTCATTATTATCTGAGTGATGAACAGTGTCGACCGGGCCCGAATTCATGCCGCTCTGGGTGATCCGATTCGCCTGGGCATCGTTGCCGAACTCGAGTTGGGCGACCGCACGTTTCAGGAACTGGCCGGGTCGGTCTCGCAGCCAGGCAACCTCGTGGCTCACCACCTCGGTGTGCTCGAAGAAGCAGGGCTGATCGTACGGCGAGTGTCGGAAGGTGATCGGCGGCGTCGGTATATCTCTCTCAACCCCGAGCCTCTCGACCTGCTGATGGAGGCTCGCCGACTCGTCGCCCGTTCGGTGCTGTTCGTGTGCAGTCACAATTCGGCCCGGTCGCAATACGCCGCCGCGGCCTGGCGCTGGCGGACCGGTCATGGTGCCGATAGCGCCGGGACCCATCCAGCCCGGCGCGTCGATCCGCGGGCGATTCAGGTCGCACTGGAACGGGGGCTAGACCTGACCGGCTTCCAACCCAAGGGCTATGAGGGTCTCAAGCCGACGTTCGACCTTGTCGTGTCGGTCTGCGACCGCGCCCGGGAGACCGGACCGCCCTTCGAGACCCCCGCCCTGCATTGGTCGGTGCCCGATCCGGTGGCGGGACGGGGCCTGACCTCGTTCCGATCCGCCTTCAATGAGATTGACCGGCGAATCAGCCGCCTGGCGGCCTACGCCGAGAAGGAGCAATAGTCCTATGACCACGACTCTCACGACCGAGGAAAAGCTTCTGATTCGGCAGGCGGCCGAGCGCCTTCGGCGCCAGTTCGAGGGGCAGTTGAACGTCGAGACCATCGAGCGCTTCCTGGCCGACTCGGTCGACACGCTGACCGATCGGGCCAAGTCGACCATGTGGATTCCGCTGCTCGCCGAACGCTTCGCCAGGGATCGGCTCCGGGCTCTCGTCCGCCTCGACAGTGAAGTCACCGACCTCAATCCGAGCGTTCTGTTCCTATGTGTCCACAACGCCGGCCGGTCGCAGATGGCGGCCGGATGGATGCGCCACCTCGCCGGCGATCGGGTCGAGGTCTTTTCCGGGGGCTCGGAGCCGGCCGAGGAGGTCAACAAGGTCGCGGTCGAAGCGATGGCCGAAAAGGGCATCGACATCAGCGGTGAGATCCCCCAGCCCTGGGCGGACGAGATTGTTCGCGCCGCCGACGTGGTCGTGACGATGGGCTGTGGAGATGCTTGTCCGGTGCTTCCGGGCAAGCGTTACGTCGACTGGGAGCTCGACGATCCGTCGGGTCAGCCGATCGAGGTGGTCCGCGGAATTCGAGACGACCTCGAGGCCCGGGTTCATGGGCTTCTGGCAGACTTGGTGCCAGTCCAGACGTAGTTATTGCGCTGCGGACAACGTTTACCTGCCGTTCACTTTGTGGCAGGTAGTCGGTTAACGGGACTCCTTAGGTTCATCTTGCCTGGCAAGAAACCGGGCCCGCTCTCTATTGAGCGGTGCCTCCCGAGAAGGAGACCGAAAGACATGAAACGACTCAAGCTGGGGGCGTCGCTGGCGGCCCTGGCCCTTGTAATTGCCGCCTGCGGCACTGACGCGGAAACCACCACGACGGCGGGAGCTACCACCACCGGTGCCGGCGACACCCCGACCGCGGGGGAGGGCGGTCTGACCGGCCAGATCGTGATTTCTGGATCTTCGACCGTGGAGCCGATCACGGCTCGGGTTGCCGAAAATTTTGGGGCACTTCATCCCGAGGTGGCGATCAGCGTCGATGGCCCCGGCACCTCCGACGGGTTTGTGCTCTTCTGCAACGGTGAGACCGACATCTCGGACGCCTCCCGCGCCATCAAGCAGGAGGAGCTCGACACCTGTCTCGCCAATGGGGTCGAGCCGATCGAGATCAAGGTCGCCATCGACGGGTTGTCGGTGATCACGTCTGTTGCCAACGAGCAAGTGTCGTGCCTCGACTTCGGGGACCTTTACGCGCTGCTTGGCTCGGAGTCGACCGGGTTCAACAACTGGGCCGATGCCAATGAGCTTGCCGCTGAGTTGAATGCCGCCGGGCTCGGAGCGGCCAATGCCCCTTACCCAGACGCCCCGCTCGTGGTCACCGCTCCCGGCGAAGAGTCGGGGACGTTCGACTCCTTCGTAGAGTTGGTTCTCGAGGGCACTTCTGAAGAGCGTGGGACAGATATCAATCCTCGCCCCGATTACGTGGCTTCCCCTAACGACAACGTCATCATCGAAGGGATCTCAGGCAACGAGACTTCGCTCGGCTGGGTGGGCTACGCCTTTGTGGTGCACAATCTCGATGTGGTCAAGGCCCTACCGGTGGATGGCGGCGAAGGCTGCGTGGAGCCCACTCCAGAGACCATCGCTTCCGGTGAGTTTCCGATCGCCCGCCCACTGTTCATCTACGTAGACAACGCGCGGCTGGCCGACAAGCCCGCACTTCAGGCTTTCGTCGACTTCTACGTAACCTCCGAGGGCTTGGCCAGCGTGGGAGAAGCCGGATACGTCGACCTCACCGATGATGAGGTCCAACTGTGGCGGGACAACTGGGAAGCCCGCAACGTTGGCAAGGTAGACGCCTAGCTAACCGGATATGTGGGTGGGCCCGACGAGTACCGTCCGGTCCACCCACGTGGGAGTTGGACCATGACCGCACTGTCATCAGACCATGTCGAGCATTCGCTCACCGGCAGCAAGCGGCGTCGCGCTCGCGAAGCCGGCATCCGGCGATTCTTCTGGACTGCTGCTGCCACCTCGATTTTGATCAGCGGCGCCATCATCTTGTCGCTGGTGGGGGAGGCGTGGACGTTCATAAGCAATGTCGACCTCTCGACCTTGTGGGACATCGGTTGGTTCCCACGGCGGGGTGCTTTCGACATCAGGACGATCATCATTGGGACCGTGTTGGTGGCCGGAATCGCAATGTTGGTCGCCGCTCCCCTGGGTCTCGGTGCCGCCATGTACCTGAGCGAGTACGCTCGGCCTCGAGTCCGAAAAGCCGTCAAGCCAGCACTTGAGATTCTGGCCGGTATCCCAAGCGTAGTGCTCGGGTTCTTCGCTCTGAGCTTCATCACCCCCGACCTGCTGAAGCGGGTGTTTGGCAACAACATCGCCGGTTTCAACATGCTGGCGGCTGGGATCGGCGTGGGCATTCTAACCATCCCGTTGGTGGCTTCGGTGACGGAGGACTCGCTGCGGGCGGTGCCAAGGTCCTTGCGGGAGGCCTCCTACGGGCTCGGTGCTTCCCGGATGTTGACTTCGGTGAAGGTGGTCTTTCCGGCCGCGATCTCAGGGGTGGTGGCGTCGCTGATCATCGCCTTCTCCCGCGCTATAGGTGAGACGATGGTGGTAGCCATCGCCGCCGGATCGACCGGTGGCTCGTTGTTTTCGTTCAATGTTCTGCAACCCGGCCAAACGATGACCGCGGCCATGGCGGCCCTGGCGATTGGCTCCGACCGCGTGCGGGGTGATGACTATGCGTTCCAAAGCCTCTTCTTCGTCGGTCTGGTCCTCTTCTTGATCACCCTTGTTCTCAACGTGGTGTCGGAGCGATTCGTGCGCCGAGTGAGGCAGAAGTACTGATGGCCATCTCATCCTCGGCGGCAGTCGATGCCGTCGTACGCCGTTCGCTGACGGGAAAGCGGCGCAACCAACGCGGTCGGCTCTTTGAGTGGGGTCTGATCGCCGCTCTGGTCATCTCGATTCTGATCCTGGTGACATTGATGGCGGAGGTCGTCACCGGCAGCCTGCCGGTGTGGCGAACTCGGAGTGTGGCCAACTTCTTGACCAGCCAGTTGTCAGCAAATTCCGACGTGGCTGGGGTTCGACAGGCATTGGTGGGGTCCATGATCCTCATGGTCTTTACGGCTGCGATCGCCTTCCCGCTTGGGATCAGCGCCGCTATCTACCTGGAGGAATACGCACTCGACAATCGCTTCAGCCGCTTTGTCAATGCCAATATCCGTAACCTGGCCGGCGTCCCCTCGATCGTTTATGGCCTATTGGGCCTGACCATTTTTGTGAAGCTACTCAAGGCGATAACCGGTCCCGAAGTGGAGGGGCGGAGCGTGATCTCCGGCGGCTTGACATTAGGTCTGCTGGTACTCCCGATCGTGATCATCACCACGGCTGAGGCGATCCGCGCTGTGCCCGACAGCATTCGAGAGGGGGCCTTCGGCGTCGGAGCGACCAAGTGGCAGGTCATTCGCTATCACGTGCTTCCAGTGGCAGCCCCCGCCCTGTTTACAGGTTCCATCCTCTCCATCGGTCGGGCGTTCGGCGAAGCCGCTCCTCTGCTCTTGGTGGGCGGTATCACCACCTTCTTTCAGGCCGGAGATGCCACCTTCCTGGAAGAACTTCGAGGGCGCTTCAGCGCCCTACCGGTATTGGTGTTCTCCTGGGCTCGACTTCCCCAGGAGGGTTTCAGGGCGCTGACCGCCGCCCTGATCGTGGTGATGTTGATACTTCTCCTGATCATCAACGCTGCCGCCATCTATCTGCGCAACCGCTTTGAGAAAGAACTCTGATATGGAGGAGGGAATGACCGTCCGAGCCGATATATCTGAACCCCCCGCCCCAGATCTTGGCGCTCGCCCCGAGATTGAGATAGTTTCTCGGGGCGTGAAGGAAGCTGAAGGGCCTGAGAACCCAGTCCTGATTGATGTCCGCGGCCTCCATGTCTATTACGGGGACTTCCTCGCTGTAAAGGGAGTCGATCTGCTAATTCGACAGAACGAGATCACGGCTCTCATCGGCCCTTCCGGCTGCGGCAAGTCAACCGTGTTGAGGTGCTTTAACCGGATGAACGACTTGATCGAGATCGCTCGGGTGGAGGGGGTGGTCGAGTACCACGGCGTGGACTTGTACGCCGACTCAGTTGACCCAGTGGAAGTCCGGCGACATGTCGGAATGGTGTTTCAGAAGCCCAACCCTTTCCCGAAGTCGATCTATGACAACATTGCCTTTGGGCCTCGGATCGCCGGGTACAAGCAAGACATGGACGACCTCGTCGAGCGGTCTTTACGAAGGGCGGCGTTGTGGGATGAGGTCAAGGACAAGCTGCGCCAGTCCGCCTATGCCCTCTCCGGGGGCCAGCAGCAACGACTCTGTATCGCTCGGGCCATCGCTACCAGCCCAGATGTCGTGTTGATGGATGAGCCGTGTTCCGCCCTCGATCCAATCGCCACCCTCAAGATTGAGGAGCTGATGCTCGAGCTGAAGAACGACTTCACCATCATCATCGTCACCCACAACATGCAACAGGCGGCAAGAATCTCTGACCGAACCGCCTTCTTCAGCGTCGACGTCTCTGAGCAGGGCCGGACCGGGTACCTGGTCGAATTTGCCCGCACGGCCGCCATGTTCACTCACCCCGAGAAGCGAGAAACCGAGGACTACATCACCGGGCGGTTCGGATGAGCGACATGCGCCAGCATTTCCATCAGGAGCTCTCCGATTTGGAGCAGACCCTGCTAAATGTGGCCGACCAGGCGGAACAAATGGTGGGAATGGCAATCGACGCCGTCTGCCTTCCCGACATGGAACTGGCCGCCCGGGTGGTTCAGCTCGACACCCACATCGACCGCACCAATCTCGATGTCCACGATCGCTGGATGGCCTTGATGGCTCGTCAACAGCCGATGGGTAGCGACTTGCGGCTGATGTCGGTCCTCCTTCATCTCAATACGACCCTGGAGCGGATGGGCGATCAGTGCGTCAACATCGCCAAGATGGCCCAGGTCACGTATGGGTTACCTCGCTCCGAACGGATCGTCGCTCAGATCAGGGAGATGGGTGATCTCGTCAGGCCGATGATCCGCACCGGGGTGGAGGCGCTGGTCCGTCGGGACCTCGACGAGGCCCGACTGTTGCCGGCTATGGATGAGCCGATCGACCGGCTCAACCGGAACATGTACAAAGAGGTGGTCGACTGCGGATCCGACCCAGGAATGCTGGAGTGGGCGACCCGGATGATGATCGTCAGCCGGGCAATTGAGCGCATCGGTGACCAGGTGGTCGATATTGCCGAGCAGACCGCCTTTCTACTCACCGGTGAGATGATGGAGTTCAATGAAGAAGGGATGGCAGCCAGTGATCGCTCCGGCGACGTCCCCTGACCATCGGCCACGGATACTGGTAGTCGAGGATGAGTCGGCCATCGTCGAAGCGGTCAGCTATGCCCTCGATTTAGAGGGGTTCCAGGTCTCTTCTGCTCAGGGAGGCCGGGAAGGTCTGGAGGCAGCCCGGCGGCTCAACCCATCGGTGGTGATTCTCGACTTGATGCTTCCCGGGATGTCGGGTCTGGACGTGTGCCGCCAGCTGCGACGAGAGTCCGACGTGCCGATCATCATGCTTACCGCCAAGGAGGGCGAGGCCGACAAGGTGGCGGGCCTCGAACTCGGGGCCGATGACTACATGACCAAACCCTTTTCGATGAGGGAGTTGGTCGCTCGGGTCCGGGCCCAGCTGCGGCGGGCGGCCAAGTCGGGTGCCCTCTCGGGCAGCAATGAGGTCCTCCGCGGCGGTGCCATCGAACTCGACGTCGACGCCCACGAAGTGAGGGTCGCCGGCGAAGCCGTCCCGGTTCGACCAAAAGAATTCGACCTTCTGGAGTCACTCATGCGCCGGAGGGGACGTCTCGCTACCAGGGAGACTTTGATCGACGAGGTATGGGGTCCTGACTACTACGGGGCCACCAAGACCCTCGATGTTCATATCAAAAGGCTCCGTCAGAAGCTGGAGGCAGACCCGGCCCGACCGAGGCATATCGTCACGGTGCGGGGATTGGGGTACAAGTTCGTCGATGAGTGACACGCGGCGGGGTCTCTCGGCAAAACTCCTCGCTGTCTACACGCTGGCCTTTGTAGTCATCATCGGGCTGTTCGGTGCCTTGGTCGACAGCTCTCTCCGCCGCCAGTCCCTCGACGAGCTCACGTCCTCGCTGATTCAGCAGGCCTCGGTGGTCGAGGTGGCGATTCGCGGGGAGACCGACCTCGACGCATTGGTCGACGAGCTGGCATCCCGCTCCGGCAGCAGGGTCACCGTCCTGGCCGTCGACGGGTGGGTGTTGGCGGACTCGGCTGAGGACGCCTCCACGATGGAGAACCACTCCCAGCGGCCCGAAGTCGTGGCTGCTCTCGCCCGAGAGGTGGGGGTGGCGCGGCGCCAGAGCTCAACCGTCAACGAGGCCTTGCTATATGTCGCCCTGCCGCCGAGCCAGGATCGCATCGTTCGGCTGGCGATTCCGGAGGTGCTCGTAGCCGAACGCTTGGGGGAGATCAGGGTGGCAGTGATCACCGGGGCCGGTTTGGCCGGGCTCATCGGGATCATCCTGGTTTGGCTGATTTCACGAAGGATCGCCCGGCCCCTCCAGGACATGACGGATGCAGCCGAATCGGTAGCCGCCGGCAACCTGGCGACGAGGGTGCCGAGGGTGGATACGAGGGAACTCGATCGGATGGCCGGCGCTCTGAATCACATGGCGGCCGAACTCGGTAGCCGGATCGAGGCCAGCGAGGGTCAGGCCCGGCTCCTCGATCAGGTGCTGGGTGCTGTGCGCCAGGCCGTTGTCGTGATCGACGAGGACGACCGGATCCTGTATTCGAACCCCGCCGCGGCCGGCATGATCCGGATTCCGGACAGTCTCGGGGGCCTGACTCCCCACGGATTGCAGACTCTGGTCAGACAGGCACGGAGCGGGGCGGCCCGGACCGAAGGTCTTTTCGATCATGGCAACCCGACCAGGATCCTCCAGGCCGCGGCCAGCCCGTTCCCCCAGGACCATCGAGTCTTGCTGGCCATTTCCGACATCACCGAGACGAGCCGGGTCGATGCCATGCGCCGTGACTTCGTCTCTTCGGCCTCGCACGAGTTGAAGACGCCGGTGGCAGCCATCCTGGCTTCGGCCGAAGCGTTGCAGATGGCCCTGGCCCGTGATCCGGGCTCGGCCCAGCGCTTCGGTGAACAAATCGAACGTCTGGCCCGGCAGTTGGCCAAGCTTGTTGGCGACCTTCTCGACCTATCGCGGCTCGAGGCCTCGGAGCCGGACCACGAGTTGGTGCGGCTTGATCAGGTCGCTGACGAGGAGGTGAGCCGGCTCAGACCGGCCGCGGAATTGGCCGGACTGACACTGACGGCGTCGTCATCGGCGGTTTCGGTGTCCGGGAGCAGGAGAGATCTGGGCCTGGCGATCCGCAATTTGCTCGACAATGCCGTTCGTCACACCCCCGAAGGCGGCGCTGTCGATCTCAGGCTCCGGAGTGACAACGGGGATGTTCTCGTGGAGGTCATTGATTCGGGCGAGGGAATTCCCAGACGGGAGTTGCCAAGAATCTTCGAGAGGTTCTACCGCGTCGATACGGCACGGGCACGGGCCACCGGTGGCACCGGCCTGGGTCTGGCCATCGTCCGCCACGTCGTCGAGCGCCACGGAGGATCGGTCCAGGTAGAAAGTGAACTGGGCCAGGGGTCAACGTTCCGGATGAGGATTCCGCAGGCGGAAGACGGAAGTCGGAAGTCGGAAGTCGGATAGCCAGAGGCTCCAGACCGCAAGGTAACCGGGTGCCCGAGGGTCTCCATCTCCACCCTCCATCCTCCATTCTCCACCCGCCCCGTTCCGTCTTCCGTCTGGTCCTCCCGACCGGCTGACTTGGGGCTTTACCCCTTCTAGTCTGTGTTGTTGTGACTTCTCTTCTCGCCCGCATCAGGCGACCCTCCGATCTGCGGCAGTTAGACGACGTGGAACTGGAGGAACTCTGTCAAGAGATCCGCCAGTTCCTGGTGGACCAGATCTCACGTTCCGGCGGCCACCTCAGCCCCAACCTCGGGGTAGTCGAACTCACGATCGCCCTGCACCGATCCTTCGACAGCCCCCATGACCGGATCATCTGGGACGTCGGGCACCAGGCCTATGTCCATAAGTTGGTCACCGGCCGCATGGAGGGCTTTTCCAGCCTCCGCAAGTACGGGGGAATG
>DATLEZ010000010.1:0-2880 GCA_035525055.1 Acidimicrobiia bacterium | reverse complement strand
GCTCATAACTCGAAGGCCGCGGGTTCAGAACCCGCCCCTGCTACTCTAGAAAACCCAGGCAGCGCCTGGGTTTTCTGCTTTCCGGGGGACACTCGGCTGGCGCCGCCATCACTCGGCAACGGTGTCGGTGTGGCGGTGGTGACATCCGCGGCAGCGAGGCCTCGAGTCGCTCCGAGCTGGACCAGGGGCGGCCATCCTCACCGTTTGTCGCAGCCGGCAATCCTGTCGGCGGAACCGAGAATGTGCTGCGAGCTTGACGACGGCTCGGAATACGGCATGTGCGAGGTCGAGGCGGAATACAGCCTCTGAGGGGGCCGGTCCCGTAGGAGGGTCCATCTTGACGGACTGCCGTCGAGGAGTGAGGAGGACATGGGCATCCGTAATCATCTCGTAGGTTCTCAGCAATTGCCCGCTAACGATTCCAGGTCCGGTTCCTCGTGGCGGAATACAACGAGACGCGCGCTGGAGAAGTCCACACTCCGAATCTGAACCTCAAACTGCGGGTCACTCGCCACGCGGAAGGCATCCCCAGTCGTCACATCGGTCAACTTCCAGCAGCCGACTCCAACCCGCATCGTCAGAACGCTGATGTAGTGGGTGCTGTCCCGATAGTCAGCCTGACCCAAGGACACGACTACAGCACCGTCGAAGAACTCCGTGCTGTCTTCCTCGGACGCGAAGGTATCGCCTCGAGGTGGATCCCTCATTGGCTCCTCGTCTCGGCCGTCGACCACCGGCAGCGAGGTGGATTGCTCCGTCACCTTGGGGAGGGAGGTGGAAGGCGAGTTGGCCTCACCGACTAGAGTTCCCACTCCCCATGCTCCCAACATAAGGACTATCAATCCTCCGGCGACTCGATGCTGAGATCCCAAGTGTCAAAATGCCAGAAGCGTCGGTTCTTACGCTCAGCTGGGTCTTGATCTGACATTTCGTTCGTCAATGATACGAAGGTACAGGCCACGCTGCACCGATATGAAGCAACGATCAGAGTCGAGGCCCCCGACGTGGCGCCCGCCTACACGGAGCTGGTCAATCAGACACGAGCCGTCGCCGGTGCCAAGATCGATAAGGCATGGGATCTTCCTGCCGCCGCTGAAGACACAGACATGCATGTAACCGACGTCGACCTTTCCTCGCTCTCACCCTTCGAAGACAGTTTCCTCACGGCGGTGAATCGCCATTTGTTGTTGCGGGCATCGGGATAGGAACACGACCGG
This sequence comes from Acidimicrobiia bacterium, assembly GCA_035525055.1. Taxonomy (GTDB): domain Bacteria; phylum Actinomycetota; class Acidimicrobiia; order Spongiisociales; family ZC4RG35; genus DATEEG01. The sequence continues at coordinate 1,663 of DATLEZ010000010.1, read as the reverse complement.
TTTCGCGGATAGGCTAGGACCGACTCACCCCGAGCATCTCGTATGACGCAGTCCGCACCAACGGTGGGAACTGACATATATTCTAAGACTCAAAATCCTCAAAAGGATCTAGTCATGTCCAAATGGAATGTGCCAGTGAAGCTCAGCCACGCCCTCGACGAGCCCGAACTTGACGGAGAGCAGGTCTGGGATCTCATCGCCGCAATCCCGGGCGGTGGACCGGCTGGGAGCGGTGACGAGCATCGGATCTACGGGCGGGAGTTCGCCTATACGGTCGAAGTCGAAGCTGAAACCCAAATCGAAGCTGAAAAGGCGGCACCGAACCGCGCCGAGGAGGCCATTGCCTCCGCCGGTTATGCGGGCTGGTCAGCAACGCTTCTTGGTGAAGCCAAACTGGCGACCGAAGCGTAGCCTTCCTCCGGCCGCCCATGCCATGTCACCGGTGCGGTAACGACACCCCGATGTCGGCGACCTCTCTGCGGATAGTCGCCGGGAATATGGCATTTAGCCGTTCCGCGGCCGCCTCGTCGAGTCCGTCGAAGAGATGCCCGTAGGTGTCCAGGGTCACCTTGATCGAGGAGTGCCCGAGGCGATTCTGGATGACCTTGGGGTGCTCGCCCTGAGCGATCAGCATCGCGGCGTGTGTGTGGCGGAGGTCATGAAAGCGCATGGGCTCGCCGACCGACGCCTGTACCGCCGGTAGCCAGGCGCGTCTCCGGAAGTTGCGTCGAAGCAGTGGACCGCCCTGTGGTGCGGTGAACACGAATCCGTCCGCTCCCAGTGGCCACACCGCCATATGTGTTGACAGCTCGTCGGCGAGGAACTTGGGCAACGCAACCTGTCGCCGGGCTGCGGCCGTCTTCGGGGCAGCGAGCCTCACCTGACCACGCACCTCGGAGAGCGCTTCGGCGACTGTGAGACTTCGCCTGAGCAGATCGAGCCGGTGAACCTTCAAACCGGCCAGCTCACCAAATCGACAGCCCGCGTACGCCGCAGTCAGCACAAGGGCCCGATAGCGGTCATCGATCACCTCGGCGAGATCGGTCACCTCTTCAGCGGCGAGGAACCGCATCTCCGTCTTGGAATCGCGGGGCAGGTTGATCCTGCGGCACGGCGACCGGACGATGATGTCCGAGTCGAGCGCCGAGGAGAACAGGCCGGCCACGAGCAGATAGCACTGTCGGACCGTCGATGCCGCCAGACCCTTCTCCTCGAGGTGGGCAACAAAACCCTGGACATCGGTTGGAGTCACTGAGCCAAGACGACGATCACCGAAGTAGGGGAGTACGTGGTTTCTCAGAAGGGATTCCGATAGGGCTCGCGTCGAAGGTCTTAGATGCACCCGGCTGGCCTGCCAGGTGGACAGCCACTCGCTCACGGTGATCCTTGCGAGTCGCGGATCAGCCCACATGCCCCGGATCTTGTCCGCCGCTACAGTTACCGAAAACCTCTCGGCGTCGGTCTTACGTCGGAAGTTGCGGGCTCGCTCTCTGCCACCGGGATCTCGATATCGAACCTGCCAGCCTCCGGCGTCGGTTCGCCTGATGTGTGCCATCAGCTACTCCTTTCGTAATCTCGAGTGCCCGCGACCTCTAACTACCCCGATCGAAGATCGTACCTCCGACGTGGGACGGGAATTGCGAGGACGAGGTCCCGAGCTGGT
>DATLEZ010000009.1:0-44058 GCA_035525055.1 Acidimicrobiia bacterium | reverse complement strand
CTCTCGGGGCTGAATGCCGGGCTTTCATCGATCGACACCTCCACCCGGATCGCCGTCACCCCCTCATTGGTCTCTCGCGATCTGCTTCCCGCGGCTTTGGCTCTCAACCAAACCATGGCAACTCTTGGAGGCGCCGCCGGTCCGGCCATCGCCGGGGTTCTCATAGCCACGTTCGGCATTTCCTTCAGCTTCGGACTGGAAGCTTTCATCTTCCTCCTGGCAGCTCTGTCGGTGGTCGGGATCCGGTCGCTTCCCAAGATGGATCAGAACGCTGCTCTCGGATTCCGGTCGGTGGCCGACGGTTTCCGATACATCAGGGCCCAGCGTCGCATCACCTCGACCTTCATCATCGACCTCAACGCGATGGTTTTTGCCATGCCGCGGGCACTGTTCCCGGCGCTTGGCATCGGGCTCTTTGGCGGTGACGCGAGTACCGTCGGCCTGCTGTACGCGGCACCCGGGATGGGCGCTCTCGTGGCGGCCTCGACCGCAGGTTGGGTGGGAGGGGTCAAGCGGCAGGGAACGATGATCGTGGGGTCGATTCTCGTCTGGGGCGTGGCCATGACCCTGTTCGGATTAGTCGGTTCGCTCCCGATCGCGCTGGCGTTGCTGGCAATCGCCGGCTCGGCCGACGTCGTCTCGGCGGTGTTCCGTGGAACGATCGTGCAGTTGACCGTCCCCGACCATCTACGCGGTCGCATCTCCGGCGTTCACGTGGCGGTGGTGCGGAGCGGTCCCAGGCTCGGTGATCTGCGGGCCGGAGCGGTGGCGTCGGTTACGAGCGAGCAGTTCTCGGTCGTGTCGGGGGGAGTCCTCGCCATTCTTGGAACGTTTCTGATCGCGAAGCTGTACCCCGAACTGATCGGTGATGACCCCTCGGCCGGGTACGATGGAGTGGCCGGGCCCGACGGTTCCGGGGCGCCTATTGCGACCGAGCTAGCGCCTGACTCCTTCGAGGATCCCTAGAAAGTTGCGCTCCGTGATGAGCGCAAATTGATCATCGCCGACCCCGGGAGTTGCTCGCAGGGTCGCCAGGGGATCGAGGTCACCCATCTCGAATGGATAGTCCGAGCCCAGAAGGACGCGGTCGACACCGACCAATGCGATGAGAGCGGCCACGGCTTGGGGGGAATGAAGAACCGTGTAGAAGTAGAGGTCGCGAGCGATCTCTGCAGGCGATCTGACTGCGTGTTGGGCGGCGAGATGCGGGATCTTGCGAAACCCGTGCTCGAGACGTCCCAACTGGAAGGGAAGGAACCCACCGCCGTGGACCAGGATGATCTTCAGTCCCGAATGACGGTCGAAGACTCCCGAGAGCATCAGGTTGGCTATTGCCACCGTGCTCTCGGCGGGGCGCCCGATCATGTTGTCGAGGTGGTTCCGCAATTCGACTCCGGCCAGGGGCTGATAGGGGTGGATCAGCACGGGACACGACAGTTCGGAAGCGGCAGCCCAGAACGGGTCGAGGCCTGCCCTGTCGAGGTCGGTGCCGTCCACCGTCGTCGAGATCTCGACTCCCACCATGCCCAGGTCTTTGACGAGGTAGCGCAACTCTTCGGCGGCGGCTTCGGGTGCCTGGAGCGGCACCGTGCCCATCGCCAGGAACCTTCCCGGCGAGGTCGCTGCCTCCTCGGCGATGATCTCGTTGAGACGCCGGCTGTAGGCGGCGCCCGATCGGCCATCCAGGGCATATCCGGTCATGTCGATCCAGCTCGCCAGAACCTGGACGTCTATTCCTGCTTGGTCCAACGATTCCAGGCGCCGGGCACGGTCGGCCAGGTAGGGCCGTAGCGGCCCGGCCTTCACCTTGCCGGCGAAGACCACTCCCGTTCCTTTTTCGCTCTCGACACAATCGATGCCGAATCGATGTCCATCGGCCTTGAGCAGGTTGATCAGCTCAGTCGGGACGCAATGGGCGTGAATGTCGTAAATCAAGCTGTCGACCTTGCCTTCGAGTCGGGGATCACGGGCAGCAGGATGGAGGAGGGACGATCAGGGGTGCTGTGGATGGTGGTGGTTCCGCCGAAGAGGGCCGGGGGCCGGTCGGTGGGGTCGTCGTGCAGGAATGGCCCAACCCCGGTAAACCGGTTCTTGAAGGTTGATATGGAATCGGTCGCTTCGATCGCCCCCGCGAACTCGTAGTCGCGCCCGCCCACGGTTAATCCGAGGAGGTACCCGGGAGGTATGACGATCGAGGTTGGCCAGACCTCTATCTTGAGGAGATAAACCTCTCCCGGGGTCAGCGGCTGTACCTCGTTGTGCGTGTGATAGGGCCGCCACGGGGTCGAGCGGCCTTGATCGAGAGCGCGGTGTGATGCCCGCAGCCAGCCGTGGGCCAGAGGAGTGTGAGCATCCAGGGCCCCCTGAAAAGTGACCTCCTGTCCCTGAGGATCGAAGAGGCGCAGCACCACGAAGATGTCGGCGTCTTCCGTCGTCGATGAGATCCACAATTGGGCCGCGGCCGGGCCGGTCACCTCAACCTCAGCTTCTCGAGGTTCCGTCAGGAAGGTGAGGCCGTCACCCATTGCCTCGAAGGATGCCGTCCAATCGCCGTCGGAAGGCTTGTCGATGAGACCCAGTTCCGGATCCAGGTGCATCGTGGTCCATTGAGTGTCAGGAAGCGGCCAGGCTGTGGCTGCTCTCAGCTGAAGTCCGTCGACACTTCTGACGTTCAGCATGATGGGCGGCCGCCGGTCCCAGCCGTTGTCCTCTCCCTTCAAGAAGTGGTTGAAGAACTCGAGCTGGAGGAGCCGCCCGTAGTCGGTGTAGAAGTGGGTCCAATGCTCGATCCCGTGGACCTCCAGCCACTTGTGTTTCGAGGATGCTCCCAGGAACCCTTCGATGTTCCCCCGCAGATGCAGCCCCTGTCCTCCCCAGTTGCCGGCGCTGAGCAGCGGCGTTTCAATCTGGCTGATCAATCCCGATCGATCGCGGTGGAAACCGTCGTCGAGAGGGTGGGAGGCGATGGCACCTCCGAAGTCGGCTCGGTTGGTGGCCAACTCTTCGTCGGCTAGGTCCTCGTCGCCGCATACCGCCAGTCCATTGATTGATGCAGAGGGACCCCGGCTCCCGAGTCCGTACTGGACGGTTTTGACCTGTTTGTCGTACCAGTTGGGAAAGAAGGTGCAGAGGATCCCGCCGTGGTGGGTCATATCCCGGTAGAAGTCGGCGGCGCCCTCCCACACGCACATGGCTGCCAGGTGGGGTGGCTGCAGAGCGGCAACCTCCCATTGATTTATCCCGTAGTACGAGATCCCGTTGAGACCGATCTTCCCGGTGGACCACGGTTGTCGGGCCGCCCATTCGATGCACTCGTAGAAGTCCCTGGTCTCGCGGGGCGAGAAGTGATCGATGTAGCCGGGAGAACGACCGGCCCCGCGCGAATCCACCCGAACGCAGACATATCCTTCGGGAACCCACTTCTCCGGGTCGACGACCTCCCAGTTTTGAAATCGATTCGTCGACCCTGCCTCGACGTCGGGGTGGTCGCTCACCATCCGGTGCCATTGATCGGGGTAGCCCGCTTGAAAGGCCAGACCTTTGGCATAGGGCCCATAGCTGAGGATGACGGGGTGTTGCCCGTCATCGGGTCGATAGACGTCACCCTTCAGCACGAGGCCGTCATCCATCGCGATCTTGACGTCCCATTCTGTCCTCATAGAACGTCAATCATTCTGGCCCTCACAATTCAGCGTGTTCACCACTGACTCGTGAAAACGACGCCTCGACTGCCATCGACCGCGACCGCGAACTGCCCCGTCGTGGCGGCGAGGTCCACTCCGAGAGAACCAGCGAGATCCAGTGAACAGACGGCCGGCACGTTGAGCGAGCGAGCCGATTCGAACAGGTGGGCCGCAGGGCTGCCGCTGATGGTCACCAGCCCGGCCGCGACCCAAAGTAGAGGTGCAAGGTTGGGGATCGGGGTGGTGGTGACGACGATGTCGCGGGGACGGAAGTCGTCAACCTGGTCGGGGCCGGCGATGAAACAGAGTCGACCGCAGCCGATGCCGGGAGAAGCGGGGGTGCCCTGGTGCCCTGTTCCGACAGATTCCACCACCGCCGCCTGAAACGGCTCCCAGCGGTCGATTCCAATCCTCTGGACGGGAGATTGGCTGGCATCTTGTTGGGTCTCGCCTCGCAGGATCGACCCGAGCCGGTCGATTGGCTGGTGCCAGTTCCATCTCGAACCGCCAGGACGACCTTCGTCAATCGCTCTCTGCACGATCGCCAGCAGGTGCAACACCCGGGCGGCGCGCTCCGGATCGGGAATTCGGAGCCCTGCCAGGCAATCGACGGCAGCTTCGGGGTGGTTGCCGCGGGCCTGGCGGAGTATCGAAGCCGCCCGGGCGGCCGCCATCGGGTCGGGCATCTGCCACGTCTCGGCAGTGAGAATGGCCGCCTCGCGCGCTGCCAGGTGGAGGGCCTCCACGGGATCGTCGGGGTCATCGTGAGCGGGTAGCTCCGTCGCCGACCAGGCCAAGGTCTCGATGACGAGGGACGGGTCGGCAGCGGCCCAGGCCAGGACCAGGGTCTCGCCGAGCGGACCCGGGTAGCGCCTGGCCAGTCGCGCCAAGTCAATCAGGCGCGGATCGAGTGAGTGGGGGTCGCCGGGGCCTGAGCCGGCAGCGCGGTGAGGTCGACGGTCCGGGCCGCCCGCCGGGCGAGACGTGAAGGTGTGGCGAGCGAGTTGCAGAAGGGAGAGCCGGCCCTCGGCCAAACCCCACTCGCAATGGTTGGCGGCGGTCAAGCGATGGGCCGCCCGCAGTTGCCGGGTCACTTCCGTGATGAGGTCAAGCCCGAGGTAAGCGATGGCATCGTCCGAAGCGGCAATCTCATCACTCGCCGCGACTACCACTCTCACTCCGCTCTCCCAGCCCTGGACCAGAGGAGCGGGCGATCCTTTGATGCCGATGATTTCGACGTCGCCGTTCTGGTCAAGACGAGCCACCCCGCCGTATTCCGGCCGTATCAGCGGCTGAATCAGGACCGCCATCGGCGCGGTTACAGGCTGGCGGCCTACCGCCTCGAAGCGTTCAAGGGTGGATACTGTGAAAGCCGAGGCCCAGCATCCGGCGATCGCCTTTTCGATCTCTTGGAGTCCGACGTCAACGTACGAAGCAAACGCGCCGGACCACTCACCTGCGCCTTCGAGGACGCTCGACGAGCGCACTGCCAGTGCCGGGCCGAACCCCGCGCAGGCTTGGGTGACTCGAGCAAGGAGCGGGGAGCCCAGGTGAAATTGGCCGACCTCCAAACGGGCGCCCCCTGATCCCCTCAGAGCCAGGGTCTCGGCGCCGTGCTGCAGCGCCGGCATCGAAACGTCCGCGGTGACGACCACCCCGGGCAGGACCGAAAGCCCCTGGTGTCGTCCCCGGGCGAGCCATGACGCTTTCGCTCCGGCTAGCCGCGGGTTGTAACAACGAGGGTCGTCTAGGTCGAGAACCTGCTCATGGCTCAAAGGCTGCGGGGCCCTTCCTTCAGATTCACGTGTTAGATCAAGTCCCAGATTCAGGTAGTCGAGATGATCTCGTGGCATTTGTAGGTTGTCACCATCTCGATGCCGGTGTCGGTGACATACAGCATCTCCTCGAGGCGAACACCGTGATCGTGCAGCTTCCCGTTCTGGGTCTCCAGCGCAAACGTCATGCCCGGTCTGATCTCGATCGGGTGGTCGAGGGACCAGATCCGCGAAATGACCGGAGGGTCGTACTGGGCAAGACCGAGGCCGTGGCCCCAGTTGTTGGCGGCGGCCTGATCCTCTTCCTCGTAACCCCACGCTTCCCGGGCCGAGGGCCACTTCGACGCCACGTCGGCGGTTGTGACCCCGGGCTTGGTCGCTTCAATCGAATCCCACAGCCATTTGTGAGCGGCGTCGTAGGTCTTCTGATGATCGTCAGAAGGAGTGCCGCCGACGCAGTATGTGCGATAGCAGCACGACTTGAAGCCGTTCCAGGTGAGGGCCGCGAGGTCAACGATCACGAGTTCACCGGGGCGAATGATGCGATCGGAGAAGTTGCGCCAGTTGGGCCACGCATTGGGACCCGAGGACACGATCACATCCTCGACGTCTTCCATTCCGGGAATCGAGTACAGACGCTCGAACCCGAAGGCCGCAACTTGATTCTCGGTCATGCCCGGTTCGATGTAGTTGGTGATCTCGTAGTGGATCTTGTCGCAGATGGATCCCACCATCTGGAAGGCCTTGACCTCATCGGGGCTCTTGATTGCCCTGGCGTCCATCATGGCGGACATACCGTCGGTCCATGTGATCCCACGCTCGTCGAAGTGTTTGATCAGGTTGATGTCGATGAAGTCGACTCCGAGTGGCTGGTCACGGACGCCGGCGCCTTCGAGATCGTTGAGAAGTGAGTTGACAAACTTGGTGACCTGCTGGTCGGCGGCCGGTCCGACTGCCCCCTTGATCCAGACATAGGAGTGGCGGATGTTCTCCTGAGGGATCCAGGGACTGTGCTCCTTGAGATGAAAGCCGATGTCGCCCTGCTCGTAGACGATGGGCTTCTTGCCTGCCGGAAGGACTACATAGCGGAGACCAGGCTTGAGCCGGTTCCAACCCGGTGTCAGGGTCGACGAGACATATCGCATGTTCTCGTCGTAGAAGAGAAGAAGGGCGCCAAGGCCGTGCTGCTCCATCATCTGGTGGGCGCGCTTGAGGCGATAGTCGCGGACGTTCGCCCAGTTGATGCCCTCCTTCCAGTCCGTGCTGGCGATGCCGAAGGCTTCCCTCATCTATCTCTCCTCTTGTGTGGTCTTCGTCGGAGCAACCGACTGCTTACTGCTTACCGGTGATGGTCCGCTCGACGATGTCGAGAAACTCCTCGTTGGTCAACAGGCCCTTCTTCTCCAAGGAACGAACCTTCACTTCGCGCAGGATCTCTTCGATCTCCTTGGGGTTGGCGTCCTCGATCCCGTTGCGAGAAAGCCAGATGGCGACCGAGTCGAGACCAGAGCCTTTGCCCAGCACGATCTCGGGGTCGGGCTGTCCTACCAGGCCCGGTCTGTAGGGAAACGCTTCTGTGAGGTCGGCTTCACCGACATTCTTGACCCATGTGGCAATGATCCCCGACTCGACATTGAAAAGTCGCTCACCCGTTACCGGTCGGTTCGAAGGTTGGGTGACGCCGGTCAGTTCGGCGACCAGGCGGGCTATCGATGTGAACCGCTCGGTCTTGATCCCCATGTCGATCCCGTACATCGTGAGGAGAGCCAGAACCGTCTCTTCCATCGGTGCGTTGCCGGCGCGTTCACCGAGGCCGCTGACGGTGGTCTGGATCACCGATGCCCCCTCGGCCACGGCCAGGGCAGTGTTGGCAACACCCATTCCGAAGTCCATGTGGAAGTGAGTTTCGAGGGGCACTGCCAGGCGGCGACCGACTTCGCGGGCGAAGTAGGCGATGGCATGTGGCGACGTCACCCCGAATGTGTCGACCAACCCGACCGTGTCAACATGCCCCTCGCGAGCCACAGTCTCCAGGTCGGAGAGGAGCTCGACCATGCCCGCTCGGGTGGCGTCGATCGGAAAGAAGGAGACCTTGAGCCCGGCTTCGTGGGCGAGCTTGGTCGTCTCGATCGAAGCCTCCAGGGCTCGCTCGACGGGCCACCGGTAGGCCTTTTCGATCAAGTGGTGGCTGGAGGGAATCTCCATCACCACTCCGGCGACACCGCAGTCGATCGCCAATTCGACGTCGCTCACCATGCACCGGCTGAAGGCATAGATTTCGCTGTCGAATCCGGCCGCGGCGATTCTGCGGACCGCCTCCTCGTCGGCCGGAGACACTGCCGGGAGTCCCGCTTCGATGCGGTGGATCCCGGCCTCGGCTAGGGCCTCGGCGATCCTCACCTTCTCGTCGGCGCGGAGCTCGACGCCGGCCTGCTGCTCACCGTCGCGCAGAGTGACGTCATGGACTTTGATTTCCGGGGCGAGATTGAAGGAGCCGGTGATCTCAGGCAGGTAATTCCAGGGACTTGAAAACCATTGGTCGGTCTTCCACTTCTCTTGCGCCTCGTTGCCTTCCTGAGGGCCGCTGCCCATAGCCAATCCTCCTCCTAGACCAGACAATCGTGCATCCTATACAATCCACGCGATAGCCGCACGCAGCGCCGATTTGTCGTCCTAACCGCGTCGGCCTGGCCTTAATTGACCCGGTAGTCGGGCTGTTCTCCGGTCAAGACCTTGATCACCTGTGTAGTCGCTTTGCGTTGAGATTCCTGAAGGGATTCCTCGGAGTAATACGCCATATGAGGTGTGGCGATCAGGTTGGGGACGCCGGCGATGCGGGTCACATCCAGCGGTTCCTGATCAAAAACATCCAGTGCCGCGGCTCGGAGCTTTCCAGACTGAAGAGCCGACGTGACTGCATTGAGGTCGACCAGGGGGCCACGGGAGGTGTTGACGAGCATGGATCCTGGCTTGATGATCGACATCGCCCGATCGCCGATGATGCCGCGGGTCTCGGGAGTCAGCGGGGCGTGGATCGAGACGAGATCCGATTGTGCGAGCAGGTCGTCGAGTTCTACGAGCCTGGGAAGATCCGGCCCCGGCTTCAGATAGGGGTCGTGGACGATGATTTCGGCCCCGAGCTCGCGGATCGGAGCAGCTAGCTTGCGGGCGATTCGGCCGTATCCGAAGAGGCCGACTTTGAGCTCGGAGAATCGTCGGATCGGCTGCAACGACTTGATTGCCCACCCTCCATCTCGCACCAGTCGCTCTGCTTCGAAGAGCTTTCGCACCATCGCCAGTATCAACGCCAGCGTGTGGACCGCCACCTCTTCAACTGAGTAGTCGGGGACATTGGTGACAACGATCCCTGCCGTGCGAGCGGCGTCCAGGTCGACATTGTCGAATCCGATCCCGTAGCGAGCGATGATCCTGCAGTTTTCGAGGCGCCCGATCGACTCGGCGGGCCAGGGGAGGTAGGTGTTGAGGATGGCATCGGCGTCGGCCGCCACCTTCATTACCTCATCCGGACTGCCGGTGGCAACGATCAAATCGGCGTCGATGCTGCTCAGGAGGTTCCGTTCGATGTCGACAGTCGGAAATACCTGATCGCTGACGACAACTTTGAAGCGCCCCACCCGCCGAACCTCCTCCATTCGCCGGAGTTGCTCCGGCGATGCCGTGCAATTTATAGAGACGACGCGTTTCATGCGAAGCGGTAGAAGAATCAGCGAAGGAAGGTCCCGACGTTTTTCTCGTCAATTTGGCGTCTCGAAATCTGGCGTCTCGATCCCGGATCGGACGAAACCTGGCGCCACGCTCCGGGGTTCCGGGACTCCTGGGCCGAATTTCGAATTCGCCGGGAGCCCCACGCCAAATTTCGGGTTGACCCGTATCGGCGGTCGAGGAGCCCTTCGTTGATCTATGTCGGCGTGCCCGAAGAACGTTATAGGATGCAGGTTCCAGGAATTCGGGCGGACCACAAGAGAGCACATCGTGTCGGCTGAGAGACGTATTCAGGAAACCCCAGGTCTGTCGGGGGCCGGTTACGCCGGTACTCGCAAGACTGCTCATGAATTTGTTCGCGAGGTTCTGCGACGGGCGATCCTCAGCGGTGAATTGACGGGCTCGACCCGACTGGTTCAGGCGGAATTGGCGGCCACCCTCGAGGTGAGCACGACTCCCGTTCGCGAGGCTCTGCGCGATCTTGCATCGGAAGGCCTGATTCGCTTCGACCCTCATCGCGGGGCGGTCGTCGAGGAGCTGAGTCGAGAAGAACTGACCGAGGTTTACTCCATACGCAAAGTCCTGGAACCGTTGGCGCTCAGCCAAGCCTTGCCCAACCTCACCGACGGCGACATGGACCTTTTGCGGCGTCTCCACAAGAAGATGCTGGATGAGCCGCAGGGAGCCGAGTGGGTCGACTTCAACCGCAATTTCCACATGATGATCTACGAGTCGGCCGGTCCGCGGCTGTCCAACATCATCAGAGGATTGCTCGACGCTTCGGTCATGTACATCGGAGCTTCCCTCAAGGAGGTGCCGGACCTGCGCGAGGAAGCGAATCACGACCATTCCGACATACTCGACGCCCTGGTCAGGCGGGACCTCGATGCGGCGACGACGGCAGTCCTCGATCATCTGAACCTGTCGATGAAGGCTCTTGACGAGCGGAGTCACTCCGGCGCCTGACCGCCCTACTGCAAGAGGTGCTGGTAGCTCTCGGGATGCGCTTTGAGGAATGTCTCGAGGCTCGTTGCCTCGTGACCCGTCAGACGAGGAACCGCGTCGCTGACGACGTCCATCTCCCCGTTTCCTATAGCGAGGTAGGAGGTGACCCAGCCTTCTACTTCCCAGTCGGGCGCTCCGTAATTGGCTCGGGAGGCATAGGCCTCCGCTTCCGTCTCCCGGTGATAGGTGATCGGTCGCCCGATAAACCGACCGAGTCGGTTGGCTGCTTCTTCGAGGTCGATCGATTCCGGACCGGTCAATTCGAACGCTTCGCCGTCGTGCCCTGACGAGGCCAGGACCGCTGCCGCCACTTCAGCCACATCGTCACGTGTCACGAAAGCGGTCTTGCCGTCTCCGGCCGGACCCCGGATTACACCGTCACTCCCGACCAGAAATGGGACATAGTCGGTATAGAGGGCATCCCGCAGAAAGACGAAGTTGGCGCCTGTCTCCTTGATGTGTTGTTCCGTGTAGTGGTGCTGGCGGGCCAGGACAAAGGTCGCATCGGGGCTGGCGCCGAGGAACGAGAGGTAGACGATCTTCCTGACGCCGGCGGCGGCCGCTGCTTCCACGGCTTGCTTGTGCTGGTCGAGGCGGTCGATGGCCTCGTGAGCCGACACCAGGAAGAGGGTGCCGATCCCGGTAAAGGCGTCGACCATTGATTCGCGGTCTGCGTACGAAGCGGTCGCCACCTGGGCACCCGGCAGCGCCGGAGCCCGAGCCGGGTCGCGAACAATCAATCGCAGAGGAAGCCCGCGGTTGGAAAGTCGTCGGGCGACCTGTCCACCGACGACTCCGCTGGCGCCCGTGATCCCTATGAGACCGGCTGACATGCCCGCATTATGTCTCGGCGCGGGCGCGACGCTGTTCGACCATCGCCAACGGCGGCTCGACCCTGGTGTTGCGGGTGTCGAGGTCCCCGCCGCAGGCTTCACAGCGAATGACTGCGTGGGTGACTGCGCCGCAATCGATGTGGATCAGACTTCTGAGAAATCTCTCTTCCGGCGGGCTCCACTTGTCACCCCAACGCCACATCGTCACGAGAAGGTCGTAAAGATCACGGCCCTTTTCCGTCAGCCGGTATTCGAATCGGGGTGGCCGGTCCTCGTACAGACGGGGGGAGAAGATACCTGCTTCGACCAGCATCGCCAGACGGTCGGTCAAAACATTGCGGGCGATCCCGAGGTCCTTCTGGAAGTCATCGAACCGGCGAACGCCGAGAAAGGCGTCGCGAAGAATCAAGACGGTCCAACGATCGCCGATCAGTTCTGCGGTGTTCGCCACTGAGCAATGGAGATGCTCGAGGCTCTTGCGAGTAGGGATAGATCCAGTCTAGACCGCGGGTTGCGTTATGCAACTAACTCGGCTAAAGTGAGTTGCGTGAGACAACTAACCGTCAGCCAGAGGGCTCTTCACAATTCGGAGGTGAGTTCAGTGAGCAAACGACCTATCCGTGGAAGAACCCCTATTTCCGGCTTCGCGGTCAGTCTTGGTCGAGTCGGGACTCGGTTGCGGATGCTGGAACGCCTTCGCCCCGAGGGTGGTTTCATCCCCCTCGACCTGGAATTGATCGATGTGGTCGCTGAACTCGACCCCGGCATGGTCGATTGGCGGGCGAACCTCACCAGATAGGGCGCAGGGTTTGTTGGGAATCCGGGGCTAGACCGAAATCTTGATCAGTCTGGCACCCAGGTCGGCCACCGCCTGCTTCAGCTCGGGTGGATCGAGGATCCTGAAGGCGCAGGGGAGACCGGCCAGGTAGCCGGCGATCCAACGGGGATCATCGGACCCGATTCGAAGCAACGCACCTCCGCGCTGGCGCTCGACGACCCCGATTGTCGGAGAGACCATCCGCTTCGCTTGCTCGAAAGGGACCTTCAACAGGACCCGCGCTTTCACTTTGTATGAAGAAACCGCAACTCCTTCGGCCACCAGAGCCGCGCCGTCAGGCGGGTCCTCGAGCACGAACCGAAGCCCCGTAGGCGAAGCCTGGCTGATCCGGTCGACCCTGAACGTCCGCCATGCTCCCCGGTCGCGATCTCGAGCCACTAGATACCAGCGGCGCGAGGTGTGGACCAGCTGATAGGGCTCGACGTGCCGATCGGTGGTATTGCCTTCACCGTCGACGTACCCGAAACGCAGTCGCTCCTGTCGCCGGCATGCCTGAGCCAGTTTGACCAGGTTCTCGGGTTCGATAGCTGCCCCGGGATCGACCCGATGAGACAGCCCGACAATGCTCGATTGCAGCGAGCCGAGTTGCTCGGCCAGCCGCCTCGGCAACACCTGCTCGATCTTGGCCAGGGCGGCGACTGCGTTGTCCTCGAATCCGGGCAAGCCTCCGGCCGCGGGGCTGCGCAGAGAGAGGGCAACAGTGACCGCCTCTCCATCATCGAACAAGAGGGGAGGAAGCGCACCGCCGGGTGCCAGTTGATAACCCCCGGCCGGGCCTGATAACGCCTCTACCGGATAGCCCAGATCCCGCAGCCTGGTGACGTCGCGACGCAAGGTGCGGTCCGTGACCCCGAGCCGGGTAGACAACTCCTGCCCGGTCCAGTTGGGCCGAGCCTGCAAGAGCGACAGGAGCTTCAGCATCCTTCCCGACGGGTCCATGGTTACACACTATTCGGAGAGGCGGACAGGATCTGTCCGCAACCTTCGATACTTTCAACCTTGTAAGTCACCCAACACGAAGCACGGAAGGAGAGTCTCGTGTACCTCGGTTTGAACTACGACCTCGCCCGGGGGATGCAGGATGAACTCCTCCGCTGGGCCGAGGAGCAGAGGAAGATCAAGCGGGTCCGATCGCGGGAGCCGGAGGAAGAATTCCTTCCCCGATCGGAGCCGGCGGAAGTCCGACCGATCGGGGAAGAAGTGCTCGAGGAACCTTGGGCCTCGTGATCAGGCCCTTACCAACCACAGTTGGAGTTCAATCGTTCCCTCGTCAGCGACGGAGAGCACAACCTGAGCAGATGGGGTCTCGATCTCGTAATCCGCGAAGATGACGTTGGTCGACCCGACGATCAGGATCGATTCTCCGGTGACCTGCGCCTCCAACGGGATTTCGACTGTCCTCGTCACGCCATTGATGGTGAGGTCACCGGTTGCAACGGCAGACAATGTCACGCCCTCTGCGGGAACTTCGCCAAAGTCGATGGGCTCGGTGAGGACGAAGGTGGCCGTGGGATTCTGGCTCGTGTTGAGTGCATCGCGAATCGCGTTCTCGCGACGGCTTTCGTCGCTGACGATCGCCGTCAGATCGACCTCGATCTCCGCGCTCGTGATGGTGGTTCCGTCTATGGTGACCGCACCGGACACTTCGGGTGTCCGCCCCACCGCCGTGGCAGCCCCGATCTGAGCCAGTTCCTCTTCGACCCGGAATCCGGCGAAGGTCGCCGTGGCATCTTCGAAGCTGAATGTGCCGGTCGTGGTGTCAACCGACCAATCTCCGCTCACGTCGGTCAAGGCTGACTCCGTTGGCGCCGCCGTCGTTGTTTCGGCGCTGGGCTCCGCACCGCTGGCAGCGGTCGTTGCCGTGACGGCGTTGACGGTGCTGTCGAGGTCGACTTCGGCCGGCTCGGCTCCGCCGAAGAAGTAGATAAGGGCAAAGGCCAGGACCGCGATGACCACGACGGCGATTGCGAGCCCGAGCCACTTCCCCTTGCCCGACTCGGTCGGTTTAGGTTGCGTTCTCTTGTTCAACGTGGATGTCATTGGTCTCCTTTGTTCACAGGAGCCTATGGGAGGAGCCTGAGACCTCGTCCGGTGTTGCCTGAGAACTGACCGAGAGTGCAAAGAAGGGGGTCGGTCCTTTCGAACCGACCCCCTCCTGAGCAATTGCCGAAACGCTAGGCGCCCTCGGTGACGTCCGGTTCGGCATCGGGCCGCGGCCCGAAGCCCGGCCTGAATTCGATGTCACCATTGACCAGGCCGGTGATGCGTTCGACGGCTTCAGCGGCTCGTTCAGCAGCCTCGTCGGCCGCGATCGATCCATCGGCCACGAGTTCGTCCAGCTTGTCTTGATGCGCGGCAACCAGGGCATCGATGACTGCCCCGGCGTCGGTGCCATTGGCGACGGCCACCTCAGCGAGCGTCTGACCGTCCACTAGAGCATCTATGAGCGCCGAGCGCTCGATTCCGATCGTGTCGGCCGCAATATCGAGGCTGATCCCGATGTGTCCTCTTCCCATGAAGGGACGTCCAGGACCCGGAGCGAACTGAGCAAGATGCTCGGCCACGGCGTCGGCCTGGGCAGCGGTAATCGTGCCGTCGGTGACGAGGTCCTCGAGGGAGTCGCGAATCCGATCGGATCTCTCGGTCCCGACGATCCCGTCAGGGCCAGCGGAATTATCGGCAGAGGTTGTGGTGGTCGACTCCTGAGCACCGGCGACAACCGGTGACAGCACAGTCGCTCCCAGTACCAAGCCGAGGGTTGCAGCGACTGCGCCTACCACCAGCCGCTTTCGAATAGACATGATGGCTCCTTTCATGATGTGTTTGCCATCTCCCATCACACTGAACGATGCGGCTGGGAAGCCCCGGCGAGCTTCCTGTGAATCAGCATGGAACGTTTTGCCTAAAACGTAAAACGTATTACGGCTTGACTGGCAGCCGCACCGTTATCCGGGCCCCGCCTTCGGGGTCGTTGGCTGCTTCGACAGCGCCGCCATGGGCCCGGGCAATGGCTTCGACGATGGCCAGGCCCAGACCGGACCCGCCGCTTCTCCTCGATCGGGACGGGTCGGCGCGGTAGAAGCGGTCGAAGACATGGCCGATGGCGTCGGGCGGGAATCCACGGCCCCGGTCGCGCACCTCGATCACAGCGCTGCCGTTCTCGCGGCGCACATCGATCACGGCGCCGGTATCGGGGTGAGTGTGAGAGCGGACATTGGCGAGAAGATTGGCGACGACCTGTGTGATCTTCCCCCCATCGCCTTCGATCCATACTTCTTCAGGCGCCACGATCGTGATCGGATGAGCCGGGTCGATGGCGAGGGAGTCGGCCACGCCATCCCGGGCGATCGAGGTCACCTCGACCGGGCCTCTCTCCATCGACTGGGCCAGGTCGAGTCGGGCGAGAAGAAGGAGGTCATCGACGAGGCGCTTCATCCTTTTGCTTTCCGCCTCGATCCTGCGGACCGCATGAGCCGCCTCGACCGGATCCGTCAGGGCGCCTTTTCGATATAGCTCGGTGTAACCGGCGATGGCCGCCAGCGGGGTCCGCAACTCGTGCGAGGCATCGGCCACGAATTGCTTGAGCTTCTCGTTGGCCCGAGCTTCGGCGGCAAAGGCGCCCTCCAGGCTTGCCAGCATGTGGTTGAGGGCGGTGCCGAGTTGACCCAGCTCGGATTCCGGATCGGCCGGCGGAATTCTTCGGGTGAGATCGCCGTCAGCAATCGCCGACGCCGTCTCGATCATGTGATCAACCGGCCTCATGCCACGCCGAACGGTGTACCAGACCGCGGCGGCGCCGATCAGCAGAACAACGGCACCCGTCAGCAGAAGGCGCTGGGTGATGGCGCTGGTGGCTGTCGCCACCTCGCGCAATGGTTGACCAAACACGAGTGTGAAGCCTTCGGTCCGGACCACTCCTGCCCGGTACTCGAAGTCCCCACTCGAAGCGCGGATCGTGAGGATCCGCGCCGAAGGCTCGGGAAGGTCGAGGAGGGCGCTGGTGTCGGGCAGCGGGTCGGGGTCTCCGGCCAACCCGGAGGGAGAGGCGCTCACGATGTCGCCATTGGGGCCGATGACCATCTCGGCCAGGAATCGATCCGCCCCCGGCCCGGGCCCAGGTCCGGGTCCGGGCCGATAGGGATCGACCCTTCCTGCCTGGTTGAGGACGGTGACGATGCGGTCGTCGATCTGGTCGATGAGGACCCTGCGCGTGGACCGGACCGCCACTACCCCGACTATCGCGACAACGACCAGCAACAGCACCGTGAAGGCGACGATGAGGCGGGTGCGCAGGGTCACGTCTACTTCGATGCGTTGCGGAGCACATAGCCGAACCCGCGGACCGTTTCGATCCTCGAGCCGCTGGCATCGCCCAGCTTCTTTCGCAGGTAACCGATGTAGGTCTCGACGATCCCAGCATTGCCCCCGAAGTCGTACTCCCATACATAGTCGAGGATCTGGTCCTTGGACAGGACCCGGTCGTGATTGAGCATGAGGTACCGCAACAACCGGTACTCGGTGGGGGAGAGTTGCACCTGTGTTTCCTGGTCCCACACTTGGTGGGCATCTTCGTCGATCACGAGCTCGCCGCTGGCGATGCGGCGGGGCTCGGACAGGCCGCCTTTGGAACGCCGCAGCAGAGCCTCGATACGGAGACTCAATTCCTCGAGGCTGAAGGGCTTGGTGAGGTAGTCGTCGCCGCCTTGACGGAACCCGGACCGGAGATCTTCGAGGTTGTCGCGGGCGGTGAGGAAAATGACTGGCATCTCGTGTCCGTCTCGACGGATGCGACGACAGACCTCGAAGCCGTCGAGATCGGGCATGTTGACGTCGAGGACGACGAGGTCCGGCGGGGCGTTTTTGACCGACCTCAGGGCGTCGAACCCGTTCTGCTCGGTGGTCACCTGGTACCCCGCGAAACGCAGCGCGGTGGCGACCAGGTCGACGAGAGAGTCCTCGTCATCGACCACCAGCAGCCGTGGCCCGGTATGAAGAGAGTTGGCTTTGGAAATGGGGGCGCTCACTACCTGTGGGTCTCCTAAGAGCTGCCGCCATTATCCGTGAACTGGCTGGGAATCGGCTGAGAGGCGGTCCGGCTCAGGAATCGCCGTCCGAGTCGTCTACAGATGGCTCAAGCTACTGGCTCGGTTGCAAATGAAAAACGGCCCCGGAGGCCGGGGCTGTTTCTGGCTGAAAGCAGGTCGTCTAGGCCTTGACCAACTCCGTCTCGATTTCGAGCTTGACCTTCTTGGAGAGGAGGACACCACCGGTCTCGAGGGCCAGGTTCCAAGTGAGGCCCCAGTCCTCGCGGTCGACTTCGGTGTTGGCCGAGAAGCCGGCAACCGTCTTGCCCCAAGGGTTGGTATTGGTTCCTTCGAAGATGACGTCAAGGGTGACTGCCTTGGTCACGTCCTTGATCGTGAGGTCACCGGTCATCAGCCACTGGCCGTTTTCCTCGCGGAGATCGGTGCTGACAAACCTGATGTTGGGGTAGCTGGCGACATCGAAGAAGTCAGGCGAGATCAAGTGAGCGTCGCGGTCGGGTGCACCAGTCGTGACGGACGCCGCTTCGATAGTGACGTTGACTTTGCTGTCAGCGAGACTCTCGGCAACCTCGACGGTGCCGTCGAATGCCGGGAAAGTCCCTCGAACCTTGGTGACCATCATGTGGCGGGCGATGAAGGTGAGGGCGGTGTGGGTCTTGTCGAACGTCCAGGTACCGACCGGGAGATTGATTTGAGTCTTGGTTGTCACGGATTCCTCCTTCTTGGGCGATCGGCCCATGGGTCAATCGCATATGTGTAGATCGTTGCAAGTAATGATAGTTGTAAAACGCAATTATTGCAAGTAGGAAGAATCGAGGTAAGATCTGTCAGTGTCCCGCATCCCCTCAGATACACAGCTCCGCGCCTGGAGATCGATGGCGATGGTTCATACCGCCCTCGTCGAGTCACTGGAGGCCGAGCTGTGGGAGTCCCGCCGGCTTCATTTCGGCTGGTACGACGTCCTGGTGACTATCCGGCTGTCGGGCGGAGCCATGCGAATGTCCGAACTGGCGGAGATGGCCCTGATCAGCCGCAGCGCCGCCACTCGCCTGGTCGACAAGATCGAAGAGGCCGGATATGTCGAACGGTACGTTTGCCCCACCGATCGCCGGGGCATGGTGGTGTCCCTCACCCCCGAGGGTCGGAAGGTGCAGGAGCGGGCCGCCCCGATCGTGTTGAGGCAGTTGCAGAGCCACTTCGGCCGCTATCTAGATGAGCAAGAAGCGGAGGCGATGGCCAATACCTTCGAGCGAATCCTGGCCGGCGAAGGGATCGGGATACCGTCGCGCCCGGCCGTGAAAAGCGCCTGATTCGGGTGCTCATTGGGCGGGGGCTCTCGTAAGTCACCTCGATGATCCGCAAGGCTTGGCTGTAGTTGCCCCATAGACCAGCCGATTAACGGTATGACCAATGAATACCGACCTTTCCGGGGAAGCCGGCAACCCGCGCCCACGGGTCCTGGCGGTCGACGACGACGCGTTCACCCGTGCCTACATCGCGAATATTCTCAATGGTGCCGGCATCGACGTCGTGGCGGTCGATATTGACGATGCGCTCGCCATCCTCTCCGAAACTCAGTTCGACCTTGTGATCGCTGACAGATCGATGCCAGGCGTCAGTGGGGACGAGTTCCTGGCGATGGTCCGTAGCGATCCCACGTTTGATCTAACGCCGTTCCTTTTCCTGACCGCCTCCGACAATGTTGAGGATCTGATTGGCGGGTTGGACGGGGGCGCCGACGACTACATCACCAAGCCCTTTCGCAACGACGAGTTGATCGCACGCGTCAAGAACCGTCTCGCCCGTATTAGGTCGGTTAGGAGGCGAGACGACCAGGTGTTGGTCGACGTCGAGTCATTCGCCTTCGAGGTCGATCGCGAACTATCCCGAGCCTCGCGGGGCGGTCGGGGAGGCCTGTTGGCTGTTGTTGACCTACCGAGCCTCGAATCGGTCGAAACAATGCTCGGGGACCGGGAACGCCGCAAAGTGCTGGAGACATTGGCTGGAGCGATGCGTCAGGCGGCGGAGCCCCTTGACCTCCTTGGAGCAACCAGGTCCGGGGACTTAGCGATTCTTCTTCCGGATGTCGACCTCAAGACGGGAGCCCGAAGGTTGTACGCCATGGCCGAAAGGGCAGCCGGTCTGACGACCGAGGTGGCCGGATTCAAGATCAGGCCGGTCCCGATGATCGGCTTCGTCGAATTCGAGCGGGGCGGCACCCTTGATTCTCCTACCGCCCTCGACCGTGCTGCCACCGCAAGTCGCGAGGCCGCGTCAATTCAGGATCTCCAACCACATCGCTGGCAGCCGCCTCCTCGGTACAAGAGGCGAACCGACCACCATCCGTCTAGGGAACTGATCCAAGTTGCCGCCACGATGGTTCTGGGGCTGGCCCTGCCATTCCTTGTCTACCGCTGGTTCGATCAAGTCGGCTACGACATCTCGTGGGGCATGTATATCGCCGTGGTCGTGGGCCTAGTCATCACAGCGGCGTTGATCTGGACTGAGGGTTTCTTTGCCGCTTCTCACCCAGGGACTCCAGCGGTGGCTGGCACTCCGGAACCTCCCGCCACGGCCATCATCTGCGCATACCTTCCCAACGAGGCAGGCACGATCGTCGAAACGGTCGAACATTTCATGAAGATCGATTACCCGGCCGGCTTGCAGGTGATTCTTGCCTACAACACACCACGCGATTTGGCAGTAGAGAACGAACTCATTGACATCGCCAATCGACATCCGAACCTTCTGCTAGTCCGCGTCCCTAACTCGAACTCGAAGGCTCAGAACCTCAATGCCGGCATGGCCCGGGCCATTGGCGATTTCGTGGGCATTTTTGATGCCGACCATCATCCCGATCTCGACGCCTTCCACCGAGCTTGGAGGTGGTTGTCCAACGGTTACTCGGCGGTGCAGGGACATTGCCTGGTACGGAACGGGGACGACTCCTTCCTGGCCAGGATGGTCGCCGTCGAATTCGAGAGCATCTACGCCGTTAGCCATCCTGGACGGTACCTGCGGGATCAATTCGGTGTCTTTGGTGGCTCCAACGGCTACTGGCGGACCGATGCCCTCCATCTGACGAGGATGCGCGGCTCGATGTTGACCGAGGACATAGATGCCTCGATGCGCCTTCTGGAGGCCGGAGGGCTCATCGCTTCGGATCCGCGATTGATCAGTCGGGAGCTGGCCACCACCACGGCCGGTCAGATCTGGAACCAACGGTTGCGGTGGGCGCAGGGTTGGTTTCAAGTCTCGATCAGGCACGTGTTCAAGATGCTGCAAATGCCCCATTTCAGCTTCCGCCAGAAGCTCGGGATCTTTAACCTTCTGCTTCAGCGCGAGGTCTACCCGTGGATCTCGCTACAGATTTTCCCGTTGGTTGCGTTCTGGATCGTTCGGGGTGACGCTCTCAATAGGCTCGTGCCGATTTTTGTCGCCACCACGATTTTCACGGCCACGGTCGGACCCGGAACAGTCTGGTTCGCTTACAAATTGGCCCATCCGGACATCAAGAGACATCGTTCGTGGTTCTGGCAATACTTGTTCTTCTCGCTGTTCATCTATACCGAGGTGAAAAACATCATTGCTCGGGTCGCCCAGCTCAAACAAGCGATGGGCGAGACCAGCTGGCGGGTTACACCCCGATCGGCCGACCCGGCCGATGGTATCCCGAAACTCCCTGTCCAGGTCATTGGGCTAGCCGAAACCGGGCTTTCACAATCTGCTGATGGCGAGACAACCCCGGTGTTTGCGCCGGCTCCATCAGAGCGCCATCAGAACACTGTTGAAGAGGAACAAACTCAGGACAACGTTGACACAACTCTGATGCGAGAGTTCGATTCGGAGGTGGAGAGGCGGCGGTACGCGGTAGGCCTTGTGGGCGACGGGCTCCGCGTGGCTGAGGCCGCACGGCGTGTCAACCGGAGCCGCCAGTGGCTGTACAAGTGGCTGGGCCGTTACGAGGCCGATGGCGACGAGGGTCTGGGGGAACAGCACACAGGCTCGGCGGCATAGCGGCCCAGACATCTAACGTCGGAATGCAAACCCAGATCTCGACAGGAGGATTCAAGTGGATAGTCGTGCTCATGCCGTGTGGCAGGGAACGTTGGCCGAGGGAAGCGGTGAGGCAACCCTGGCCACAGGTGTTGGTGGATCCCTCCCGGTGAGCTGGCCGAGCCGGACCGAGACCGCGGCCGGCAAGACCAGCCCCGAAGAACTGATCGCTGCTGCCCATGCTGCCTGCTATTCGATGGCGCTCTCGGCCGGACTTGGCCGGGCGGGCTTCACTCCAACCAAATTGGAGACCGACGCCACCGCCAGCTTCGAGAAGACCGAACCTGGTTGGCGTCTCACGCGGATGGCGTTGCGTGTCGTCGGTGACGTCCCCGGGATCGATCAAGCGGCGTTCATCACGGCAGCCACGGCCGCCAAGGACAGCTGCCCGGTGTCCAGCGCCCTCAAGGGGAACGTCGAGATCACCGTCGAGGCGGCACTGGCCTAACTGACCGTCCCGGTCATCAATTGAACGGTGTTGCCGTCGGGATCCGCGTAGGTGGCGACTTTTCCTCCCCACGGTTCCGTTGATGGAACCCGCAGGCAAGGGACCCCGATCGTCGACAGCCGCTCATGAGCCGCGTCGATGTCGGCCACGGCGAGGTTGATCATGATCCGGAGGGGATCCCGGGAGATTCCATCGACGGCGGGGTGGACCCCGATAGTGAGCCGGGCGACCCCTATTTGGAAATTGACGAAATTCGGTCGATCCGATCGGGGACGAAGCCCGAGGGTCTCGACATAGAACCGGCGCATGGCCGAAAACCGCGGTTCCGAGGTCCAAATGAGGACTCCTGCCAGGCCGACGATCGAGCTTTCCATTGCCCGAAACCATAGAGTGCGGCCGTCTTGACGGGTTTCGCGCTTTTGCGGTAGCTCAAGAAGGCCGCCTAAGTTGCCGTCCGGAGTCAGGGCGGCTCTTCAGTCTCATCCAGGTTTCAATCCATCTAATTCCGGGCCATCAAAATTCCGGGGCACTCGTTCGATCCGGGCCGTCTTCTCTAACCCCTACCAAATGGAGGCCACGTGCGTCGCTGGCGCTCGCCCTTCTCATCACTGACAATTCTGGCGATGCTGTTCTGGCTAGGAACAGCCATGGCCCCTTCGGTTTCATCAGGCGGGGACACGACCCCGACGCTGATCTCCAAGGCCGTCCACTCGACCCCGACCGCCCCACCCGGCGCCGAGGCCCCGCTGCTGCCGTGGCCGATGGACTACTGCGGCGGCCAATGCCCGGAGCCGATCATGGAGCCGAGCCTCGAGTCCGACGACTGGCGGCCCCTGGCGGAGGTGCCCACAACGACCGTGGTTGCCGCAAGCGCCCCCCGGGTTCTGGCACCCGCGCCCGCTCCCGCTCCGCGCCCCGTCGAAGAGTGGAGGTCGCTGGTCTCTGCCTATTTCGCCCCCGAGCACGTCGGTCTCGCCCTCAGAATCATCAGCTGCGAAAGCGGGGGCGACCCCAATGCCCAGAACCCGAGTTCAGGGGCGGCCGGCCTCTTCCAGCACATCCCCAGGTATTGGGAATCCAGGGTTGCCAGTGCCGGAATGCCGGGAGCTTCGATATTCGACCCAATCGCCAATGTCGCCGCATCCGCCTATCTGGCGTACTCCGGTGGCTGGGGGCACTGGTCGGCCAGCGCCAGCTGCTGGAGCTAGCCGGGAAATCTGGATAATCCCAATCTCGATAATGCTGGTCTTCAGGGGTCCCTGGGGATAGCTTGATAGGGCGATGCCGTTCAGCGGTCAGCTTTCCCTTGACGACGACGAGCGGCCCTTGGAGGCCGACGTTGAGTTTGTCGGGTCCGATCTGACTGTTTCGACGGTCGCCGGGCCGATGGGCCGTTGGCCTTTGGAGAAGTGCCGGATCCAACCGGACAATGGCCGCTTTCTGATCACCATCGAGGAAGACACCGCCTGGTTCGTGCCAGATGACTCGGTCCGCTTCACCCGCCTGGTACTCGAGCATTGGGGCGCGTCGAGCCTGGCGTCGGCGATGAAAGCCGCCAGGGCGGCGGCCGGGCCGCTTCCAATCCAATTGGTGAAGTCCAAGCCTCTCGACGAATCCGACGATTTCGATCGCCGGTCATCGGTTGTGGACGGTCTGGCGGGCCTGGATGCCAAGAGGAAGTGGCAGGTCGCGGCCGCGGCCCTGGGTCTGATTCTCATTCTGCTTATCGCCAACATGTTCGGTCGTGAAGAAGTCGCACCGCTTGTGCTCGGGACGGTGGCGACGACCACCACGATTCCGAAAACCCCGTTCGTCTTCCAGACGGGCCTCGACGGAGTAGCTGAGGCGTGGAACGACGCCGCCTCCCAGTTGGGCCTCGAAGTCTTCCTGCTCGAAGTCACGACGGGCAACCGGCTGCAAACCTCGATGGCAGGCGACCTCGTCCTGTACGGAACCGAGAACCCGACCACAGATACCGTTCACAGCCTCATGATCTCGGCCGGACCGGCCGTGGGTGAACAAGCGACAGCAGTGCTTGCGGTGTGGGGCAATCTGATTGCGATCGTCAACCCCGAACTCGATCCCGAGGGCCGCCGGTCGGTTCTCGAGCGCCTCGGGGTCGATCTCGGCCGGCCGCTGACCCTTGGTCTGAATGCCGCGACCACCGAAGCCGGGGCCAGTTACTGGCTTCGCTCCGGAGTCCTCAACGACCGCGTCCTCTTTGGAGCGCAGCCAACCGGATAAGCCCACCAGCATGTCCCCCCGCCCGCGGGGGACCGATCGCCGCTTTGGGCGATCGAGAGGGGTGCCCGAACTCCAGACGCACTCCCTCCTCAAAACGGCGCCGGTTCGTCTGGAGTGCTCACCCGCCACTCTCCGCGACTGGGCCTGTCGCCTTACTCGGGTGCAAGAAACCGTCCCAGGCCTCCGATACCATCGACCCTGTGACTGACGTTTTCATTGTCGATGCTTGTCGGACACCGATGGGGAAGGTCGGGGGTCAACTGGCCCACGTCCGGCCCGACGACCTCGCTTCCCATGTCATTCGCCGTCTTCTCGAACGGCAATCAGACCTTGATCCTGGTGCGGTGGAGGACGTCGTTTGGGGGGCGGCCAACCAGGCGGGGGAGGACAATCGCAACGTCGGTCGCATGGCAGGCTTGCTCGCCGGACTTCCGATCGAGGTCCCCGGCGCGACCGTCAACCGTCTCTGTGGATCGGGCCTGCAGGCCGTCATCAGCGCTGCCCACGCCCTCGCGGGTGGCTGGGGTGAGGTAATGATTGCCGGAGGTTCCGAGTCCATGAGTCGGGCGCCTCTTGTGATGGCGAAGGCCGACCATGGGTTTCCGACCGGTGCTCCCGAGTTCGCAGACACGGTTCTCGGGTGGCGTTTGGTGAACCCTCGGATGAGGGAGTTGTATCCGCCGATCACGCTTGGAATGACTGCTGAGAAGGTCGCCGAGAAGTACGGGATCACGAGGGAAGACCAGGATCGCTTTGCCCTCGCCAGCCACGAGCGCGCCGTCTCTGCCCATGCCACGGACCGCTTCAAGGAGGAGATCGAGGCGATCGATGCACACATCGATTTTCGCCATCGGCTTTCGATCCCGGTGACGGCCGACGAAGGGCCTCGCCCCGACACTTCGCCGGAGGCCCTCGCCGCCCTTGAACCGGTCTTCAAGAAAGGTGGCACGGTTACCGCCGGCAATTCGTCACCGATGAGCGACGGTGCCGCAGCATTGCTCCTGGCGACCGAAGAAGGCGTCGATCGGCATGGGTTGACCCCAATCGCTCGCCTGGTCTCATCCGCCGCCGCCGGGGTCCACCCTGACTACATGGGGATCGGTCCGGTTCCGTCGTCGATGAAGGCGCTGGTCCGGGCCGGCATCGGACCCGGGGACCTCGACCTGATCGAAATGAACGAGGCGTTCGCGTCCCAGGCTCTTGCTTCGACCCGGCGTCTCGATCTCGATCCGACCAGGGTCAATGTGAATGGTGGAGCTATCGCTCTCGGTCATCCGCTCGGGGCTTCGGGCGCCCGGATCCTCACGACTCTTGTTCATGAACTCGCCAAGCAGGGCGGGCGCTACGGCCTCGCGACCATGTGCGTCGGAGTAGGACAGGGAGTGGCTGCGGTAGTCGAACGGGTATGAGCCTGCCGGGCCCCCTCGATGGAGTCCGCGTGGTCGAGTTCGGGAATCTGGTCGCGGCTCCGTACTGCGGGATGCTCCTGGCCGATCTGGGCGCCGAGGTGATCAAGGTTGAACCGATGACCGGTGACCTGGCCCGGGCCATCGGCCCGTTCATCAACGGCGAGAGTGCCTTCTTCATGGCGGTCAATCGCGGAAAGTCGAGCCTGGCCGCCGATCCCAAGACCCCCGACGTGGCGGCGGCGTTGCGCCGTCTCGCGATCGGAGCCGATGTCCTCGTTCATAACCTGCGGTTGGGCGCGATCGAGCGGATGGGGCTCGGTCCTGATGATCTGATGGCCCGTGCTCCCGGCCTGGTCTATGCGGTGATCTCGGCGTTCGGCACGACCGGCCCGGCAGCAGGACGGGCGGGGATCGATCTCGTCTTCCAGGGCGAGTCAGGGATGATGTCGATTGCGGGCGAGGACGGTGAGGCCCCGCACAAAACCGCGACGACGATCGGCGACTTCGTCGCTGGAACCAACGCGGCTGCCGCCATCTGTGCCGCTCTTTTGGGGCGCTCGGCGTCGGGGAGTGGCCGGCTGATCGAAGTGTCGCTCCGGGATGGGCTGATTGCCGTTCAGGCGGGATGGAATGCCCAGTTCTTCGCGACGGGCCGCCAGCCCGTGCGAACGGGAACAGCCTCGCCGGTGACTGCCCCGAATCAAACTCTTCGCACCGGAGATGGTCACATCAACCTGGCGGTGGTCTCCGATCGCCACTTCGTGGAGGTCTCGAGGTTGCTGGGCCTCGACGATCTGGTGGCTGATCCCCGCTTCGCCGACAATGCCTCCCGGGTGTCGAATCGTCAGGACCTGGCGCACGCGATCGAGACCGTCCTCGAGAGGGAGCCAACCGATCATTGGATGGAGTTGTTCGGCGAGGCCGGTCTGGCAGTGGGGCGTCTGCTCGATCTACCGGCCGTGTTCGACGATCCCCAGGTCATCCACAATGAGATGCTGGTCGAGATGCAGCATGAGACCGCTGGTGCGATCAAAGTCTCCGGATCCCCGTTGCGTCTCGATGGTGAACCGGCGCGGGCGAGTATGGCGCCACCGATCCTCGGGGGCGGGAGCCGTGCCATCCTGCTTGCGACCGGACTCAGCAACGAGGAGGTCGACCGTCTCGTGGCCGCTCAGGCCGTCGTCGAGGGAGCCTCGGGATGATCAGAGTCGAAGGCAGCGACCTCGCCGACGTGCTCGGCACCCTGTCGCTTCCCGATGGTGCCCTGGTTTTTGTTGCCAACTCCAGGGTGTCCGATGAGTGGACGGCGGTTTTGGATGAGTTGACGGCGGCTTTCGAACTCTCGCAGGACGCGATCAGAAGCGGCGGGCCGATTGTCTACCTGCTCGAAGGTGACGACCTGCTTGGTCGTCGGGGGCCAGGTTGCGCGATGGTGGCGTGCGGTCTCTTGTCAGCGGCTCGGACCCTGGCGCTCGAAACGGCACGAGCAGGCGTTCCCGTGAATGTGCTTGCCCTGGGCGCCACCGCGACACCCGAAGCGGTCAGGTTCTGGGTCGAGGCGTTGTGCGGTCCCAACGGTCCCAACGGCGAATTGATCCGGTTGGGTGCCGATCATCTCGGAAAGACCCTTCCATGAGTGCCAGGATCCAGGGAGCCGCCGTCGTCACGGGTGCCGCCGGGGGGATCGGTCTCGCGATCTGTCGGCGATTGGCAGCCGCCGGGGCGACAGTCGTGGCAGTCGATGTGGCGGATCGTCTTGGTGCAACGGTGGCTGACCTGGAGTCGTCCGGCGCCGCGGTGATCGGGGTGCAGGCTGACCTGACGACCGAGAGTGGACTCGATGCCGTCCTGGAGTCGGTCGACAGCGCCGCGATTGCTCTGAGGACCATCATCAACAACGCCGGCATAACGCGCGATGCTCGTCTCGTGAACATGACCGCCGGGGACTTTCGGGTCGTTTTGGAGGTCAATCTCGGTGTGGCCCACCGGCTCATCGAGAAACTCATGCCACGGTTCGAGAACGGCACCATCGTCAATATCAGCTCACGGGCCTATCTCGGCAACTTCGGGCAGTTCAACTACTCGATGTCGAAGGGAGCGCTGATCGGCCTGACCCGGGCACTCGCTCTTGCCCTGGCTCCCTCCGTGAGAGTCAACGCAGTGGCACCCGGCCTGATCGGAACCGAGATGTCGATGGCTATCCCCGAAGACGTCCGCGAGAAGATGGTCTCTGCCATACCTCTGGGCCGAATGGGTCTGCCCGAGGAAGTGGCCGAAACGGTGACCTTCCTGGCGTCGGACGACTCGGCCTACATCTCTGGAGAGGTAATAACCGTAGGCGGAGGCCGCAGCCTGTCGAAATAGCGTTCTACGTTCTGCGTTCTACGGTCAGAACAACGACCCATCCTCGGATCGATTCCGGAACGTAAAACGTAGAACGTACAACCTAAAACGAGTCCTTCACCAGTACAGCCGGGTCAGTGTTTCGGCTTCCAACACTGGCTCGCCGGTTTCGTTTTCCAGGATTACCCGACGCTTGATTTGAAGCCAGGTAGCGCCTTCTTCAATTGCCAACAGTGTCGTCCGGGCTCGAACTCGTTCTCCGGCTCGGGCTGGCTTCCCCGCTCGGCACCCGTCGAGTCCGTAGTTCACGGCAGTACGCGGGGGGTCGATCGGCAGCTGGATGGTCGAGGTCAAACCAGGGATCAGGGAGAGGAGCATCATGCTGGGTATCTCCTCGTCGGATCGCCCTACCGCATCGGCAAACATCCTGATTCGATCGCGGGACAGAAGCGACCATTCGCCGGTTCCAAGTTCGGTCCCGAGCAAAGGTTCGAGCCGGTTGCGGGCCTCGGTGGCCGTCATCGAATGACGATGGTCGGAAGTTCTGTGATCGTGTGGACCGTTCCCCAGATGTCGAGTTCGAGCGGATCCCCGGCTTCGAGACAAACCGTCACTCGATCGCTGACGACCTCGACCCGCACTCTTGACCCCCGGATCGACAGCGCGAATCCGAGCCGATTCCACTCCGGCGGAAGGTCGGGCGCGAGATATGGCCGCTCGGATCTCCAGGTGAAGCCACCGAATCCAGAGATCAGGGCTTGCCACACGCCTCCGGCCGTCGCCATGTGCACCCCATCGGCCGTGTTGCCGGCCAGGTTGGCCAAGTCGAGAAAGGCAGCATGCCGAAAGTACGGGACCGCCAGTTCCAATTGTCCGATCCTGGCCGCCACGGCCGACTGGATCGCAGGAGAGAGCGACGAGTCGCTGGTTGTGATCGGGTCGTAGTAGTTGAAGTTGGCCCGGGTCAAGTCATCCGAAAACGCATCCGGCAGCAAGAACATGGCCATCACCACATCGGCCTGCTTCAGAACCTGATGGCGGTAGATGACGAGCGGATGGAAGTTGAGGAGGAGTGGATACTGATCGTCGGGGGTATCCCAGTCCCAGGCCTCACGCTCGAGAAACCGGGCGTCCTGTGGAGTGATGCCCAGATCCGGATCGATTGGAAGCTCCATCGCAGCCGCCGCGGTCTCCCAGGTTTCGATTTCGGACGGGTCGAGGCCGATGCGACTTGCCAGGGCCTGATAGCGAGCGGGGTGCTCGGCGGACATCCGCCTGGCCCAGCGGGCGGCGGTCGCCAGATTGAAGCGAGCCATGTAGTTCGTGTAGGCGTTGTCGTCGACCAGGGCCGAGTATTCGTCCGGCCCGGTGCACATATGGATGTGGAAAGACGGGCCTGCCGGATTGGACTTCTCGAAGAATCCGAGGTCGGCCCAAAAGCGAGCAGTCTCCGCCGCGATCTCGACGCCGCACTCCCAGAGGAGGTCCTCGTCGCCAGTCGCCTTTAAGTAGCTGTCGATGCCGTAGACCACGGCGGCGTCGATGTGGAATTGAGCTGTGCCTGCTTCGTAGTAGGCCGACGCTTCTTCACCGTTGATCGTCCTCCATGGATAGAGGGCCCCGACGTGGCTCAACTCTTCGGCGCGCAGCCGGGCGGCAGGAAGCAGGGCATGGCGGAATCGAATCAGTTCGGCGGCCGACCGCGGTGAATGATGCGCGAGAAACGGAAGCACAAACACGTCGGTATCCCA
Source organism: Acidimicrobiia bacterium (assembly GCA_035525055.1). Taxonomy (GTDB): domain Bacteria; phylum Actinomycetota; class Acidimicrobiia; order Spongiisociales; family ZC4RG35; genus DATEEG01. The sequence goes on along the minus strand of DATLEZ010000009.1, from coordinate 14,905 downwards.
GAAGTAGTGGCCCTCATACGCCTGCCCGGTGAGCCCTTTGGCCGGGATTCCCTTTCCGACTAACTGGGCGGACGCCTGGTGGAGTTGGTAAAGAGCCCAGTTGACCGCTTGTTGCAGCACCGGGTCGCCGCCGACCTCGACCGCGGCGTGGTTCCAGAACTCGTCGAGGGCAGCCACTTGTTCGCGAGCGAGTCCGGAGAAGTCCGGAGCAAGCCTCAACTCCGCTGCGGCTTCGGCCGGGCTGGACGTAAGGACGTAGGCCGCGGTCTTTTCTATCGGCGAGCCTTCGAGCGTGAATTCGAACTCATCGATCGAAGCTGGATCAACCGCGATCGCGGATGCGCTTGGTTGGTGATCAACGGCGAGCGCGAGATTCATGCCGCTGCGCATGGTTCGGAAGGCCAGAGCCATTGAGGCACCGTCGACTTTGGCCGGGCCGGCCACCAGCACTCTTCGCTCGAACGAGCGGGCCCGACGCGGATCGGTGTCTTCATCGACGACCGAGAGGTAGTCGGTGTCCTGGCGGTTGCGCCACCCGCTTCGAATTCTGATCCCGGTGCCCTTGGATTGATCGACCTCAACCCGCAAGGCGAGCAGGTGACGCCTGCTCAACGAGATCAGTCGCAACCATCGAACGGTGACATCAGGCCAAACCGCAGTCGTGGTCACCAAACCGTGCCGCAGATCCAGCCTGCGCGTCACCTCGGCCTCGGCAAGTGCGAGCGGACGGTCGTCGGACACGACTGTCAAACCAGTCGTGTCCGGCGCATAGAGGATGGTCTGGCCGGTCTTGGCATACCCGTAGGCCGACTCGGGGTAGTCGATCGACCAGGTCTCGTGAAACCCGTTGACAAGAACACCGGGGTGATGTCGCGGGTCGCCCTGTTCGAAGCTTCCCCGCGCTCCGATGTGGCCGTTGCTCAAAGCAAGGATCGTCTCGTAGAACCCTGCCTTCTCGGGATCGGCTCCGCGTATCTCGATGATCCATGGATCGGACCCGTAGTCGGCTGGAGTGAAACCCTTGGCGGTGCGCACGGAAGGCGATGGTAAAGAGTGACGAGCCGGTCTTGGTGAGTCGGGACCCGTTCGTAGAGCGCTGCCTTTACACCAACTCTCCAAGGTCGGACACGACCAGGTCCGCTCCCGCCTTCTTCAACGCCTCGGCATCGCCATGGCGATCCACTCCGATGACGAGGCCGAATCCACCAGCGTGGCCGGCCTGGACCCCGCTGATGGCGTCCTCGACGACGACCGCGTCGGCCGGGTCCACTTCGAGCTGGCGAGCCGCCTCGAGAAACGGATCCGGATGAGGCTTGCCCCGCAACCCCAGCCGGGCCGCGACACCGCCATCGACCCGGACAGTGAATAGACCGGTAATACCGCCGCCGGCGAGGATCGCTCCGGCATTGGCCGACGATGTGACGACCGCCATCGGCATACCTTCGGCTTCCAGGAACTTGAGGAGAGCAAGCGAGCCCGGATAGACCTCCACTCCCTGCTCAATGAGGATCTTCCCGACGAGGTCGTTCTTCCGGTTCCCCACCCCGCAGACTGTCGTGTCACCCGCCGGGTCGTCATGACGGCCCCACGGAAGTTCGATCCCACGTGACCTCAGGAACTTGTCGACGCCTTCGAAACGAGGGCGACCGTCGACATGCTGGCGATAGTCACTCTCGATGTCGAAAGGGGTGAACCCGGTCCTGTGGGTTGCCGCCCGGAGTTTGAGGAAGTCGTCAAAAGTAATCTTCCAGGCCCGGGAGTGGATCGAAGCAGTGTCGGTCAGGACCCCGTCGAGATCGAACAAGACCGCCCGAAACCGCTTCCAGTCCCGCGGTTTCATTGCACTTTTGGACCAGAAGGCCTTGGCGGGCATAGGCGCATTTAACTCGCCGTGTGGCTGTTGCGTTCCCTGGGTTTACGCCTTGCTTATCAGCTTTGCGTTAGCGTTCCGGCAATGCGCGTTCTCGTAGTGGAAGACGAGCGCGACCTTGCCGATGCGATAGCGCGAGGCCTCCGCCGACAGGGATATGCGGTTGATGTCGCCCTTGGTTCGGGTCACGCCGAAGAGAAACTCCGATCAGGCGGCTACGACCTGGCCGTTCTGGACTGGAACCTGCCGGACGGATCCGGGCTCGAGTTATGCCGGCGGATGGTGGTCGGCGACCTTCCCAGCTTCGAAGGGCATCGGCCCCGCGTCCTAATGCTCACGGCCCGCGACGACATCGAGGACCGAGTCGCCGGTCTCGATGCCGGCGCCGACGACTATCTCGTCAAGCCCTTCGCTTTTGCCGAGTTGGCGGCAAGGGCCCGGGCGTTGCTACGACGCGAGGAAGCCGGAAATCCGATCCTTCGAGTCGGTGACATCACCCTCGACCCGGCTCGCTTCGAGGTCACTCGCGGTGACATCCCTATCGCTTTGACCGCCAAGGAGTTCTCCCTGCTCGAGTACCTGATGGCCCATGCCGGGGAGGTGTTGTCTCAGGAGACCCTTCTCGAGCACGTGTGGGACGAGATGGCTGATCCCTTCACCAACACGGTCCGGGTGACGGTTTCAAACCTGCGCAAGAAGCTGGGAGAACCCCAACCGCTCGAGACCGTGGCCGGTCGCGGATATGTCCTCCGAACCAAACCAGATGAGATGGCCAGATGAGACAGGTTGATTTATGAAGGCGAGGTGGTCGCGGTTCAAGGTGTTCCGGTCGATCCGTTTCCGATTGTCCGCTTTGTACTCGGCGGTCGTCTTTGGCCTCGGCGGCATCATCCTCGGTTTGCTCTACATCGCGGTTCGCTGGCAGCTGACCCGTCAAACCGAGACCCGTCTGGTCATTCGCGGCCAGCAAGTCCAACTCGGACAATTCCAGCTCATCGTTGACCCCCGCCTCGAGGAAGCCCAGGTCAGAACTCTGGAAAGCATGTTCAACCAATTTGTGCTCGACCAGCTGGCGCGGTACACGCTGCTTGCGATCGCGCTGCTTTTCCTTATCAGCCTGGTTGTCGGTTGGGTCATCGCCGGACGGGCACTCGCACCGGTAGATCGGATCAGCCAGGTGGCCCGCGAGATCGAGGCATCGGACCTTTCCCGTCGTATCGCGTTGCCCGGGCCGGACGACGAACTTACTCGCCTCGCTTCGACCTTTGATGGGATGCTTGACCGACTGGAAGGAGCGTTCAAATCGCAACGGCAGTTCCTGGCCGATACATCTCATGACCTGCGGACTCCTTTGTCAGTCATCCGGAGCAACGTCGAGGTTGCCCTTGATGACCCGGCTCCGACGGTGGAGGAGTGGAAGGCCACCGGCGAGATAGTCGTTCGCAACGCCGAACGCATGGGCACGATGATCGACGGCCTTCTCGCGGCCGCCCGTTTCCAGAACGGTCAGGCAGCAATGGTCACCATCGACCTCGGCGGATTAACCGCCGAAGTGGCGGGTGATCTCACTGCATCGGCCGCCACCACCGAAGTTGCCCTCGGGGTCGTCTCGGGGTCGGCGACGGTTCAAGCCGAGCCGGTCTCGTTGACTCGCGCTCTCGGCAATCTCATCGACAACGCGTTGCGGGTCGCCCCGCCGGGATCAGACCTTCGAATCGCCTCGGGACAGGTCGATGGCTGGGCGTACCTGGCGGTGGCGGATCAAGGTCCGGGCTTCGACCTAGCGCGAACCGGGCCAGGCCTGGGTTTGAGCATCGTCGAACAGGTCGCACAACTCCACGGCGGGGTGTTCACGGTGTTTTCCCGGCAATCCCATCTCGGCGGAAGCACCACAGTCATCTGGCTCCCGACCGATCGAACCACTGGACCTCCGCCCGACGAAAACCCGGTGCCATAAGGAGCGCGTAGCTCTTTGTCCCCAAGCATGGCAAATTCTTAACCGCTCTTTTAAAGCCGTGCCGATACTTTGATTGCAGACAACGACTTCTTGGAGGTATCGACGTGCTGGGAACCGACCGACCTGACGAACCAGAGGCAGTGACAGCAGATATGCCGCCAGTGCCAATGGAGCCGACAATCTCGTACGAGGAGCCGGCCTGGGTCGCACCTCCGGTCGTGCCGCCCCCAACTCCACAGGCACCAGCTTCAAAAGGTCCAAGTCGGATCCTGGCTGCTTTGCTTGGAGGGCTGCTCGTCGCGGGTGGGTTCGGCATAGGCCTCCTGGTCGACGGCGACGGCGCTCCGGTGGCGTCGGGTACCGAAGTCACATCGACCACCGCGGCCGGCACTACCCAAATCCTGGCCGAAGGCGACGAACCGGTCGCCGCCGTTGCCGCGGCTCTGCTCCCTTCGATGGTCCAGATCGAAGCCGGGTTCGGGCTCGGATCAGGGTTCGTGTATGAGGACGGGCACGTCCTCACCGCCGCGCACGTTGTCGAAGGATCCAACAGCGTCGTAGTCCGATTCGCCGATGGCAATCAGGCCCAGGGCACCGTCCTGGGGACCGATACCGTCCACGATGTCGCCGTCATCGAGGTCGACACCAATGACACTCCTGTGGCGCCGTTGGCTCTCGACGAGGAGTTGGTTGTTGGCCAACTGGCGGTCGCTCTCGGCAGCCCCTGGGGTCTGGAGCAAACCGTTACCTCCGGCGTCGTCAGCGCGGTTGACCGTCCCGTTGCCAATATCAACTCGGTCCAGGTTCTGATTCAGACCGATGCCTCGATCAACCCCGGCAACTCGGGTGGCGCCCTCGCCGATAGGCAGGGTCGCGTGATCGGCGTGAACATCGAGATCTTCACGCAGACCGGTACCAACAGCGGGGTCGGTTTTGCAGTTCCGATTGCCGTGGCCCACGATATCGCTCAGCAGATAGTCGCCGGCACGCCTATCGAAACCGCCTACCTCGGCGTCACCGGCGAAGATGCCACGGGAGCTCAGGCCGGTGCGCTGATCACTGAGATCGTCGCCGCTGGACCTGCCGCGGGTTCGGGTCTCGAGGTTGGCGACCTCGTCACCGCTGTCGACGCTCTCGGCGTTCGTTCGATGACCGATCTGGCGGGCCGCATCCGCAGCTATAGCCCCAACGACTCTGTCGTGCTCGACGTGATCCGAAACGGCGAATCGATCACCTTGACGGTGACCCTGGGAGTCCGCCCCGCCGACGGTTGAAGAAGCCTCAAGCCACAAGCCACAAGCCACAAGCCACAAGCTTCAGGCCTCAAGGCATCACGTCTGAATTGGAATTTGATTCGAAGGCTCTGGATCATTGCGACGTGAGGCATGAGGCTTGAGGCTTGCCTTCAAACCGAGCCGGCTATCAAATCCCACAACCGATCGACGTGGGTCGCATTCGTCCTCGTCTGGCCGATCGAAACCCGAATGAAGGGCCTTCCGTCGAGGACCGAAGGAGTCACGTACGAGTGTCCCGAGTCGTTGATGGCCTTCGCAAGGCGGGTGGTGGCGTCGTCACCATCCACATGGCGAAAGCACACCAGCGAGAACGGAACCGGAGCGACCAACTCCAGGCTCGGGTGGTCGTCGACCCGCTTCGAGAACTCCTGGGCAAGGCGGACGTGCTCGCGGATCATCGAACGAAGCCCTTCGGCGCCGTAGGCGCGCAGCACCCACCACAGCTTCAGGGATCGAAACCGCCTCCCGAGTGCGACATGCCAATCCCGGTAGTCGACTACCACCGACGATCCGGCCGCAGCACCCCGAAGGTACGGAGGGAGGATGCTCATGGTCGCCAGGAGGGGGGCCCGGTCGGCGACATAGAGGACGGAGCAGTCGACGTTCGTCAGCAGCCACTTGTGAGGGTTGAAGACGTAGCTGTCGACGAGTTCGAGACCGGGTTGGTATTGGCGAAACTCGGGGCAGATCATGGCGCTTCCGGCGAAGGCGGCATCGACGTGGTGCCACATTCGATGACGCCGTGAGATCTTGCCGATCGCCTCAACCGGATCGATGGCCGTCGTTCCGGTAGTGCCAACGGTCGAGCAGACGAACGCCGGCACCAGCCCGTCTGCGAGGTCGGCGGCGATGGCGGCTTCGAGCCTCTCCGGCACCATCGCGTGGGAAGCGTCCACCTCGACGGTCCTGATATGCCGATATCCCGCCACCTTGGCGCCCTTCTCGATCGAAGAATGAGACTGCGAACTCGTATAGGCGACGACGCTGTCGAGGGTGGCCACATCCGACTTGAGATGACGTCCGACCACTAGCGCGGTATGGGTCGAGTCTGAGGCAGTGGTTTGGATGACCCCTCCACCCGGTCCTGCCATCATCCATGTGGCCGGGAGGCCCATCAACTCGACGAGCCAATCCAGCACCCTCATCTCGATCTCGGTCGAGACCGGGCTGGTCGACCACAGCATCCCTTGCTGGCCGAGACCGGAAGCCGCCATTTCGGCCAGGATCGCCGGTCCCGAGATGTTGCCGGGGAAAAATGCGAACCAGCCTGGATGCTGCCACCCGGTAAGGCCCGGCTTCACCACCCGGTCAAGATCGGCGAAGATCTCGTCAAAGGGTTCCGCATTCTCCGGGGCGTGGTCGGCCAGAAGGCGCATGATGTCGCCCGGCTTGACCTCGGGGATGATGGGCAGATTCTCGACCTCACCCATGTAGTCGGCTACCCAATCAACCACTTGATGGGCCCGGCGCCGAAAGTCCTCAGCCGACATGTGCCCCGGGGTTTCGTCATTTGGTGTTCGAACAGAATCTGACATCGGGACATGGAAGCAGGGCAGGTGGTTAGCTTGCACTCGATGGACTTCACCTTTCCCGGCGTTGACGATCCCCGGCGAGAAGCCGTGAGGCACTGGTTGGCTGCGCATCCGTCACCGTCTCCCGCCGATTTGGCCGATGCCGGTTATGTGGCGCCTGCCTGGCCTGCGCCATGGGGATTGGCAGCCGACCCGGTCCACCAGTTGCTCGTGAACGACGAACTAGAAGCGGCGGGCATTGACCCCCATCACCACAACCCGATCGGCATTGGATGGGCCGGTCCGACGATCCTCTCCGCCGGAGACGACTGGCAGAAGGAGCGATTCCTGTGGCGGCTTTTGCGGGGCGAGGAGTTCTGGTGCCAGTTGTTCTCGGAGCCGGGAGCCGGGTCCGATCTCGCCGCTCTCTCGACCCGGGCCGAACGTGATGGGGAGGACTGGATCGTCGATGGGCAGAAGGTCTGGACCACCTGGGCGGGGGAGGCCGACTACGGAATTCTCCTAGCCCGGACCGACCCGGCTGTACCCAAACACCGGGGCATCACTTATTTCCTCTGCCCGATGCGTCAAGACGGAATCGAAGTTCGCCCGATCAAAGAGATGACGGGGCGCTCCCATTTCAACGAGGTGTTCTTCGATGGAGCTCGCATCCCGGCCAACCACGTTGTAGGCGAGGTGAACCAGGGCTGGCGTCTGGCCAAGGTCACTCTCGGCAACGAGCGGGTGTCGCTATCCACGGGCGGGGTCCTTTGGGGCATGGGCCCGACCACGGCCACGGTTCTCGACGATCTCAAGGGGAAGCTCGACTCGATCGGGCGCGATCGGGCGGCATCGATTCACATCGAGTCCGAGGTCCTGCGTCTGCTCGGCTACCGGGTGGTGTCGAAAGTGATCGCCGGCCGGTCGCCGGGGCCTGAAGTGGCGGTCAAGAAGCTGCTGGCCGATCGTCATGGCCAGAATGTCGTGGAACTGGCCAGGGACACGATGGGCGCCCGCGGTCTCTTGACCCCCGAGGGCGAGTCGTCGTGGGCCTACCTCTTCGCGCGGGCTCTGACCATTGGTGGAGGCACGACCGAGGTGTTGCGAAACGTGGTTGCCGAACAACTGTTAGGCCTCCCCAAGGACAGCTAAAGCGGAAGGCACCAGCCCCCCGCTCGTGAGCGGTCAAACGGCTTGATCGCTGACAGGCTCGGGGGCGAGCAGGTCATGAACGACGCGGCATATCTCGTCCACCACCGGACCGGAACCGGAGTGGAGGACGATCGGATTCTGCAGGCCCTGGAGCTGCACCATCAAGGCCCGCGAGAGGACCAGAACTTCCCCGTCCCTGACCTTGCCGGCGGCGATCCCGAGCTTGACGAATCGGCCGACCATCGCCAACTGCTCATCGCCGCGTTTCTTGTAGACCTCGACCACCTCGGGCGAATCAGGGAGCCTGGCTATGGCCAGACGGACCACACGGCCATCCTGGGTGAAGTGCTTGACCACTGTCCGAACCAACCGGCGGGTCACTGCCTCGAGGCCCTCCTCGAGGAGCTTCTCGATGCTGAGGATGCGCGAGACCTCCTCGCCGATCTCCCCGAGGGCGGCGTTGAATGCGGCCGCCAACAAGGCGTCTTTGGACCCGAAGTAGGTGTAGAGCGTGGCGGGGGAGACTCCGGCGCTCTCGGCTACTGCCTCCGGCAGCAGCACACCGGATCGTCTCACCGAATCGCGTGCCGCGTCGATGAGGCTTTGGTGAGTGGCCCGGGTCTTGCGGGTGGCGGGAACCGTAGGCACGGACCGGAAGGCTACCCGGTACAGACGTCGGGTCCAATTGCTATTATCAAAACTAGAGGTGCCCTCTATCAATCTCCCCGTTGTGTCAGGCGCGGTCGAGTCCGCTTCCTCCGCGGCCGATCTAGGTCAGGTAGCCGCCCGACTGGCACAGATCGCCCGGGACACCGCCGTCGAAAGCGAGCGAAACCGGCGAGTGTCTCCGGAGTTGCTGGAGGTCCTTCGCAACGAGGGCCTAGGCGGCATGGCAGTGCCGTCGGCGGTCGGGGGAAGGGACATCGATCCTCCGACTGTGCTCGGTCTCATCGAAACCGTGAGCGCCGGAGACGGATCGGCCGGTTGGGTCACGATGATCTACCTGACCTCATCGGTTGCGGGCCACTATCTCGACTCGGCCGGTCTCGCCGAGGTGTTCGCCAGCGGATCGAGTTCTCTCACGTCAGGAGTGCTGGCCCCGCGGGGCACTGCCAAGAGAGTCGACGGCGGATACATCGTGGCGGGGACATGGCCCTTCGCCTCGGGATGCATTGACGCTTCCTGGATCAGCGTCGGGGCAATGGTCGATGAATCGGCCCGTCTGAGTTTTTTCCTGCCGCGGAACGAAGTAGGGATAGTCGACACCTGGGATGTGATGGGCTTGCGGGCCACGGCCTCGCACGATGTGACGGTCGACAATCGCTTCGTTCCCGATAGCCGCGTCTTTGATCTGTCGGGTCCGTCCCGTACACAGGAAACGATCGCAAGGTTTCCGGTTTTCGGTCTGCTGGCGGCGGGGATCGGTGCGGTTTCACTGGGGATCGCCCGTGCTGCCATCGACGAAGCGGCCGACCTCGCCGGGGCCAAGGTCCCGACCGGATCGAAACGGCGACTGATCGATCGTCCAGCTGTTCAAGAAGCGATGGCCCGGGCCGAGACGATGGTCGCCGCGGCCCGGTGCTATCTCTTCGCCTTGGCGGAACCGGGCCCCTCAGTGTCGATCGAGGATCGAGCCCGCCTGCGCATGGCGGCAACATTCGCAGTTTCGATGTCGCGGGAGGCAGTCCAACTGATGTACACGGCGGCCGGCGGCAGCTCTCTCTATACGCGCTCGCCACTTCAGCGGCACTTCCGCGACATCCACGCCGCCACTCAGCACATGATGGTTGCCCAACCCACGTGGGAACTCGGCGCCAAAGCCCTGCTGGGGATCGAGTCCGACACTTCGTCCCTATGACCACACTCGGTAGCTAGGTGGGCTGTGGCTGCCGGAGTTGTCCTTCCGTTCTGGCTCGATCGTCCTCCGGCAGAAGCCCTCGAGGTCGCCGGCAATGCGGCCGGTCTCGGTTACCCGGAGATCTGGATTGGTGAAATGCTCCATTTCGACGCGTTCGCTTTGGCCGGAGCGGTGGCGGCGACCACGGAGCGCTCCACGATCACCGTCGGACCGCTGGCGATCGACCTGCGGGATCCGGTTGCTCTGGCGATGGGCATCGCATCGGTAGCCTCGCTCGGCCGTCGCCCGGCCCGGTTGGCGATTGGCGCCTCCAGCCCAGCTGTGGTGAGGCGATGGCATGGTCGCCCCTGGACCGGTCAGACCTCGAAAATCGAGGAAGCAGTCCTCCTGATCCGTTCGGTTCTGACTGGCGATCGAACTTCCCACGAGGGAACCCACTTCCGGTCTGAGGGTTTTCGCTCCGCTCTCGGCAGACAATTGGCTCACATCACCGTCGCCGCCTTCGGGCCGCGGATGACGGAGATGGCCGGTCGGTGCGGTGATCGGGTGGTCTTGAATCTCGTCTCCCCAAGTCAGGTCGACGCTGCTGCCCGGTCGGTCCGGGTGCCTGTTGCGGTCTGGGTGGTGGCAGGAGTCGATCCGATCGAACAAGGCTGGGACCAGATGCGTCATCAAATCGCGCTGTACCTCGGCGCGCCTGGTTACGCCACCGCCCTGGCCGCGGCAGGATTAGCCGAGCTGGTGGAGGCAGCCCGAGCGGGTGCTCCGGTATCTGACCTCGCCCGCCTGGTCAGACCCAGTCATCTTGAATCCGTGGCCGCCCTCGGCAACAAGGCGGAAGTGGTCGAGCGGTTGGCCCGATACGAAGAAGCCGGCGCCGAGGTCATGGTGGTCCCAATAACAGCCGGCGACCCCGGAGCCCTGCGGACTTTGACCTCGCTAGCGGGTGGGTAGGTCTCAGCCCGTTCTACGTTCTACGTTCTACGTTCTACGTTCTACGTCGAACCAGCACGATGTGTTCCACCGCGGGTTCGACGTACCACGTACCACGTAAAACGCTCTTTAGGCCGGCATCCTCTCGGCGGCCAGTTCGAACAGCCTGGCTGCTCCTTCGCCCATGCGGGCGAATCTCTCGTCCTTGGTTTGGCCACGCAGCCATCTGATGAAGATCTGCTGCAGGACCACCGCGACTTTCCAGGTTCCGAAGACCAGGTACCAATCAAACCCTGAGATGTCGCGCCCGGTTCGCTCGCCGTATCGTTCGAGTGCTTCAACGCGGGTCATGAAACCCGGCACCGTTGTCGGCATCGGGTTCAGGGAGGCAGGTACCTCGTCGGCCGCGTACCAGACAGACAGAACCGTCCCGAGGTCGGCCAAAGGATCGCCCCGGGTGCACATGTCCCAGTCGTAGACCGCGACACAGTGACCCGGGTCGTTGAAGGCGACCGCCATGTTGTCCAGACGCCAATCGTTGTGGAGCAGCGTCGGAGCCTGGGAGGTCGGGATGCGCTGGGCGACCCAATCGCCGACGCGATCTGCGGTCGGGTTGTCCTCGTGGCGAGCCCCATGCCAGCGCTCCATCCATCCCGCCACCTGCCGGTCGAGAAAGCCGTCGGGGTGTCCAAGGTCGTCGAGGTCGCAGGAGGCCGGGTCGACGGCATGGAGGTCGCCGAGAGTGTCGACGACAACCTCGGATAGGCGACGGTTCGCCAACTCGTCTCTCCCACCGCCGAATCGATCGGGGACTCCATTGCGAACGACCACCCCATCGCGCCGCTCCATGACAAAGAACGGCGCCCCGATCACCGATTCTTCGTCGCACAACACGTGCGCTCGCGGAGCCGGCGGAAACGCCCGCCAGAGTCGCGATAACACCCGGTACTCACGAGACATGTCGTGGGCACCGGGAGCGATCGGACCCAGCGGAGGTCGGCGGAGGACGTACTCGGCACTTCTATAAGAGAGCAAATAGGTGAGGTTGGCGTGGCCGCCGGAGAATTGACGGACATGCGGGATGCCTTCGGCTCCGTCAAGCCTGCCCGCCAGGAACACCGAAAGACGTTCGACATCCAGCTTCTCGTCAGCTCGGACGTCGATCAAGTCGGGCGCATCCACCGATTCCAGGGTAGGCAGTTAACGTCGGGACATGTCACAAACCCAGAGTCGAGGGCAGGCAAACAACGACGATCCGTTCGAGATAGCGGACAAGTTCGTCGACGACGTCGTGGCCCATTTTCCGCAGGTCGGCACGTCGATCGGGGCCCGCGGGTCTGATCACCTCTGGAATGACTACAGCCCGGCCGGAGACGCCGCGGCAGTGGATCTGGCCCGCGCCTACCGGCGTAGATTCGCCGAGCATCTCGACCACCCTGACCAGTGGCGGCGTCACGCCGCCCGGGTATGTCACGCCTTTCAACTCGAAGTCGAGAAGTCATTCGACCTCGGGCTGAGGTACTTGAGCATCCGGCACACCAACGGAATCATGGATTCGATCCGCGACGTCTTCGACGAGATGAACACCTCGACCGAGGAAGGATGGGCGAACATCGCCGCCCGCCTCGAGACTGTCGACCAACCGGTGGCGGGTGCGATCGCCACCTACGAAGAAGGCCGCAACAACGGGATCGTCTCAGCGCGACTTCAAGTCGAATCCACCGTTGAGCAAGCACGGCATCTCGCCGGTCCTCAATCGAAGTGGGTGGGCCTCGCCCGCTCGGCCCAGAAGGCCGCCAAGCCTGAGTTGGCGCAACGGGTGGCTGGCGCTGTCGACCACGCCAGGGCCGCCATTGGAGGTTTGGCCGACTATCTCGAATCCGATTATCTGCCGGACGCAGCCGATGCCGACGGCGTCGGGGCAGATCGCTACGTGGCGTCGGCCGATCGCTTCCTGGGGTTGGAGATCGATCCCATCGAAACCTATGAGTGGGGTTGGGACGAGGTCAATCGACTGCAACAAGCCATGGTCGAGGCCGCCCGCGGGGTGGATCCGAACGTGTCCCTGACCGAAGTCATCGAACGCCTCGAATCCGACCCCGCCTATGCCGTCGCCAGCCAGGCCGAATTCGTCGACTTCATCCAGCAGATCCAGGACCAGGCCCTGGGCCAACTCGACGGGCTTCACTTCGACGTCGCTCCCGAGATCCGAAAGGTGACCGTCAACCTGGTTCCACCCGGCTCGGCGCTCGGTGCCTACTACCTGGCTCCCACCGAGGACTTCTCGAGGCCGGGAGGTATCTGGTACTCGTTCGGGGACAAGCAACAGCTGCCACTGTGGTCCGAAGTCTCGACCGCCTATCACGAGGGGTTTCCCGGGCATCACCTCCAGGTCGGGACCGTCATGACCCTGCGTGAGAACCTCTCTCGGGCCCACCGGCTCCTGATCTGGTACTCGGGGATGGGCGAAGGATGGGCGCTCTACACCGAGCGATTGATGGATGAGCTCGGTTACTTCGACCAGCCGCACTATCTGCTGGGGATGCTGGCGTCCCAGCAGTTGCGGGCCTGTCGCGTCGTCATCGACATCGGGACTCATCTCGGCCTTCGAATCCCGGAATCGGCCACCGTGGCGCCGGGCGAGATCTGGAGTTATGACTCAGCCGTGGAGACACTCCACCGCATGGCAGGCATACCGCTCGATGTGTCCCACTCCGAGGTCAAGCGATACCTCGGCTGGCCGGGGCAGGCCATTTCCTACAAGGTAGGGGAGCGTCACATCCTTGCGATCCGCGAAGATGCCCGGAGGACCCAGGGCTCTTCGTTCAACCTCAAGGAGTTTCATCGCACGCTCCTCGGCTGGGGCGACGTGCGACTCGACTACCTCCAGGAGATCACCTCCAACAACCCAGTGGTCTGACGTGTCTGTCTCCGGTCAGCAACCGAACTTTTGGAGGGTCGGGTAGGGATTGACCGCAGGACCGTCACCGGGGTGCATCTCGAAATGGAGGTGGGGCCGGCTCCCGACTGCGTTGCCGGTATCTCCCACGGTCCCCAACTGTGATCCGGCGACAACGTAGCCGTCGGTGCCAACGATCGTGTCGAGGTGGCTGCCGATATAGGTGGTCCCATCATCCCCGTAGAAGCGGAACTGGAGACCGCCGATCGGTCCTTGCTGGAACAGAACTGTTCCCGACACGGGTGCCCGCACGGCCGTCCCTTTCGATGCGAAGAGGTCGTTGCCCTCGTGGAATCTCCCACCGGAGCGAGGAAACCCCCAGTCATTGAAGTAACGGGCTCCGGGGACCGGACAGTTCCAAGCGCTGACGGTCGCCTGCACCTGGATCTGTTGTCCGACCTTGATGAGATTCGGATCGGAGATGCCGTTGGTTGCCACCAGTGCTTCGACAGTGGTCCCATAGTGGGCGGCGACAACGGCCAGACTTTCCCCGGCAGCGACGATGTGAACTGCGACGGTTGGTGTCGTGGTCGGCTCGGCGACGAAGGGCCCACCGGTCAACTGGAGAATCGTCCCGACGTAGATAACCGACGTGTCGGCGATGCCATTGGCAGCGGCGATCACCTCCACGGTCGTGCCGTGTTGGGCTGCAATCGATGCGAGGGTCTGACCGGGGCCCACCGTGTGAGTAGAGCCAGGCGCCGGTGCGGTGGTTGCGGGTGCCGGTGCCGCCCCCGGGGAAATCAGTATCTGCTGGCCGATCCTGATCAGGTTCGGGTTGCCGAGATCATTCGCCGAGGCCAGGGAGTCGACACTGGTGCCGTACTTGCTGGCGATACCGGCCAGGGTCTCACCGGCAGAGACGACGTGTGTGGTTGCCGGTGCGGCGGCCGTTTGGCCTGGTACCAAAAGAACCTGCCCGACGCGGATCAGGTCGGGATTGGAGATCCCATTGACCTCAATCAAGTCCGCCTTCGACACTCCCAGCTCAGATGCGATCTGATTGAGGGTGTCTCCGCTCTCAACGATGTAGTCGGCGCTCGCCGCGGCAATGAAGGTCACCACCGTTAGGGCGGCGGGTATGGCTTTAATCCACCGGGCCCGGTTTGGGCCGGCGTGCTGCTGGTTGGGGTTTGGCTCCACGCCAACCTCTCTCCGGCCCCTGTCCGCCCGAAAGTAAGACCAACCCTACACCGAAGCGGCCCGCCGTTAGCTCACCCGCCTGTTGTGGCCGCTCGCACTCTGAGCTGTCCGCAGGCGGCATCGATGTCTTTGCCCCTCGTGTCTCGCAGGGTGACGGTCACACCTCTCATCCTCAGCAGGCCCATGAACGGTTTGATCCGGTCCTTCGAGGACGGCTGATCCACGCT
>DATLEZ010000008.1:0-10178 GCA_035525055.1 Acidimicrobiia bacterium | reverse complement strand
AGACGACGACCCGGCCTTGGCTCAAGAGTCGACTGCCGCCAAGTTGAAAGAGCATGCAAAGGAAGCCGGAACCCATCTCTACCAACAACCTCGGCCGGGCGAATGGTCGGTGGGTCAGGTGATCGCACACCTCGCAGACGCCGAGATCGCCATGAGCAGTCGCTACCGATGGACCCTCGCCCAGAACGAACCGCCGCTCATCGGATACGACCAGGACCTGTGGGTCGAGAAACTGCACGATGAACAAGACTCAGTCGAGGACTTGATCGAACTCTTCGAGACGCTTCGGAAAGCCAACGTCGCGTTGTGGCGACGGAGCGGTCCAGAGCAGCGTGCCCGATTCGGGATTCACAGCGAGCGGGGACCGGAGAGCTACGACCTGTGTTTTCGGATGATCGCCGGCCACGATCGCCTGCATCTCGGTCAGATCAGCCGAGCTCTCGACGTGGTCCGCCGTTCGTAAGACGCGGCTGCTGTAACTCTCTCCGCGGCCCACCGAGGCGATAACCACCAACCACAGGGCTTTCAGGTTGGTTTTGAGGTGTAGGGGCGTCGGGTACCAGGGATCGACCCCCTAAAGGAGGGATTGACAATGACATATGACCCAAGGACCGGAATGTCGACGGAACGTGACCGCGAGGTCATCGTCACGCCTTCCGGACCCAACCACGGCGGCATGGCCTTGGCGGCCGTACTCCTGGTGCTCGCGATCCTCTTCGTTGTTTGGCTGTTCGGTTCCGGCGACGGAGCCACCGCCACCACCACCGATCTCGACAATCCAGTGGTGACAACGGCACCGATCGAAACGACCGCACCCGTGGAAACCACGGCTCCGGCCGATACCACGCCGACAACCGTCGCTCCCTAGCGACACTCGCAAGTGAAGAACGGGCACCGTGAGGTGCCCCTTCTCTTTTGTCCAGGTGCGGCCTTTCAGCCTTCGTCGACCCGCGACTTGTCGGGTCGGTCCAGGCGACCGTCGGCGTGGAAGCTTGGGCAGGGCGACGACTCTCCTTCGCATGAGCATCCAGGCCGACGCCAGCAGAGTGATTGCGAGGATGGCCACTCCACCGATCAGTCTCGGATCCGGTGCCTCACCGAGGAACGCAACGTCCTGCAATGCCGCGATTCCGTAAGTGGCCGGTAGGAGGTACGAGAGGACGCGAACCGGCTCGATCAACCGGTCGAGGAAAATGAAGAAGCCGCTGAAGAGAATCGATACGAGGAGTGCGATCATTGCGTACTGGATTGCCTCGCTCTCGGTCCGAGCAACGGCGGAGATCACAAACCCTGCTCCGAGTGATGCCATCAAAACCAGGAACACGACGACGACGTACCAGATCATCGATCCGGCGATCTCGAACCGAACCCGGCGACGGCGGCCGCAGTGAGAGCGGCTCCAACCAGTCCACCAAGACCAGGTAGGCGAGGTACTTGCCCGTTAGGGCTTCCCCGGCGGTGAGCGGCGAAACCCGAAACAGCTCGGCCGATCCCAGTGTTCGCTCCCGCACCAGCGACAAAGCGGCGAAAGTCAACGCCAGGTGCTGGAGAAGCAGGGCCACCACCCCGGGCATGTAATAGTGGGAGAAGTCCACATCGATGCCCTGGACGTTGTCAATCGTGCCGACGAACGGGCTCACCAGCACGCCCGGCTCCATCTCCCGGAACACCGCCAGCTCTTCCTCGATCAGATCGAGATCCGATCGAAGGCCCGTCAGAATCTGCTGGCTTTCTTGGGGCGACGATCCCGGCTCCCCCAGCTGGGTTGTGCTGTCCTGGGCGCGGGCCAGGGCTCCCGTCGCGGAGGTCGGGCGACCGGCGATGTCGTCGACGCCGCCGACGATCCCGCTGCGATAGGCCGCCACGGTGGCCAGGCCGAGAAGGCTGCCCTCCAGATCGAGCCGATCGGTCGGAGCAATCTCACCTCCTCGCTCGACGGCACCGGACATCGCGTCAACGGCCGCCCGCGCGGCCGGAAGCGACCCTTCCACGTCGGCGGACTCCAGTTGGCCGGCCGCGACCACTTCCTCGAGTATCGCCTGGTTGATCTCGTCAACCGCCGAGTCGGCAAAGATCTCGATGAAAGAGCTCTCAAAAGGGTCGATCTGGTTGTGATAGATCTCGATCGGCGCCTGCTGATTGGCCCGGACCAGTTCGGCGGCATTGGCCGGGACCACCACGAGAACATCGGCGTCACCGGCGGCGATGCGATCGCGAGCCGCCGATTCGTTGTCTGTCATCTCCGTGAGAGCGATCCGCTGGCAGAGCGCGTTGGCGAGTTCCTGACTGCGGCTCTCCAGTCCACTTCCCGGTGGAACCACGACGATGGTTCTCAGAATCGAAGGTGCCGGGGCAAACCCAACACCGAAAATCAGCAGAATCAGGAGCGGTCCCAGGACAAGGGTGAGAAGAAGGCGCGGCTGACGCAACACCTCCAAAAGGTCCTTGCGGGAAAACGCCATAGTTCTGATGAGGCGACCACCGGAACTCTTCATGCCACTGCCTCGGGCGCTTCGCGAGAAGCGGTCAGCTTGGTGATCAACTCGACGAAGACATCGTCGAAGGCAGGAGATACGGCTCGACCGACTCGATCTCGACGCCCGCCTCGGTCGCCCAGGCCGTCACCTGGGGAGACGCCTCGCCAGCGTCGGCGACGACCAAGCGAACCTCGCGGCACCCGATCCGCTCGACCCGGGTTGCCGCGTCGATCTCGGCAAGGCGGTCGAGTTGGGGAGCGAGCAACGGAGTGGCAAAGACGACGTCGGGCACCTCGCCCCCAAAGGCCTGGCACCGCAGACCCTCGGGTGTATCCACGGCTATCAGCCGCCCTTCCGCCAGGACCCCAACTCGATCGCAGTAGGCGGCTTCGCCGACGTACTGGGTCGTGACAAAGAGGGTCCGGCCCTGATTGCGGAGGTCGGTGAAGCGGTCCCATACCTTCCTGCGCAGAATTGGATCGATGCCGGCGGTCGGTTCGTCCAGGAATAGGAGATCCGGGTGTGAATCAGCGTTGCGGTCAGAGCGAGACGGCGCTGCATCCCTCCTGAGGATTCGCGCAAGAGCCGGGTTCGAGCGCCGTCAAGTTCCACGAGTTCAAGCTGTTCTTTCATGCGCCTGCGCCGCCCTCTCCAGGGGACACCGAAGAGTGATGCGCTAAACCCGAGGTTTTCCCAGATGCTCAGGTGTGAGTACAGCACCGACAGCTGTGGCATGTATCCGAGACGGCTCCGATCGGACCGGTCGAATTCGGCCGGGGCCTTTCCGAGCACGGACAACTCACCGATATCAGGAGCGAGAATGCCGGTCATCAGACGGATCGTGGTCGTCTTGCCGGAGCCGCTCGGGCCGATGAAGCCAAAAAGGTCCCTTGCTCGACGTTGAGGCTGAGATCATGGACGCCGACACCGTCGGCAAACAGCTTGGTCAGTCCGCGGGCGTGCACGGCCGCCGTGGAACCCAGGGTGGATCGAGCCATGAGGGGTTGTCTACCCGAAGGCAGCGGAACTCAAACCGGCTGCGCCGCCCCAGTGTTTCGACAAGAGAACCGTAGGGTATTCCTCACCATGACCCGTGAGCCCGTCGGTAATGCGCGTCAACAACGCGGACCCTCAATCGCTCGCCTCGGCGTGGCGGGACTCGTCGGAGCTGTGGCGATCACACTGGTCGCTTGGATCTTGATTGACGACCTCTTCGATCGCTTCGGCATCTCCCTGGATGTCACCGGAGAGGCTCTCGTCAGTGTTGGTACGACACTCGATGTCGCCGACGAAGCGCTGGGGACCCTGATTTCGAGCCTCCATACGGCCGCCGTTGCTGCAGGCCACGCATCTGCGAGTTCCCAGACAGTTGGGGCCGCCGTGAGCGAGACCGTCATAATCGTCGGAGAAGACCTTCCGGCCAGCATCGACGCGATCAGAGACGCTATGCCAGCCCTGATCGAGGCCTCCAATGTCATCGACAACACTCTCTCGGCGCTCGCCTTCATAGGAGTCCCCTACAACCCCGAGGTCCCTCTAGACGAGGCCTTTGCCGAGCTCGATCTGCAACTGGCACCTTTGCCGGGGAGCCTGCGAGATAACGCTGAGATCATCTCCAATCTGATCCCGGAAGCGGACGGCTTCCATCAAGAGACCGTGATTCTGATAGACCAGATCGAGATGATCCGACTGTCGGTGGTGGAAGCTCGATCGGTCATCGACGACTATCGATCGCAGACTGTTCGGCTAGACGCCGTCGTGCGAGAGACATCCGAGGGCTTGGACCAGGGCGCATACTTGTCCCGCCTCCTGGTGGTGCTTGGCGGAGCTTTGGCTGTGATTGCCATGAGCGGCCTCATCGCGGCCGGGCGGGCTATTACTGCTCTTGAGCAGCTGCCACGGTAGAGAAACTCGACTTCGAAGTCTCCGAGCCGGACAGACTGGAAACCGAGGAGCGGCCCGACTGGTCGGATATGTGACCGCCTCTTTCCTACTGGTGGCGTGTGGCGCTTGTGGTGATCGGGGTCGCCGTCTCCCCCTTGGGGATGAGCGCCTCCAGGGCCATACCCAGCGCACAGAAGCATGCGATTCCCTGCAGGACCGTCACCAGTACGGCAGGGAAAGGGTTTAGGGGTGACCTCAGTCGGGAACCTAGAGATACAGGAGCCAGACATACAAGGAGTGAGATATGCAATTCCCTCAATCCACACAGACTCTTCGGTCGACGAGCTTTCCATCACGGATTCCGGCCGATCGCTCCGAAGACCTTGCGTTTGCCGGGCGGGCAGCGCTCTATCTCGACAAGCAGGGCTTGGACCACCGGGCCGTGGTGAAGTGCTTGATCGAAGAGTTCGAACTCGACCGAGAGACCGCCGAGGCCGTGGCCTCGCTAGCCGCCTAAAGACCCCCGCTTCTTGTGACGCTTCACCTACCGCCAAGGGGGTGAACCGTCACAAGAAGACGGCTTCAGTTGGGCTTGACGCGGTGAAGCAGAACTGCGCGGACGCAAAGTAGAACTCGCCCTTCTCCGAGAGACTCCGCTGGTCGTCGACCCAGGCTTTGACGGCGTTCTCGTCGATCAGGCGATTGCTGGTGACGTAGCTGGCCATGATCGGAATGATGGCCGCTCCGTAGGTTTCGGGATCAAGAGTTGAGATCGTGCTGAACACATGACCGGTTGCTTCGACTTCCTCGAAACCCGCTTCCCGGAGGCGCGGGGCGAGGGATCGAGGAAGCGATGGGTGAGCCAGATGATGGTCCCAGGCCTTCAAGATCTGCTCGGTGAGAGCGCCATCGGATGAGTGCCACACCACAGTTCCCCAGTCGATATCCCAGATCACCACGCGGCCGCCCGGCCGCAGCGTCCGCCTGATCTCGGAAAGGGCCGCTGTCGCCGGCTCGACGTACTCGAGAACCTGAACGCAGATCGCTCGGTCGAAACTCTCGTCCTCGACTGGAATCGACATGATGTTCCCTTGCTTGAAGGTGACGTTGTCGAATGCTTCGCAACGGCGCCGGGCCAAGTCGAGCATCGGCGCAGCGGCGTCGACTCCTACGACCCGACCGTCAGGCCCCACCTCCTCCGCGATTTCGACGCAATAGAACCCAGGGCCACACCCGACGTCGAGAACCCGGTCACCGGGCTGGGTGCCGAGGGCCTCTCGCACGAGGCGCCGGCGGCGGGCAGCATCCCTGGTCAGATATAGCGCCTCGATCTGCCGGGCTACATCCTCGTCAAATGCCAGTTGAGTCACGGCGTCGTCTCCCCTCCGACCGTATGAGTGTATGGACTTCAATCAGCCCACGCTTCCTCAGAGGCATTGGATGACTATGGGTTTGCCCTGCCCTGTGCCCGGGTACCCCGTCTTGTCCACACAACAAGGAGAGACAATGACGGAAGTAGTCGGTCTGTTCGCCACGCGAGTGGATGCTCAAAAGGCGATCGATTCGCTCCACGCGATGGGTTACGACGCCCAGGCGGTCGGGTATCTCGATAGGCGGCGTGAGGACGAGTTCGACGTTGCCGCCGGGCCCAGCAAGGCCGTCGACGAGGGCGCCAAAGGTGCTGCCGGCGGCGCAATGGGTGGCGCTGCGGTTGGCGCCGGAGCCGGGCTGCTTGCTTCTGCTGGTCTGGCTCTGGTGCCGGGCATCGGGCCTTTCCTCGCGGCCGGGACCCTGCTCGGGACGCTGGGCGCCACCGCGGCCGGAGCCGCCGGAGGTGCTGTGCTGGGTGGAGTCGCCGGAACCATCTTTGGCAGCGCCACCGATGACGAGCATGCCACCTACTACCGGGAAGGTCTCGAAGACGGTGGAGCGTTGGTGACCGTTGCCGTCAACAACGGTGCCACTCCCCAGGTCGCTTCGGTACTTCGTGACTCCGGCGCCAGGAAGGTCGACGTCCACGGCGAAACCGGTTGGGCGATCTAGATCACCAATCGCAACCGATAAGTCGGGCCGACAATGAACTCCAGGGCGCCTCGACGACCTCGGCCCCGGCATGACTCAGGAGCGTCACCACCCGGGCCCGATCCTCCAGCACCGTCAAAGCCGCCGCGGTTCGGTAGATGTCTGCCACCGATTCGGCGGGCGTCACTACCTGACTTGTGGAGATCGTCGTCGACGACCGAGGCCACCACTACGGCGTGGTGACGGCCGAGGATGCCCATCGCCTCGGTCAAAGGCCGGGCTGCGGTCTCTTCGACGATGTCCGTGAAGATGAAGACGAGAGAGCGCTTGGCGCTTGCCACAAGCTGAAACGCGAGGGCGTAGTCGGACTCCTAGTTAGTCGGTTCCAGATCGAAGACCGCCCCTACAACGGACTCTCCCCCGGAACGCCGCGGCGAGGGTCGGGCTAGGCCCGGTACCGACGACCATCATCGGGTTAGTGGTTGGGGGCGGGGTCTTCTGGGGTCTCCTCGTGTGGCGAGGCCGACCAATCGTCCCTCAACAGACTGCGGTGTTGGCAGCCCCTAACCCCGCCACGGGCGGAGCGACTCTCTGATCTCGCGGGCGAGTGCTTCTGGCTGCTCGAGTGCCGCGAACTGGCCGCCGCGCTCCTTGGCATCGACCTGATTCAGCGAAGATCGGGAAGCACGGTCTCAATGAACTCATCAAGACGCGTGCGACCCTCTGACGGCCACCCGACGATCAGATAAGAAACACCGTTGGCCACGTGAGTCTCGAGGCTCTTCCGTACCTCGTCCCACGGTTCCGAGATGGAGAGACTCGATGACTTGATGATGCGATCGGGATCGCGTCCAGCCTTCTCGGCGGCCCGGCGCACCACATCCCATTTCTCCGAGTATCCGCTTCCCCACCCATGCCAGACGTCGGCTTGACGACCGACCAGTGGAAGGCCGAGTTGGGGACGGCTGGCACCGATCCAGATGGGTGGATGGGGCTTTTGCACGGGCACCGGTCGGTACTGGGCCTGGTCGAGTGAGTGATGACGGCCCTCGAAGGAGACCCGCTCACCCGAGGTGAGGAGCCGGAATATCTCGACCGCGTCTTCGAGGCGCTGCATCCGTTCCTTGGTCGAGGGGAACGGAATCCCGAGCGACCGGTGCTCGTTCTCGTTCCAGGCGGCGCCGAGCCCGCACTCCACCCTCCCACCCGATACGTGGTCGACGGTGACGATCTCCGTCGTGAGCACTGACGGGTGACGGTGGGTGATGCCGGTGACGAGGGTGCCGAGGCGAATCCGTGAGGTGTGTGCGGCCAATGCCCCAAGAAGGGTCCAGGCTTCCAGGCACGGCCCGCCCGGATCTCCGTAGAGAGCGGTGAAGTGGTCGAATACCCAGACCCCGTCGAAACCGGCATCTTCGGCCAGTCGGGTGCGGTTGAGGATCTCGTCGAAGGTGAGTTGATGCTGGGAGACGTCGAGTCCGAACTTCATCATCCGAGCTTACGACCAAAGGGACGACCCGAAACCTAAAGGTTATAGGGGGCGCCAGATCAAATGAATTTGCCACGGCCTATTGCGGTTAAGTCTCGACGGCCGCCCCGAGCGCTCGGAATCTGAAGGCAATCAGCCGCGGTTTCCACGGCCTGTAACCTTTAGGTTTCGAGATATGCGGTACTGGCTCTACAAGTCTGAACCCGAGGTTTACGGGATTGACCATCTCGAGCGCGACGTCACCACGATCTGGGACGGCGTGCGGAACTACCAGGCTCGTATCAACCTCAACGCCGCCGCTATTGGCGATTTCGCCTTCTTTTACCACTCCAGCGCCAACCCACCCGGCATCGCAGGTCTCGCCGAGGTGGTGGAGACTGCGGTGGTCGACCCGCTCCAGTTCGATCCCGACTCGAAGTACTTCGACCCCAGAAGCAAGCCGGCCGAGCCGCGGTGGATCACCGTCAGAGTGAAGTTCGTGGAGAAGTTTCCTACGTTCCTCCCTCTGGAACTGCTTCGCCGATCATTCACGATCGAAGAACTCGTCACGCTCCGCAAGGGCAACCGACTTTCGGTCACGGCTGTCGCCGATGCCACCGCCGATCGACTGCTGGCCATGGGCCGCGGCTGATCAGATATCGAGGAGATCGGCGAGAAGATCTGCCGAGCGGATGCCGTAGTCGGCGTAGCAATTGTTCATCAAGGCGTGGACCGAGTCGGCCTGTTCCGCCAGGGTCTTAACTCGCGGCACCCACTCCTCCATCTCTTCCTTGGAATAGTCGTACCGGAAGCGCTCGGCAGCGGTGATGTCCTTCTTCTCCCAATTCTCGGCATTGCGTCCGTGGAATCGGACTTCGGCCACCGGGGCCGTGACAGCCACGACCGGTGGCACCGAGCTCTTGAAGCCTTGCGGCTCATCAACACAGACATAGGCGAGCTTGTGGCGTTCGAGGAAGTTAAGGGTGTCATCCATGTGCTCTTCGTCAAGCCATCTTCCGTTGCGGAACTCGACCGCGAGCTGGAAGTCCTCGAGATGTTCGGCGACCCACTTCAGGTAACCGAAGCTGCCCCTCGTCGGATACACGAACGGAGGCATCTGGAAGAGAACGACACCGAGCTTCCCTGCCGAGTGAAGTGGCATCAGGCCTTGACGGAACATCTTGACGGCCTCGGCCTGGAGTTCCCGCGGCAGGTCTCTCATATATATGTTGCGCTTTTCGGCCACCTCGGCAGGAAGCTCCTCGCGGAACTCCTTCCAGAGCGACGATGGCGGGGTTGGATGTTGAGTCAGCAGTCGAAACGCTTTGATGTCGAAGACGAAGTCGTCCGGAGTTCGCTCCACCCAGAGACCCGAAGTCTTCTCGGCTGGTGGGGCGTAGTAAGTGGCATCGACCTCGACGATCGAGAAACGGGAGGCATAGAAGACCAGCCGCTCCTCGGCCGTCATCTTCTCTTGCGGGTAGAAGGCGTCCGACTTGGTAAGCGTCGGATCGGTCCACGAGCAGGTGCCGATTCGAATGTTGCTGCCGGCCACCATCACACCGGTTCTATTCGGCGGTGATGTCGATCGTGGCGAACACCCCCGCGAGTCGATCGGAGCGATACCGGATCTCGTAGGCGCCAGGTTCGGCCGGGGCTGTGAGCGTGAGCGGGCTGCCTTCGGTGGTGTAGGCGTAATCGAGGTAGGCCGTCTCGACGGCTCCGGCGGGAACAATGGTGACATAGTCGCCCGGTCCGTTGGGCCCGGTCCAGGTCACATCGAAGTCGCTTCCAGCCGCCACTTCGGGAGGTGCCTCGAGTGTGATGGCAAGGGGTGTCACCGTGATGGTGCTGGCGGCCAAGGTCGCCGAGTCGAGGCCGCTGACAAAACGGATCTCGAACTCTCCGTCCGCCATCGGCGCGACGAGCGTTCCGGTGGGGCCGTCGGAGATGTTGAAGTAGCTTTCGTATGTTCCCTCGCTGCTGGCGGCGGGGACGATAGTGATGTAATCCCCGGGAGCCTCGATGGCCTCCCACGAGACGTCGAACTCGGTTCCGGCCGCCACTTGCACGGGTAGTTCCAGAGTGATCACGCGGCCGACGACAGCAATGGGGGCGCTGGCCACGATGTCGCTGGTGGCGCCATCTACGTACCTGATCTCGTGATCGCCGGCGGTGGTGGAAGCGCTCAGGGTGCCAGGCGATCCGTCTTCGGTATCGAAATAGCTCGCGAAGGTTGTGTCCGAAGCCCCGGCCGGAACGATGGTTATGTAATCACCATCATTGTCAGGACCGGTCCACGTCACTTCGAACTGGGTGCCGGCCTG
>DATLEZ010000007.1:0-16308 GCA_035525055.1 Acidimicrobiia bacterium | reverse complement strand
CGGATGGCAGCGTGACGATTGGAACTCTCTGGCGGGGGCCGTCGTGGCGGGCCACATCATCGAATGTGGCGCCCAGTGCACCGGTGGCAACTACTCCTTTTTCGAAGAGGTTCCCGGGTTGGAGCGAATTGGGTTTCCGATCGCCGAGATCCATTCTGATGGGTCCAGCGTGATCACCAAACACCCCGGCACCGGTGGGCTGGTCTCGGTCGGGACCGTCACCGCTCAACTGCTCTACGAGATCGGCTCCCCTCACTACTTGAATCCGGATGTCATCTCGCTGTTCGAATCGATCACGCTGACAGACATCGGGCCCGATCGTGTGCAGGTGACCGGGGTCCGCGGAGAGCCGCCACCTCCCGACCTCAAGGTGGCAATGAACTACCTGGGCGGGCACAAGAATTCCATGACCTTCGGTATCGCTGCTCCTCACATAGCTGAGAAGGCCGACGCCCTGGTGCGAGCGCTTTGGGAGGTGGCGGGGCCACCAGATCAGTTCGCCGCTGTCGACGTGAACCTCATCGGCGGCGAAACGCAGAACCCTCGAACCAACGACGATGCCCTCGCCTACTTGCGGATCTCAGTCAAAGATTCCGATCCCGACAAGGTCGGTCGACGATTCTCCAGCGCCGCGGTGGAACTTGCCCTGTCGAGCTATCCCGGCTTCTTCTTGACGACCCCGCCCGGCGAAGCCAACGCCTATGCCGTCTACTGGCCAACGACTATCCCAGCCTCTCTGGTTCCAATGCGGGTGGTGATGGACGCGAAAGAGTGGGTTGTGAGCTCGGTAGCCCCGTCGTCGCGTGAAAACGAGACGCCAGACGCGAGGCGCCAGACGCCAGACCTGGAACCTCGAACCTCGAAACTCGAACCTCAAACCTTGTCCCCCCTCTTGAGGGGGGACCGATCGAGCGGTAGCGAGATCGAGAGGGGAGCGAGAACTCCACCGGCGGGTGAACCATCTGGACCGGGCGCGTTCGTCTCCGTTCCCCTAGGCACCATCGCCGGAGCCCGGTCGGGTGACAAAGGCGGGAACGCCAACGTCGGGTTCTGGGTTCGCAGCCTCGAGGAGTATCGCTGGCTCGACGAGTACCTGACCGTCGAGCAGATCCGCATCCTGATGCCTGAGGCCAACGGCCTCGAGATCGATCGGTTCGAGCTCCCCAACCTTCTCGCCATCAACTTCGTCCTGCACGGATTGCTCGGGGAGGGGGTCTCGTCGTCGACGAGGACCGATCCCCAGGCCAAGTCCCTTGGTGAGTTCCTTCGGGCCTGCTGGGTCGAGGTGCCTAAGGACCTGGTAGGGGTCGGTAAGTAGGATGTCGAAGCGGATGAAGGGTCCTTCCCACCTCCTTTACTCACTGTACGAGCGACGCCTGGTGCACGAGCTCGACGCCGATCGGTTCCCGCATCACATCGGAATCGTCCTGGACGGACATCGCCGCTACGCCCGCGAATCCGGTCTCGGCTCGTACGCCGAGAGCTACCGGGCCGGCATGGCCCGCTTCGAGGACTTCCTCGAGTGGACCGCGGAACTTGGCATTCCGATCATCACAGCCTGGGTCCTCTCTCGTGAGAATCTCACCCGGCCGGCGTCGGAACTTGCCCCGTATTTTGAGGTGCTGATCGAATTGTTCGAGCGGCTCCCCGAACACGCCGCTGCCGAGAACCTGCGGATTCGATTCATCGGCAGCCTCGACCTCCTCCCGGGCGAACTCGTCGAGGCAGCCAAAGCGGCTGAAGCCGCTTGCCCGGACGGAACCCGTCACCTCAACATCGCCATGGGCTACGGCGGCCGCCAGGAGATCGTCGACGCCGCCAAGGATCTTGTGACCAGGCTTGCAACGGATGGGATCACGGCCGGAGAAATGGCCGGCCATATCGACGCCGAGGGACTGGCTCGCCACATGTACTCGGCCGACCTTCCCGATCCCGACCTCCTGATCAGAACCAGCGGTGAGTCGCGCCTCTCAGGTTTCCTCCTCTGGCAATCGGCCTACGCCGAGTTCGTTTTCGTCGACGTTTACTGGCCGGCCTTCCGCCGCGTCGACTTCCTCAGGGCGTTGCGAGACTTCACGAGAAGGCAACGAAGGTTCGGCAAGTAAGTCGGAAGTCGGGCAGACGGAAGACGGCAGAAAGAGCAGCGAAGGAGAGGAGTGGTTTCTTTGGTGTGTGGGCGTCGGTCTGTACGTTCTTCGGTGCCACCGCGTCGCCGGCGAAGCTGTGGCGCCAATGAACATTTAGAGCGACGCCCACACACCAAAGAAGCCGGGAACCGCCGGGGCGGCAGCCCTCCTTCGGTGATAGACAACCGTCGCCCCTGACACTTTCAGGCGCAGCCCGACGTAGCTCGAACCTCGAATCTCGAACCTCGAATTCCGCCTTCCGCATTCCGTCTTCCGTCTATTTCGTCACCATCTCCGGGTCCAGATGCGATACGTCTCCGAAGACTCTCAGCGAGAACGCTCGTCCATGGGCGATCGACAGAGTGGAGAGACGGGCTACGCCAGTGTGAGGTGACTCGAATCGGTCCCACTCCCACGGGGTCGGCTCGGCCCCCAGCAGGTATCCGGTCACGACTGCGTTCGTACCGCCATGTGCGACCAGCACCACTCTCTGGTCATCGTCTGGCACATTCCACAGGTGAGGGTGACCGTCGTCGAGCCGGGTAATGCCGAGTTGGGCGAGAGCACCTTCCAGCCCGGTAACCACACGCTGATGGAAGTCGCGGAAAGTCTCGCCTCCGGGCATACCGTCCCACAGGTCTGAGATCGGGCGGAGGTTGGCATCGATCCACGCGTTCTTGATCTCGTCGATCGGGCTGCCCTCCCATTGATCTGGGTTGCGAATCTCATGGGCCCAGGCATGGACGACGGGATCCAGGCCCGTGCTCTCGGCGATCGGAACCGCGGTCTCGCGAGCGCGGTACATCGGTGACATCCAGATCTCGTCAATCGGTCCCCACCGATCCGCAACGGCCGCTACACGAGAGGCCTGGCGGTTCCCGAGGTCGGACAGGTGAGGGTCGTTGCGGGCAAAGCTGTCGGGGGCCCAATCAGGCAAACCATGGCGAACCAGGATCAGTTCCATGGTCCGACGCTAGTGCCGCCCATGAGGGCCAAAACGCGCCGTAGTGGATCAGGTTGGCCTTGGTCTAAGGCTGTCGGAAGCAGCCAAGGCTCAGCGAAGAAGGAGATGATTCGCCCGTCATTGGCCCTCGTAATTTGGCGGGTCGCTCCCGGTGAATGCGTAATTCGGTCTGGGAATCCCGGAATCCGGGGAGTGTGGCGCCAGGTTTCGTCTGATCCAACTGACCTGAGGGCCAAACGCGCAGGGGCCGCCCGGGTTACGGGCGGCCACTACTGTCGGGACAGACCACGGGGGGAGAAGGACCCTCGTGAACTTCGTGCATTTATCGGCATTTCTCGTCCATGGTTTAGCCCTCCCAATCGAATGTGAAACCCGCATGGAAGCCCTGATCGCCCATCTTCGGAAGAACGCCCTCAGAACCGATGGGCCATTCGTCCTGAGATCTGGTGCCACGTCGGACTGGTATCTCGACGCTCGCCAGACCACATACTCGGGCGAAGGGGCCCGCTTGGTCGGGCAGGCCATCCTGGGGGTCTTGGATGAGTCGGTGGTAGCCGTCGGGGGAATGACGATGGGGGCGGACCCGGTCGCACTGTCCGCAGCGCTGATGAGCGCCGATGGCGATCGCCCGCTACGCGCCTTTTCGATTCGCGCGGAGGCGAAGGACCACGGAGCCGGCGGGCGCCTGGTCGGTCCGGTGGCTGCGGGCGACGCAGTGGCGGTGGTCGAGGACACGGTCACCACCGGTTCTGCCATGTTGGAGGCGATCGACGTGTTGACCGAGGCAGGGATCGATGTGGTCCAGGCGATCAGCGTCGTGGATCGCAGTGGTGGTGCGGCGGGCAGGCGTATCGGCCAGCGGGGCGTACCATTCGTGGCGTTGCTTCGCCCGGCGGATCTGGGAGTTGAATGATGGAGGAGCTCAGAGTCAGCCGATCAGGTGTACGGATGTGGCTGATCGCGCTCGCAGGCGTGCCGATGGTCGTCATTGGCGTCGACGTCCTGCTGCGGCGGCGCATCTTCGGCGTGTTCGGGTCGCTGGTGTTCACGGGCGATCCGCCCCTGGTCGAACCCCGGGATGTGATCTGGGCGGTGGTTCTTCTGATCCTCGGTCTCATCTTCATCGGATTTGGCCTGCGCGAACTCTTGATACCAAGACCCGTCTTGTTGGCTGATGTCACCGGACTCCATCTGCATCTCGGACATCCCCTGTCACGGTTGGTGACGATTCCCTGGCCGGAGGTCGACGACATCGGAGCCGAAGACCTCGACGATGATGGGTCGGTGATCCCGGTGATGTGGGTACGAGTGTCCAACCCCGGCCAACTTCCCGCCAACCCCTGGGGAGCGCGCTGGATCGAGCCGGACACGTTGGCGGTGATGGCGGCCGATTGGGAGCGGACCCCGCGGTTTGTGGCCGAGGCCGCGGCTGAAATCGCCGTCAACGCCGCCCGGGTTCCCGATGTGCCGGTTGTCGAATCTTCGTCTGAGCGCATGGCCAGAGAAGCACTGTTCGGGTCGCCCCCAGGACCGAGCAGTGTGGCTGGTACGTCCGATACGGAGGTGATCAAGTGACTCGGCCGGTTGCCGTCGGCGCCCATGTGGACCCCACGTCGCCCGTCGCCGAGGCGCAAGCCCGAGGAGCAGATCTCGTTCAGATCTTCCTATCCGACCCGCAATCGTGGCACAAGCCGGCCCCTCGGCCCGACGCCGCCGAGCTGGCTGTTTCACCCGTCCCGATCTACGTGCATGCCCCCTACCTGATCAATGTGGTGGCCGAGGCTTCCCGCATCCGCATTCCCTCGCGCCGCATTCTCCAGGAGACTTGCGACGCTGCCTCAGAAATTGGGGCCGCGGCGGTCGTCGTGCACGGCGGGCACCTAACTGGCGAAGGTCAACTCTCCGACACTTACCCTCGCTGGCGCAAAGCCCTCCAGGAGCTCGACACCACGGTTCCGGTGTTGATTGAGAACACCGCCGGAGGCGATAACGCAGTCGTCCGTCGAGTTGAGTCGATCGCGGCACTGTGGTCCGAGATCGGTGACCTCGGGGCTGGTTTCGTCCTCGATACCTGTCACGCCTGGGCCGGAGGTGAGCCGGGCGATGAGCTGGTGGGGAGGATCCTGGCGGCGACCGGAAGGATCGACCTGGTCCACTGCAACGACTCGCGAGATACCTTCGATTCCCGAAGGGACCGGCATGCCAATCTTGGACACGGCCTGATCCCTCTCGATCTGCTGGCGACAGTCGTCGAGGAGGCCGGCGCGCCCGTCGTTGTGGAGACTCCCGGCGGCGTCGAGGAGCACATGACCGACATGGCCTTCGTGCGCGAGCACGCAGCCAAGGCCGGGATCACCTGATCGATGCGCCGACTGTTGCTCCTCCTGCTGGTGCTCGTACTCGGTGCCTGCGCTTTCAATCAGTTCGGTCCGTGGCGTGACGAAAGCGGTCAACCCCTTGAGGGCAGCCAGGTACTCCAATACCAGGGCTTCGAGGAGTGCGGTCATGAGGACGTCGTCTTCCTCTCTTTCTTTGGACGGATGTATGCCCAGGACGACGACGGCGTGCTCGGTCAACTCACCAGCGAGAACGGTGAGGTTCTCACGTTCGCCATCCTCGATGAGGTCCCTGGCGGGGTCGTGCCCCGTGGCCTGACGCTCGGCGACCGGGAGATCTACTTCGAGGACGCCTCCCTCGACGACTACCTGTACATACATCGAAGCGACGAGGGGCACACCGAGCGCTGGCCTCGGGCAGAGATCGATTGCGATCGGCGGGGCGGCTTCGAAGCAGACCAGGCGGCTCGCTCTGACACAGGCGACAGCTCGGGGTAGAATTCCAATCGAGCACGGGCGACCTTGATTCATGGGCGGCCGAGGCTTTGAGAGCCCCACTGTCCACCGCTTGAGTTCCCCCTACCAAATGGAGGGGAGAGAGGAGCGACACGATGTCCTCGAGTGCTGCCCAACCTGAGATGCGGCCCAAGGTCACCACCCCTCAGATCCGCGACCGCAAAGGCGGTCCCAAACTGACGATGGTCACCGCCTATGACTACCCGTCAGCCCGGATTGCCGACGAGGCCGGGGTCGACATGATCCTCGTGGGCGATTCAGTTGCCAACGTGGTCCATGGTCACGAGACAACCCTCGACATCGATCTCGACACGATGGTCCTTCACACCTCCGCAGTAGCCCGCGCCAAACCAAGGGCAATGGTCATCGGAGACCTCCCATGGCTGAGCTATCACGTGTCGGTAGAGGACACCATCCGCAATGCCGGCCGTCTGGTTCGAGACGGTGGAGCCGAGGCAGTCAAACTCGAAGGCGGCCGCAAGCGAATCCCGATGGTGTCGGCGTTGGTCGACACCGAGATTCCGGTCATGGGTCACATCGGGCTAACCCCACAGTCGGTCCATGCCATGGGCGGCTACCGGGTGCAGGGAAAGATGGTCGAGGAGGCCCGGAACCTGATCACCGATGCCCATGCGTTGGAAGAGGCCGGGATATTTGCCGTCGTGCTCGAAGGTGTGCCGGATCTGGTCGCTGACATCATCACCAAGGAGTTGTCGATTCCAACGATCGGGATCGGGGCTGGGTCAGGGACCGATGGCCAGGTTCTGGTCTTTCACGATGTGCTCGGCCTGACGTACGGCCGCCAACCGCGGTTCGTCCGCCGCTTTGCCGACCTGCATGGAGAAGCCGTAAAGGGGATCGCTGCCTTTCGAGCCGCGGTCGAGTCGGGAGAGTTCCCCGACGACTCCGAGACCTATCACCTCGACGGCGAGGTAGCCGACGTTCTTCTCAAGGATTCCCGATCCGAGTAAGAGTCGGGTCCCTGCTGCTGATAGTGGCCTGCTCGTCGACCGGGCAGGCCACTGACGTTCCGTCAACATTGGCGACGACAACGCTAACCACACCTGTGACCAGCACGTCAATCGCCAACTCGACGACGGCTGTCGATATGGGCGACCTCGTCGGATGGGCCGTCGCAACTGTCAATGTCGGCGGTCAAGCACTGCTGGTGGCAATCGCCGATGATCCCGGCGAGCGGGCCCAGGGCTTGATGGGGGTCGAGGAACTGGGTGACTTGGACGGGATGTTGTTCGTGTTCTCCCAGGAAGCCCTCGGCGGTTTTTGGATGAAGGGGACGCTCATTCCCCTCGACATCGTCTTCTTCGACGACGATCGAACGTTTGTCGACATGCTGAGCATGGTTCCGTGTACTGCCGACCCGTGCCCTTCCTACGTTCCCGCGGCCCCCTACTCCTGGGCCCTGGAAACCCCCGTCGGTGCACTGCCCCCGCTGCCCGAAGGAACGGTCCTGTCGGTAGAGGGATGAAGTCGAGTTCGGGCTCCGTGGACCCGAGGTTGTGAAGAGCAGCGAAGGAAGGACCCGGCTTCAGGCCGTAATTCGGTCGCTGGCACCCGCCCTACACGGAATTCGGTCAGTAGCGATCGAGTACCGGCACCGCGTGACCGAATTTCGCTCTAGACGAGACCAGGTGACCAAATTTCGTCTTGCGTCTGGCGTCTGGCGTCTGGCTACAATCGGCTCACATTGCGGCCCACAGCCCCCTTTCGAGGGTTCGCTGGCCGCCTACACCCTGCTCCGTCAACCCGCTGAACGCGGGACCGGGGCCTTCCGCCGGTCACATCGACTCGGTGGTTGTCCATAGGAGGAAAATCATGCGCACCTACGAGGTGATGACGATTCATCGCCCCGAGTTGGATGAGAACGACTTTCATAGCCGTGTAGACGGCGTGGCCACGTTTCTCACAGACCGGGGCGCCACCGTTACCGGCAAGGACATCTGGGGCAAGCGCCGCTTTGCCTACGAGATCAATCACATGAACGAGGGGTATTACTCCGTCGTCACGTTTTCGGCTTCGCCAGAGGCGATCGCCGAGCTTGATCGCATGTTGTCCCTGACCGACGAGGTGATTCGTCACAAGATTGTTCGGCCCGGGGAGTGATATCCGCCACACACAGGTCCATTGAATTGTCCCAGGCAAACCCCATAGTGGACCCTGGACAGAACGGATCGTTACAGAGGGCGGGAAGGAGAATTGATGTCAACCAATAGCGTCGTACTCGTGGGGAACCTGGTGGAGGATCCCGAACTTCGGTTCACCCCGTCGGGGGTGCCAATGGCCAAGCTCCGTTTCGCTGTCAATCGCCGCTGGCGCGACCAGGCCGGTGAGTGGCAGGAGGAAACCAGCTACTTCGGCGGCACCCTCTGGCGCGACCATGCCGAGAACGCAGCCGAGAGCCTTCACAAGGGTGCCAGGGTGATAGTCGTCGGCCGGCTCGAACAGCGTTCCTGGGAGACCCAGGAAGGCGAGAAGCGGTCCGTCGTCGAAGTGAACATTGAGGAAATCGGACCGAGCCTGCGTTGGGCCACAGCCAGCGTCAACAAGACCGCCAAATCCGGGGGTGGCGACTTCGCCCCCAGCTCGGTGCCACCGGGCCCGGTTGCCCGTGAGGACTACGGCCCCGATGAAGCCCCGTTTTGACAACTACTTAGGAGACTGAAGAACCATGGCTCGTGCCACCAACCTCGATCGCAAACAAAAGAAACGTCGACCCGAATCCCAGTTCCGGAGGATGAAGAAGCGGGTCTGCTACTTCTGCCAGGAACGGGTCGAATTCGTGGACTGGAAGGACGTCGCCCTCCTTCGCAAGTACATGTCCGACCGGGCCAAGATCCGCTCACGCCGGGTGACCGGCAACTGCCCCCGCCACCAGCGCGAAGTGGCGGTGGCCATCAAG
Organism: Acidimicrobiia bacterium; assembly: GCA_035525055.1. GTDB lineage: Bacteria > Actinomycetota > Acidimicrobiia > Spongiisociales > ZC4RG35 > DATEEG01. The sequence continues at coordinate 7,449 of DATLEZ010000007.1, read as the reverse complement.
AACGCTCGGGAGATGGCTCTGCTCGGATATATGGGGCGGTCATGAAGGTCGTTCTCACCGCTGATGTCGCCGATCTCGGCGAGCGCGGATCCATCGTCGATGTGTCTGACGGCTACGCCCGCAACTACCTGCTTCCCCGCAAGCTCGCCGCCAAAGCCACGGCCGGCAACGTCGAGGCGGCGGAAAAGGCGACCGCTAGCCGGGTAGCTGTCGAGCGCAAAGCGCGTGACGATGCCCAAAAACTGGCGACCGGCCTGGCCGGAACCCGCGTCGTGCTCGCTGCTCAGGCCGGCGACGAGGGCCGCTTGTACGGATCGGTCACTGTCGGCGATGTCGTCGAGGGGATCCGCAAGTTCACGGGGATCGAGATCGAGCGCAAGCACGTCGATCTCCCGGAGCCGATCAAGGACATCGGTCTGCATCAGGTCCAGATTCGCCTTCATCCCGACGTCGAGTTCCCGGTGACGATCGACGTCATCCCCGCCTGATCAGTAGGCAGTGATTAGCAGGCAGTAGGCAGTCGAACTTCAGAACTTGGGCCTGGGATAGAAGACAAGAGAGACACCGCGAAAACCCACCTCTAGGTGGGTTTTCCCGTTCCGGGGTTCAGGCCCTAAGTTGGTGGCACTTCCCCCTGGTCTGTCGGCGAGGCAGACGCGCCTTCATAGAAAACGTGCCCGACTGAAGACGCCCGGAAAAGTGTCACACCCGACCCCCAGGATGAGGAACCAATGACCTCAACGCTTGACCGCCCTACCGATCGTTCGACACTTCGCGTGCCCCCTCACTCCCGGGAGGCCGAGGAGTCGGTGCTGGGAGCGGTGCTTCTCTCGGATGTGGCAGCCAACGAGGTGATGGACAAGCTGATACCCGAGGACTTCTACGTTCCGGCCCATCAGAGCATCTTCGAAGCGATTCTCACCCTCTACAACACCAACCAACCTCTCGACGCTGTCACCGTGTCGGAGGAGCTGCGTCGCCGCTCCGCCCTCGACAAGGTTGGTGGCATCGGTTACCTCACCAGGCTGCTTGACGTCGTTCCGACCGCGTCGAACATCGAGTACTACGCCAACATCGTCGAAGAGCACGGTCTCCGGCGATCGTTGATCAAGGCGGGTGGAGCTGTCACCGACCTCGCTTTCCGCACCGAAGACGAGATCGCCGGGGTTATGGACCGCGCCGAGCAGCAGATACTGGGAGTGGCCGAAAAACGGGCCAGCCAGCACATGCTCGAGGTCGGGCCGCTCTTTCAGGAAGTCATCGAGCACATCGAGACTCTCGAAGCCAACGGTTCAGACATCACGGGCCTGGCGACCGGATTCCGCGACCTCGACAAGATGCTCGCCGGCCTTCAACCGGCCAACCTCGTCGTGATCGCCGCCCGGCCCTCAATGGGCAAGTCAGCTCTGACTCTCAACATCGCTACCAATGCTGCGGTTCTCGGCAAGGTCATTGCCTTGTTCAGTTTGGAAATGGCCAAGGAGGAGGTCGTTCAGCGAATCCTCTGCTCGGTGGGCAGGGTCGACTCGGGCAAGCTTCGCTCCGGTCAACTCGGTGCTCAGAACTGGGACCGGGTGGTCGCGGCCGCCGGTCGTATGTACAAGGCACCGATCTTCATCGATGACTCGTCGGTCGTCACCGTCACCGACATCCGCGCCAAGTGCCGCCGATTGCAGCGAGCCCGTGGTCTTGACCTCGTGGTGGTCGACTACCTCCAACTCATGCAAGGTTCCAACCGGGAAAACCGTCAGCAGGAAATCGCCGAGATCAGTCGAGGCCTCAAGAACCTCGCCAGTGAGCTCAGAGTGCCGATCATTGCGGTGTCCCAACTCAACCGTTCTGTGGAACAGCGCGAGGACCGCCGACCCCGGCTATCCGACCTCAGGGAGAGCGGGGCCCTCGAACAGGACTCGGATGTCGTGATGTTCATCTACCGACACGAGTACTACCACCCCGATGACCTCGACAAGAAGGGTATGGCCGAGGTCATCATCGCCAAACACCGGGCAGGCGCTACCGGCTCCGTCGACATGACTTTCCTCCCCGACTTCACGCGTTTCGCCGACCTGGGCCGCGATCAGAGCTGATATGGCAAAGTTGATTTGGCAGAGCTGACTTGGCAAAGCTGATTTGGCACAGTTGATTGGCAGCGCTGTCTGGATTTGGCACAGTTGAGCTGGAAGACATGATCGACCCGCGGGCCTCTGGCCGCTCGATAGTCGTCCGGCCCGGTCAATCTCCCCCGCCTCCCTGGGAAGTGTGCGAACGGGTTGAGGTGGGCGCGGTGACTCCCCTCCTCGCTGATGCGTTGGGTCAGGCCTGGCGATCTCGCCAACCACTAGTGATCTCTTTGGTCCCGGGCCTGGGACTCGACGACCCTGAACATCCCCCTGCCGAGAGCGTCTCGGGCCTCCAGCCCTGGGAGCTGTCGGTGATGCATGACTTCGTCGGCGAACGTCTTCATCACGGTGTCTGGGCCAACTCGATCGATGGCCGGGGCGCCGACCTGCGATATCGATGGTCGAATGATGCCCTCGCGCTCGGAGCCGTCCCCGGCGGAGCTGCGGACCTCGTCGTGGTGGGGGACACTGAGGTCCTGTGTGACGGAGGCCCTATCGACATCGGTCTGGCGAGCCGGGTTGGGAAGCCCGTCCTCCATCGAATCTCGATCGAGCATGGTGTGCTCGAGCCGCTCGGGGACAATCGAACTGATGCCGAACTCGCCCCTGACCAGTTGGCCGCGGTCCTTCATCCCGGTGGCGGCGCCCGGGTCATCGCACCGGCCGGATCCGGCAAGACGAGGGTCCTGACCGAGCGAGCCCGTCTTTTGCTCACCGCTTGGCGCCTCCCATCCAACGCGATCGCAGTGGTCGCCTTCAACCGGAGGGCTGCCGAAGAACTCAAGAGCCGGACGGCCGACCTCCGCGGTCTCAGGGTGCGCACCCTCAACGCTCTCGGGTTGCGCCTCCTCCCTCCCGGAATCCGGACCATTGAAGAGGCGGCGGTTCGGGAGTTGTTATCCACTCTCGTCGAGGTGCCGAGAAAGGTAGAGACAGATCCGATCGCTCCCTGGCTGGAAGCGCTCGGACGGGTCCGGCTAGGCCTGCAGCACCCCGAAGACGTGATCGGCGACTTGCCTGATGTCATAGGACTGGAGGATGTGTCCGTTCGCTACCGGGACCTTCTGAGCGAGCGCAACGAGGCCGACTTCGATGAGCAGGTCATCGGTGCCATCGATCGACTGATGGCCGATGCGGCCTTCCGCCATCGGACGCAACGTTTCGCCCGCTTGCTCCTGGTCGATGAGTTCCAGGATCTCACCCCAGCCCATATGTTGCTGTTTCGCCTCCTATCTGGGCCGGCCGGTGAGGTCTTCGGGGTCGGAGACGACGACCAGACGATCTACGGCTACGCCGGGGCCACTCCCGAATGGCTGGTCAGGTTCAATGACTACTTCCCGGGTTCGTTCCTGCACGCTCTCGAGGTCAACTACCGGTGCCCGACCGAGGTAGTGAGTGCCGCCTCCAACCTCCTCTCCCGCAATGCGCTGAGAGTCGACAAGAAGATCAGGCCCCGGCCGAGCGCGGTGGACGATCGCTCGGCCCTACGGGTGGTGGCCGGTGATGAGCCTGCAGCCCTGCGGACCGCCGCCAGGGTCGTCGAGTTGCTCGAGACCGCGCCCCCGACCGACGTAGCGGTGCTGAGCCGGGTCAATGCCTCCCTGGCGCCGGTGCAGGTGGTCCTGCGCCATCACGGCATCGCCACCAACGGCGGTGTTGATCGCCGCTTTCTGACGCGGGCAGCCGTTGGCGCCGCCCTGGCCTGGCTTTCGGTTGGAACCGCTCGCGATGGAGCCTTCCGGTCAGCCGATCTTCGACACGCCGCCCGTCGACCCAAGCGGGGGATGAGGCACTCCCTCCTCGACCTCATCGCCCGGCAGAGGTCCGTCGGCGAAGTCGATCGCCTGATCAACTGGCTGGAAAGCAAGGCCAGCGACCGCGACGCCCTGAAGGCCGGCGAGTTCTTGGCCGACCTCGTGGCCGTGCGGAAAGTCGCCGGGGAAGGCTCGACCATCGACCTCATCGACGAGATCCGCTATCGAGTGGGTTCGGACGGTCTCGAGCAGAGTGCCTCCTCGCTCGACGGCTGGAGTCATGGGACGGTGGCGTCACATCGTGATGACCTCGACGCCTTGATGGTCCTGGGCCATCTTCAGCCCGATCCGGCCCGCTTCGGGGCATGGTTGGCCGATGCCCTTAGCGTTCCCAACGACCCGGCCGGAGTGACCCTGGCATCGATTCACGCGGTCAAGGGTCGAGAGTGGGAACACGTCATCGTGCATGACGTCACGGCCGGATTGATGCCCCACCGCCTGGTCGATGGCATTGAGGAGGAGCGCCGGATTTTCCACGTTGGCCTAACCCGTGGCATCTCGAGCGTGACCCTCGTGCCCGGCAAGCCTCTTTCCCCGTTTCTCGCTGAGATGAACGAGCCAGGCTCTCCAGTTCCAAAGCCGGCTCCGACGAGGTTGGTCCCCTCCCGGCTGGTCAAGAAGGCATCACCTGATCCGGCGGCGGCTGTTGATCCGGTGGAGGCGCAAGAGGGCCTGTGCTTCGATCACGGCGGCTATCTCCACGAGGTGGTCGATCTCGACCCCGGCGGCGCCATAACGAGGGTCGGCGACGAAGGAGCCCGCCTCACGGTCGAGTTCGGAACCGTTGTGAGGGTGCTCGGAGTTCCCCGCCAGCTGGCGCACCCCAACCACGTGATGGCCTTCGAGCGTTTCCGAGCCTGGAGAACCCAACGCGCCAACGGCAAGCCCGCCTACACCGTTCTTTCCGACGAGACCCTGCGGGCGCTGGCGATGGGCCTCCCGGCTGACGAAGCCTCTCTGGCCCGGGTGAAGGGAATCGGCCCGATGAAGCTCGAGGCATTTGGGGAGGAGCTCCTCGAGCTGATGGCCGAGATGCGGTCTCCTTCATCTGGTTGACGGGCTGGAAACCGGCCGATCGGCTGCAGGCCGGCTCAAAGATCGGCAAAAGCGCCAGGAATAGGCGGAAAGCGGCTCTTGCGAGCCGCTTTCCATCCCTGGTAACCGCCCGATGGAGGATCTTGGGAAGAGTCTCTCTGGAAGGAGGAGAGATATCGACCGGCTACCAATCTGATGCTGTCCGCCCTGGTATCGGTGAGCATGCCACTTTGGTTGAGATTCATATCTAGGTCGCTCGAACTAACTAGTCCGCGGGTAGGGTCGCTCCATGGCCATCTCTGACCGTTGGCAGGAACTCGGCGATGGCATCTTCCGCCGTCGGTACGAGTTCCTAGATCAAAACATCGGTTTGGTAATCGGCGCCGAGGCCGTCCTCCTGATCGACACCCGGTCCCATCCAGGTCATGCCGAGGAGTTGCTCTCAGACCTCCGGCTTGTCACCCCGCTCCCGGTCGGCTGGGTGTTCAACACCCACTATCACTGGGATCACGCTTTCGGAAACCAGGTCTTCGAGGGATCAACGATCTGGGGGCATGTCAACTGCCGGAGTGAGTTGATTGAGAGAGGCCTCACCCCTCTCGATGAACTTCTTATCGACTATCCGGGAGAATCAGATGGATTCCGAAAGGTGGTGGTCACGCCCCCGACCGAGCTCTTCGAGGAGCGAGCCACGATCGACCTCGGCAACCGCACAGTTGAGGTGTCATATCACGGCCGGGGCCACACCAACAGCGACGCCGTTCTTCACGCGAACGACGTGACCTTCGCTGGAGACCTGATTGAAGAGGGGGCGCCGCCCAGCTTTGGAGATTCGTTCCCGATCGCGTGGTTCGATACGGTCGGGCGATTGGCGGCCGAGGCGCGCTCCACCGTGGTGCCAGGGCACGGCGATGTGGTCGACGTCGAATACCTCGTAGTGACCAGATTCGACCTTGGTTGGATCGCTCGTCAGGTCCGCCTCGCCCTCGACGCCGGCCTGTCGGTCGATCAGATCGATCTCACCGGGTCGCCGTACGAGGAGTACTACGCCCGAGAGGCTCTCGAACGCGCCTACTTGGAGCTGGGTCCGTCGGGCTGAGCTTCGGGCGGGATCTCGAAATTCTCCCAATAGCGAGAAGGAGTCGGACCAACCTGGTCCAGGTACTTGCTCCCTAGCCGGTTGGATCCATAAGGGCGCTCGGCGGGTGAGCTCATCCGGAAGAGACTGATCTGTCCGATCTTCATGCCCGGGTAGAGGGTGATCGGCAGGTTGGCCACGTTCGACAGTTCCAGGGTGAGGTTCCCGGCGAATCCGGCATCGACGAAGCCTGCGGTGCTGTGGATGAGCAGGCCCAAGCGCCCTAGCGAGCTCTTACCTTCCAATCTTCCGACCAGGTCATCGGGGATGGCGACTCTCTCGAGCGTTGTCCCGAGGACGAACTCGCCAGGATGAAGGATGAAGGGCTCGTCGCCGGTCACTTCCACGAGTTCGGTCAGTCCCTCCATTGGCTTGCGGACGTCGATGTACGGATATCGAGTATTGGCGAAGATCCGGAAGTGCCGGCCGATGCGCAGGTCGATGGACGACGGCTGGATCGCATTGGGACCGAGAGGGTCGACCACGACCCGCCCCGACTCGAGTTCGATCTTCAGGTCGCGGTCAGAGAGGATCATCGGGTCGAGAGTGTAAAGAGAGCCACCGATCAACACCCGATGGCGGGCGTCGAGAGCGGATGAGGGGAATCGAACCCCCACTCCGGGCTTGGGAAGCCCGTGTTCTGCCGTTGAACTACATCCGCGGGGTAAGGGAGGGCAGGTTACCAAAGGGTCCCGATGACGGCGCTGGAGGTCGTATCGGGGTTGCCAGTGAGCATCGATGCCACCCCCCACACGGTCATGAGGAGGCCGATGACCAGGAGGAACAACACCCGGCCCTGACGGAACTCGCCCTCGACACCGCGGGGGTGCTCGCCTTTGCGATGCTTGCGCCAGGCCAGGAGGTTGCCCACCAGCAGGGCCAGGCCAAGGCCGGTCACCAACTCGGCGAACAAGGTGTCGATGCCGAGGATGTCAGGCATTTCCGGTTAGGCGTTTCCGGTCGTGAGTCGATCAGTCATCTGGTTGGGAGAGATCGATCATGGCTGAGCGACGGTAGTCGGGTATCTTCGCTCCGATGCCACGGCATTGCTATGTGCTGCGAGTGTTCACGAGGGACGGTTCGGGTGGGAATTCCCTGGGCGTGGTCACTGACATCCTGGGTCTGGACGATCACAAGATGCAGCAGATCGCGACCGATCTCGCCTTCTCCGAGACCATCTTCTTGAGTTGGTTCGAAGGGTCGATGCCCAAGGCTCGAATCTTCACCCCGAAGGTCGAGATTCCCTACGCCGGTCACCCCCTGGTCGGCGCGGCGTGGATTCTTCTCAACCTGGGGCCGATCGACCCCGGGGGCATCGAATGCTCGACAGGCCCGGTGAAGA
>DATLEZ010000006.1:0-9268 GCA_035525055.1 Acidimicrobiia bacterium | reverse complement strand
CCTGATCGTGGTCGAGCACGACGAGGCGACCATCGACGCCGCCGACTACGTCGTGGACATCGGTCCGGGTGCCGGTGAACACGGCGGCTACATCGTCGCCACCGGCACCCTCGACGACATCGTCTCTGAACCCCAGTCCCTCACCGGCGACTACATGGCGGGGCGGCGGTCCATCGCCGTGCCGGAGACCCGGCGGATCGGCAAGGGTGGGGAGATCACCATCTTTGGGGCGACCGAACACAACCTGGCAGACATCGACGTGAGCTTCCCGCTCGGCCAGTTCATTGCCGTCACCGGGGTGTCGGGGTCGGGCAAGTCCACGCTGGTCGAAGACATCCTGTCGGTGGCGTTGCATTACGCCATCTACCGGTCACGGTCGGTTCCGGGCCGGCACAAGAAGATCACCGGGATCGAAGCCATCGACAAGGTCATCAACATCGACCAGTCGCCCATCGGCCGCACGCCCCGGTCCAATTCGGCCACCTACACCAAGATGTTCGACCACATCCGGGCGTTGTATGCCGCCACTCCCGAAGCCCGGGCCCGGGGCTACAAGCAGGGGCGGTTCTCCTTCAACGTCTCCGGTGGCCGCTGTGATGCCTGTTCGGGTGACGGCACCATCAAGATCGAGATGCACTTCCTGCCCGACGTCTACGTGCCGTGTGAGATCTGCGGGGGCAAGCGCTACAACCGGGAGACTCTCGAGATCACCTGGAAGGGCCACACCATCGCCGACGTGTTGGACATGAGCGTCGAAGAGGCCCTCGAGTTCTTCGAGAACCAGCCCAAGATCGCCCGCATCCTCCAGACGCTCTACGACGTGGGACTCACCTACATCCGGCTCGGCCAGCCTGCCACCACCCTGTCGGGTGGTGAAGCCCAACGGATCAAGCTGGCATCCGAACTGGGCAAACGTTCCACCGGCCAGACCTTCTACATCCTCGACGAACCCACCACCGGGCTGCACTTCGAAGACATCCGCAAGCTGCTGCATGTGCTCCAACGCCTGGTGGACGCCGGCAACACGGTGCTCGTCATCGAACACAACCTCGACGTGATCAAGTCTGTCGACCATGTGATCGACCTGGGGCCGGAAGGCGGATCGGGCGGTGGCAGGGTGATCGCGGTGGGAACACCCGAAGAAGTAGCCGAGGTGGGGGAGAGCTACACCGGGAAGTTCCTGCGGGAAGTGTTGATCAGAGCGAACTAGTCCGACTCAACAATCCAAATGGACACGGTTCGTCCACCGGATCTCATGGCCGGCGACGATCTCGAACTCGTCATAGTGAGTCCGCAAGAGCCCCAGCAGTTCCGATCGAGGGGCAGGCGAAACCTGAGTTTGTCCCGAATTGAGCACCACGACCATCACACAATGCTCCACGATTTGCACGAAGAGACCGCCGTACGGATCCGGATCGCTGAACTCATAGATGTGTCGCGTTACCGACGGCGATTGCGTCAAGAAGTAGATGTGCGGCAGGTCTGGGCCAGCCCATATCGGAAGTCCTCGGCGATGCTGCCCGACGACGGCGACGACGTCCGCGTAATAGGACAAGCTCTCTTGTGTGACCAGCGAAACTCGCGGGATGGAACTCTGAACGAAGTCCTCGGTAGGGGCCATCGCTCCGTGGCTTTGGACGCCGAACGCAACGGGACTGACCGTTGCGAGACCAACCAGCATCGAAGCAACGGTAGCGAGCCGCGCGAGGCCGATCTCGGCAGCCAATAGTGCCGCGGCGATGCCGATCACTGGACCTGCGTACCCAACGTACGCCGCGGCATAAAACGGGATTCCAACGAGTGCCACGAAGCCCGCCATGAGCGCCGCGAGAACGCCCAAGTCGCTGAGGCTCCGGGTGCGGAGGCACCACAGCGCGAGAACCGACACGGCATAACCTGCTCCAAGGAAGATCCCCGTGTTGAGCGAGTCGTGGTTCACCACGAACAGCGAAGCCATAACGGTGATCAAGACGGCTGCCGTGTACTTCGTCGGGCGGCGTGTGGCGATCGTGAGGAGTATGACGCCGTTGATGAGCACGAGGACTGTGACCCAAAACGACGGAGGATCGTACGTTACAAGAGAGAGCCGACTCGCAGGTCCGGTGAACCAACCGTCGAAGAGGGCGGCTGCACCGGTGACGCCAGATTGGAAGACGATGTAGAACAGAATCGGGAGTGAGATGCCCAGGAGCGTGCTCATTGATGACCCAAGGAGAACTCGCGGGGAAGGCGGCGTGACTACGCGCTCACGTTCCTGGGTAGTGCGATTCGCCAGAACAAGGAGCATGATGACTGGCAAAGCAAAATAGGCCGCTGAGCGTCCGGGTGCGTTCTGAAGCGACAGCCATACAACTGGAAGCGCAGGGGAGAAGATGAGTACTCGCCTGGTCACTGCCATAGCGACCGATGTGCCACGCGGAATCTGCATGCCCAGAGCTACGACGAGTGCGCCCAGGCCGTAAATGGCTGTTGTCTTGAAAAGGATCCCCGTCCCCAGAGCCACGCCCGCGAGAAACAGGTGGTGATATCTCTGCGCCTCCGTCCAACGGATGACCATCCACAGGGCGAATGTGCATGTGAACGTCGCGTACCAACTAGGCATCGGTGACGGATACGTGAGCAGAGAGCCGACGCCTGTGAAAGCCGCGATGATGCTTGCGCTGATGGGTTGGAAGCGTCGCCGGAGAATCGCCCAGGCGGCTACGCCCCACACGCAGAAGCCGGCGACCAAGAGATATCGCAGGTGTGCCAAATCGACCCCGAAGCGCCGGAAGACGGCTGCGTGGAGCACAGCCTGGAGCCCTGAGTACGGGTCGTCGAAGTCCACATGCGACGTCTGTCCCGCCAAGACACGCTCGGCCGTGTGGCCGATCATGCCATCATCGTATGGCCACCATCCGCGAATGCTCAGGGTGAGCGCGATGGACACCGCTGACGCGGCTATCAGAATCGCGACCATGTACTCGGCAGACGAGTTGGCGCGATCCGATGAAGGCGGGACGGTCGCCGGACTATCCGTGTGCTGGAACCACGCTGGGAGGTAGCTCCTCACCGGTTATCGTTTGCGACTGGATGCACGAGCATTGAAGTTGGACAGCAGTAGCGCTGGGCTTGCACGTGCCACATAACGACGCAACATGCTAACCCGGGGGGCTCGTACATCGTGCTTTCGGTTGTGATTCCCGTCCTCGACGAGGACGAGGTTGTTGATCATCTCATCACCACACTCCTCGGCGTACTCGATCGGTTGCCGTCGAACGATGCCGAGGTCGTGGTGGTTGATGACGGGAGCACGGACGATACGCGCGAGAAGCTACGAGGCTGGGTCGCCAGGGACAACCGTGTCAAGGCAGTCTTCCTATCGCGCAATTTTGGTCATCAATCCGCGGTGACCGCCGGGCTCGAGATCGCACGCGGGGACATCATTGTCGTGATGGATGGTGATATGCAGGACGACCCCAACACGATACCCGCCATGATCGCGAAGCATGATGAGGGGTTTGATGTCGTCTACGCAATCCGGCGTGATCGCGCAGAAAACCTGTGGAAGCGCATGGCTTATTGGATGCACTATCGAGTAGGCGCCCGTGTCAGCGACATCCAATTACCAGTTGACGCAGGGGACTTCGGGCTGATGTCTCGCAGAGTACTTGATGAAGTCAATCGCTTACCAGAGCACCTTCGCTACGTGCGCGGGTTACGTGCTTGGGTGGGATTCCGCCAGACCGGCATCGAAGTCACACGTCATGCGCGCGCGGCAGGGACGAGTAAGTACACGGTCCGAGCGCTTGTTCGATTGTCTCTGGACGGGCTCCTGGGATTCTCGATCATGCCCCTCAGGCTCTCGATACTTGCCGGGATCGCAATACTCGCGGCAACGTCTGGCTTCGGCATCTATGTACTTGTCGATCGACTCATTACAGGGCAACCGCCCGAAGGCTTTGCGTCTCTCGCACTTCTGTCGCTCGCTCTCAATGGAACGGTGCTAATAATGCTGGGGATAGTTGGCGAATATGTGGGTCGGATCTATCTCGAAGTGAAGCAGCGGCCCTCATACATCGTCGAGGAGATCGTCGAACGCCACGATGGATGAGTCGTGGGTTCAGAAGTATCCTGATCTCGAGCGAACACACTTCTGGTGGCGCATTCGGCGGGAGATCGTGCGAGACCAAATACGCGCCCAGTTCGGGGATGCGCCGGTGTCGGTGCTGGACATCGGCTGTGGATCCGGTGCCACTATCGAGTACCTGTCTGAGTGGTATCGAGTGGCGGGAATCGAGCCCAATGATGATCTGGTTGAGGGGAGCGCGATCGCGGAACGCATTGTCCGAGTGCGAGTCCAGGATGCCGATCTCGGCGGTGACACCTTTGCCGTGATTCTGATGCTCGACGTGCTGGAGCATCTCCGAGACCCAGAGCAAGTGCTCCGGCTGGTGCGTGAGTGGATCGACGACGACGGAATCTTGATCGCGACCGTACCCGCTCATCAGTGGCTCTGGACGCGACACGACGAGATCAACGACCATGTTCGCCGCTATGACCGTCGAGTCCTGAGAGCGCAGCTTTCAAGCGGCGGCTGGAACGCGACTTCGATCCGATATCTATTCGGTGCCCTCGTGGCCCCGCGACTGGTGCAGATGATGGCGGAGAGATTGCGAGGTGAGCGAGAGCCAGGAGTCAGCGTCGCTCCGCCGACGTGGCTGAACGAGCTCGCGGGCCGCACGCTTCGTTTCGAGACCAAATGGGGGCCGTTCCGCTCGTTGTTTGGAACCTCTGTCCTGGCCATAGCTCAACCAGCTAAGGTCGACCGGCGGCCACCGGACCAATCGCACCGGCCGAATCGGTAGAGCGTCCCGGTGCGTTCGTGAGCGAACACTCGGCGTCCGCGAGCCGCGCTTGGAGGGCGTCGAGTGCGGCGCGGTCGAGGTCCGAAATGCCGACGGAACGCGCGAAACCGCCATCACGAACGACGTCGCGGTCGAGTGGGCTGGCCTGGTTCGTGACTCTGGTCAATGCGGCCATCCGAGGCAGTAGCGCGGTCTCCATCACGCGGTACTGCGACGCCGTCGGAAGATCCCCGGTCCGTTCCAACGGGCCGATACCGTACGAGAGCTGTGGGCGACTCAGTCAGTCAAGTGCGCGGCCACTCCGCAAATGGACCCGATAGACGAAAGCGCGAAATCGCGGCGGCTCTCGGAATCCTCGTCGTTTGCGTGATCCTCGGTCTTGCTGCAGCGGTGCCCAGCGATGCCGAGATGATCGATCAAGCGCTTTTTCGGATAACCGTCGAACACATGCGCAATGGGGAGGGGTACTACTCGGCCTACGACTCGGCCCAGGACATCGTCTACGGCCCGCAGCGCGCCGCGATCACGGAGACAATACGCGCTTTCCGAATGCCGACGACGTTTCTCCTGTGGCAGCTCCTGCCAAGTGAAGAGGCTATCTGGTGGCTGTTCGTGACTGTGGCAGGGCTCACCGGGATCGTGGCGACTCGGCTCGTCGCCCGCCCCGAGCTAGGCATCTTCGTGAGCGTCTACCTCCTGGGAGTCGGCGTGGTTCTCGAGGAGGGGCAGTCGACCGCACAGTTCATGACCACGGAGCTCTGGGCAGTAGGTCCGATCCTCGGTGCACTCGTGATGGCCCGGCGGGAGCGTTGGTGGATGGCGGCCGGACTCGCCGTCCTCGCGGTCCTCGTCAGGGAGCTGGCCGCACCGTTGCTCGCTGCAGGAGTTCTGCTGGCCGTGCTTGGTCGAGCGCCTCGCCCGCCCTGGTTCACCGGTGCGGCAGTTGCGCTCGGAGCGTATGTATTGCACGCAATGAGCGCTGCCAAGTTCATCGAGCCGACCACATCTCAAGCCCCGATCGTCGACGAGACACAGCTCCCGTTCACGATCTTGGAGATGATGGGCTTCGCGTTACCTGCCGGGATCGTCATCGGACCAATACTCTGGCTCTTGGCTGTGCGAAGCACGTGGCGTTCGCGACGCTTGCTCGACATGTCCGTTCTGGGACTACCACTCGTCGGGTTGATAATCGACCGCCCATATTGGGGAATTCTGGTAGCTCCCATCGCAGCGATCTGGGGAATCGATCACTTGCTCGATGTGGTGCGCCGCAGACCATCCGCCAGTAGCGCGGCTGTCTGAGGTGTTGATCCTGGACTTCCACGCCCAGATCCAGGGGCTACCCCTTCATTCGCCGGCGGACGACCAATCGGAGCGTGTCGCGAATCGTGGCGCCGATGTCCATCTTCGAAGCGCCCTCCTTCAAGTCGTAGCGAAGGATCATCGGTGCTTCCCCAAAGATGAGCTCGGGGTTGCGGCGCAACTGGAGGAGGATGTCGACCATCACCTGAAAACCGCCTTGCTGGAAGAAATTGGTGCCTTCCCGGGCGATCACGTCCTGGAGGACCGCCGCCCGATAGGCCCGATAGCCACTCGTGTAGTCCTTCACACCCTTGATCGGGAACAGGACCCGTAACAGGAAGCTGGCCGCCAAGCTCAGGACGCTACGAAGAAACGGCACGCCTCGAACCCGGCTGCCCGCCCGATACCGGGAAGCAATCACCACGTCATGGCCTTCCCGAACCATCCGCACCATCCGCAGGATCAGTTCCGGAGTGTGGGTGTTGTCTGCGTCGAGGGTGACGAGGATGTCCTTCGGAGAGGCCGCATCGCTGGCCGCCATCAGGCCGTCGCGGATGCTCGCTCCCAGACCCATGTTCACGTTGTGCTCGAAGAGCCGAATGGGCATCGAGTCGGCGTGGGCCCGGACAACGGCGGCGGTGCCGTCGGTGGAACCGTCGTCGACAACGAGGACCTCGTAGGTGAGGCGAGCGTCGGCCATGGCATCCTCCACCCGATCCAGCAGATCAGGAAGGGACGCCTCCTCGTTGAACGCCGGGAGCACCAGCCACACGGTCGACCGGGGGGCAGTGTCACCCATGCGTGCCGCCGTCGAATGCACGCGACCGTTCCGTCAGGCTGGGAATGGGATTCCCAAGACGCCCCAGGTTGCAGTTCGCGATGCTCATCGCCCTCATCTCGTGTCGACGCTGCTATCTGATCGGCAGCTTCCAACCGCTAGCGTAGAAATTCATGGCGGTGAATCGGTTGCAGGCGTTCGATGGGGCGCGGGTCGTTGTCCTCGGAGGCGCCGGATTCCTCGGGTCACACATCTGTGAAACGTTGATCGCCGCTGGCGCCGATGTGGTCTGCGTCGACAGCTTCCTCACCGGGAGCGACGCCAACGTCCGGCCGTTGGTGAACCAAGGGCTCGAGATCGTCGAACACGACATCCGCCAGTTCATCTCCATCGATGGAGAGGTCGACTACGTGTTCAACTATGCGAGTCCGGCCTCGCCGGTCGACTTCGAACGCTGGCCCATCGAGATCCTCAAGATCGGATCGCTCGGCACGCACAACGCTCTCGGACTGGCTCTCGCCAAGGGCGCGATGTTTCTTCAGGCGTCGACGTCGGAGGTCTACGGGGATCCCCTGGTCAATCCGCAACCGGAAACCTATTGGGGGAACGTCAACCCCATCGGCGTCCGCGGTGTCTATGACGAGGGAAAGCGCTTCGGGGAGGCGCTGACGATGGCGTACCACCGGGCGCACGGACTTCGCACACGAATCGTGAGGATCTTCAACACCCACGGCCCCCGAATGCGGCCAGACGACGGCAGAGCGGTGCCGGCGTTCTGCGTGGCGGCTCTGCGTGGCGAACCGATTCCCGTCCACGGCGACGGCAGCCAGACCAGATCACTGTGTTACGTCGACGACCTGGTCCGAGGCATGCTGCTGCTGGCGCTCTCCGAGGTGACCGTTCCGGTGAACATCGGCAATCCCGACGAGATCACGGTGCTGGAGTTGGCCGAGACGATCCGTGACCTGGCCGGAAGCACGTCCGAGATCCAATTCCTCCCTCGTCCGGCGGATGATCCAATGGTCCGACGCCCCGACATCGCACGCGCCACGGAGCTGTTGGGATGGGAGCCCGAGATCGGGCTCACCGACGGCCTGTCCCGCACGCTCGACTACTTCCGTACGTTGACGGGCTGAGTCCGGCACAAAGCCGGACGTCCGGCACCTGACGCACCAGGATGCAAGACGACATGAAAGCCTCGGACAGCAGGTGCGACCGCCCTTCCACTGCTGACGTCGTCATCGTGTCCTGGTCATGGCCGCACTCGCCTTCCAACCGCAGTTCGTGACCCCCCACACCGACCGCCAGTCCGAGGTGGCTTGGTTCTCCAAGTCGGCTCCGCGGGCGGAGTTCTTCATCGGCTGCGAGGCCCGTCACGAATCCGAGATCTCCGCCGAGGTGCTCGACCGTGCCCGAGCGAATCTCGACTACCCCGTCGCCGCCGAGCCGTGGGCGGGCCCAGACCAAGAGTCGGTCCCCCGGTGATCTTCACCTCGTGGGCGTACGCCGCCTTTTTGCCGGTGGTCGTCCTCGGATTCAACCTGCTACGGGGCGGGATGCGGCTGTGGTTCTTGCTCGGCGCCTCGTATCTCTTCTATGCGGCGTGGGATTGGCGATTCCTGGCGCTCATCTGGGTCAGCACCGGCGTCGACTACGTTGTCGCCCGCGCCATCCCGAGAGCCGGTGAGCGCGGGCGTCGGCGCCTCGTCGGTGTGAGCGTGGTGACCAACCTCGGCATCCTCGGCTTTTTCAAGTACTGGGACTTCTTCGTGGATTCGGCGGTGGTGTTGCTGGGTCGGGTCGGACTGGAAGGTCATCTCGGGACGCTCGGGATCCTGCTGCCCGTCGGCATCTCCTTCTACACCTTCCAGACCCTCGCCTACACCATCGACGTGTATCGAGGCACGATCGAACCCGAACGAAGGTTGGATGTCTTCGCCACCTACGTGGCGTTCTTCCCCCAACTCGTCGCCGGCCCGATCGAGCGCGCTCACCGGCTGATTCCCCAGCTCTGGGACCTCGACCGGCCCACCGCCCGGGAACAGATCCGCGATGGGCTGTGGCTGATCGGCAGGGGCATCTTCCGCAAGATGGCGATCGCCGACGCCGTCGCTCCATACGCCGACGCGGTCTTCGCTGATCCCTCAGACCAGTCGAGGCTGGCACTCGTGGTTGGTGTCGTAGCGTTCTCGCTGCAGATCTATGGCGACTTCGCCGGATACACCGACATGGCTCGCGGGTCGGCGAAACTGTTGGGAGTGGAACTCGTCCACAACTTCCGCCAGCCCTACATGGCCAAGAGCATCACCGAGTTCTGGCGGCGATGGCACATCTCTCTGTC
>DATLEZ010000005.1:0-10342 GCA_035525055.1 Acidimicrobiia bacterium | reverse complement strand
CTCCTCCTCGATGATCTCATTGCAGAGATCGATGCACTCGTCGCAGATGTAGACGCCGGGCCCGGCGATGAGTTTCTTGACCTGCTTCTGGGATTTGCCGCAGAAGCTGCACTTCAGCAGGTCTGCCCCGTCGCCGAATTTGGCCATCTTTGCGCTGCCCTCCTAGCTAGAGGCTACCGCAGAAAGCTCACGGCGCGTGAGGATTGAATCCACGACACCGTAAGTAACCGCATCTTCGGCGATCATCCAATAGTCCCGCTCTGTATCGGTGGTCACCTTTTCGTAGGTCTGACCGGTGTGCTCGGACAGGATTCGATTGAGTTGTTCCCGCATCTGAACGATCAGGCGGGCCTGGATTTCTATGTCTGATGCCTGTCCCGAAGTCCCGCCGTGGGGCTGATGGAGCATGATCCGGGCATGGGGCAAAGCGAACCGTTTGCCGGGAGCCCCGCCAGCCAGGATGACAGCAGCGGCGGACGCAGCCATGCCCATGCACACTGTGTTCACCTCGGGCTTGATGTACTGCATCGTGTCGTAGATCGCGAAAAGCGACGTAATCGACCCGCCGGGAGAGTTGATGTAGAGAAAAACGTCCTTGTCAGGATCATCGCTCTCGAGATGGAGCAACTGGGCCATGATCAGGTTGGCCACCGTGTCGTCGATCGGAGTCCCCAAGAAGATGATCCGATCTTTGAGGAGGCGGCTATAGATGTCGAAGTAGCGCTCGCCTCGGCTGGTCTGCTCGAAGACCGTGGGGATGACGTAGTTCTGGAAACTCGAATCCTGCATCTCAATTCTCCTCATCGATGATCTCGGCCTCGAAAATTTGGCCTTCCGGCACAACTTGGCCTTCCCACACTGGGGCCTCCGGGCCCTCCGGTAACTGGTAATCACCGGATCCAGGGTCGACTATCTCAGCTTCAACTGCGTTGATTTCCTGGCCATTCTCTTGAGAGTCCAAATGCTCTTCATCAATCGAGAGGTCTACCGGGTTTCCCTCGATGTCAACGGCCCTCGCCGCGGCGATCACGGCCTCGACCGCCTTGTTCCTCAGAATATCACCGGCCAGCGCCAAGGCTCGCGGACTATTTGTGAAGGCGTCATATACCTCTTTGGCGTTCTCGGAAGATTTGGCCAGCGCGTCGATCGTCGCGGCGACCTCTTCCGAGGAAACCTTGATGTCCTCCGCCTTGGCGACCGCCTCAAGGACCAGCCTGGTCCGGATCGAACGGACGGCTTGCTGACGCAGATCTTCGACGAAGGCGTCTTGATCGATCCCGGTGGCCTCGAAGTAGTCGGCCAGAGCGATCTCGTTCTCCTCGAGACGGTGCGAGAACCGATGGAACAACTCGTCCATCTCGGTCGTCACCAAGCCTTCGGGGAGATCGATCTCGGCCTCGTCGACCAATAAGTCCAACGCCTTCTGACGGAACTGGCTCAACACTGCCCTGCGCTTGGTCACGGCTAGCCGGTCGGCAAGTTCTGAACGCAACTCTTCGACGGTCTCGAACTCGGTGACTTCGTTGACCCAATCGTTGTCGAGATTCGGAAGGACCCTGGCCTTGACCTCGTTGACCTTGACCTGGTAGCCCACCGTGTCGCCGGCGCGCCCGCCGAAACCGGCCGGAAGCGGGCCGTCGAAGGTGGCCTCCTCACCGGCAGACTTTCCACGCAACTGGTCGTCGATGCCGTCGATCATGATCCCCGAACCCACTTCGTACAGGAGCTCGGTGGCGTTGGCTTCTTCCACAGCCGATCCGTCGGCGAAGGCGCTGACATCGATGGACACGAAGTCCCCGTCCCCGGCCGAACGCTCGACCGTCTCGAGGCTGGCGAACTGCTGACGCATACGATCGAGGCTTGCTTCCAGATCGGTCTCGGAAAGCCCCGGGGCGTCGACCTCCACGGCCCTATCTTTGTAATCGGGAGCGGCATCGAGTTCAGGCCACAGCGTCACGCGAACCTCGGCGTTGACACCGCCCTCAATGTCGTCGACCTTCTCGAGGGTCGGGGTCACGGCCGGGGCAAGATTGGTCTCGGTCAGGATCTCCCCGAGCTTCTTCGGGATCAGGTCCTCGATGGCCTCGGTTCGAAGCCGGCCCGCGCCGATCGCAGCCTCCACTACCGGACGCGGTGCCTTGCCGGGACGAAAGCCGGGGATCTTGAGATCCTTGGCAAGCCTGCGGGCTGCGCCTGCTTTCGCACTGTCGATCTCTGCATCGGTCAGTTCGACAGTCAACAACCGCTCAAAGCGGCTGACCTCACGGACAGTTTCGGTCATTCCGACCTCTCGGTTCTCAATTCGGGCTGCCTCTCTTGATGTGTTCAAGTTGTGGGTGGTGTGGTGAACACCAACCACCCACAGCTTTTCTTGGGTGACCGAGGGGACTTGAACCCCCGACCTCCAGGGCCACAACCTGGCGTTCTAACCGAGCTGAACTACGGCCACCATGAAATGAGGCTCGAATCGCGGGCACCCCCGGGAGGATTCGAACCTCCGACCAAGAGCTTAGAAGGCTCCTGCTCTGTCCTCTGAGCTACGGGGGCAGAGGCCCTTGGTACGTTGTACGTTCTACGTTCCAACCCGAGGGACCAGATTCTATAGGTAGGACTGTGTCGGACGGCCAAAGCGGAGGCGACGAGGAGGAACTTGGCCGGCAATTTCAGGGGTTTGGACGTAAAACGTAGAACGTAAGACATAAAACGCTCTTTGGAGCGGGTGAAGGGAATCGAACCCTCATGACCAGCTTGGAAGGCTGGAGCTCTACCATTGAGCTACACCCGCGAGGACTCGAATTGTAAACGGGACTGGTTCCACCAAAGAACCGGCTAGGGCCGCAACGACTCGGCGATCGTCAGGCTCTCTTCCAGGTCCAGGCTTGACTCGAGGCGATAGGTGACCCCATCATGCTCCCAGACCAGGACGTTTCCGGTCAGGCGGGTTTCATCCTTGACGAGATCGCGCGTACCTGTCTCAAACATGAAGACGTGCGGCGCCCCCGATAGCCAGAAAGCCGGAACTCCGTCGACGCTGACTTGATCGACTGTTGTGCCTCCCTCCAGGATCTTGCCGAAGAACGGCTCATTGAGATCCGCTCTGAACTCGGCCAGCAACAAGCCCGTGCCGCTCTCCCCCACCTCCGGCAACCGCTCCGATGCTTCCCAAGCAAGGAACACCTGGGTGCCAAGCTCCCACTCCAACAGATGCACGGCGGTGGGTGGTTCGAGGGCCGAAGGAGTCAGGATCGGAAAGTCTACAGCGCGTTGAGCCGACGCAAGGTCGACCTGGCCGCCAGCAGCGAGAATGGCCGGCGGCGGAAGGTCGGGAGTCTCACCGAACTCGAACCGAATGCCCGCCACCTCGAGGAGATTCGCCACTGCCTGCCGGGCGGATGGAACGAGCAGCAGAGTCAGGATCAAGACGATTCCACCAGTCATCCACGCAACCCGGGGAATCCAGGTTCGCCCTAGCGACCTGTCAAGCCGGAGCCGCGATGCGAAGTCGACCGGCGTCGGCCACTCGATTCCCTCGGCCAATTCCGCCAGTGCAGCTTCGATGGTTCGTTCAGGCATCGTCGATTCCCTTGGTTAGGTGACGAAGTCTCTCGATTGCACGGGCCGACCTCGACTTGACCGTGCCGGTTGCGATGCCCAACGCCCGGGCAGTCTCGGCTTCGGAGAGTCCGAGGAAGTAGCGGTACTCGATCACCTCTCGAAGTCCCGTCGGCAGTTGTTCCACTGCCTTGAGTAGTTGTCGTCGGTCGTCGCCGCGGACGACCACCGTCTCGGGAGATGGGGCCGCATCGCCCGAGACGGGGTCGGAGGCAACCCTGAGGGCAAGTCCGGCCCGGCGCCCGGCACTGCGGCGACGGTTGAGCGCCTCGTTCCGCACGATGCGCAGCAGCCACGGCCGGAAACCGGCGCCTGCCCGAAAGCGACCCAGCGCCCGGTAAGCCTTCATGAAGGCAACCTGGGTTGCGTCCTCTGCCTCATTGGCGTCGCCCAGGACTAGGTAGGCAACCCTCAATGCGATGCCTTGATAGGCGCGGACGAGGTCCGTGTACGCAGAGACATCTCCGTTCTTGGCCCGGTCGACCAAACGTTCTTCATCCAGTGGACGGCCCTCCACCGACAGGTTCATCCCAGATACACCGCGACCGAGGTTGAGGTTCCATGGAACCTTTGCCTACCGACCGGGGTAGTCACGTTCAAAGAGCCGACCAAGGAGTTGTTCATGGCTCGATACCGGATCGCACTTGTCGCCATGCTCGCACTAATGGCCATCCCGATCACGGCCTTCGCCGGAGGTTGGGCCATGGCATCCTTCGACCAGGTCCCGGGTGAGTTCGAGGCGGGGTCCACGTACGACCTCCAATACACGATCCTCCAGCACGGTCAGACTCCTGTCGACGTCGGCGACAGCCAGGTTGTGATTGTCGATTCCGCCGGGTCGATAACTGCTTTCGATGCCGTGGCCCTGGGACAGCCGGGTCGTTACTCGGTTTCCATCACCTTCCCTGAGTCGGGTTCTTGGGATTGGGAGGTGACGATGGGACCATTCGCCTCACATCAGATGGGAACCATCGACGTGCGGCAAGCGACCATCGACTCGGGCGGCGCCGGATCGCTGGCGCGATGGATGTTGCCGGTGGCGCTGTTGCTTGTGATCGGGCTCATCGCCGCCCAGGTGGCTGACCTGGCAAATGGCAGGCGCACGAAAGTCCGGGGACAGAGCCAACCGATCCGTGCGGACTGATCTGATCAGGCTCTGGTTGACGGTGGCGCTGGCCGGCGTGTTGGCGAGCGCCACCGTCGCTGTCTACCGGACCCCATCCGAGCAGACCACGAACGACGCTTCGGTTTCGGGAGCCTTGCTGTTCCAGGCGAAGGGATGCAGCGGCTGTCACACGGTCGCCGGGGTCGCCGAGTTCGCCTCAATCGGTCCCAACCTGACCAAGCTGAGCGACATCGCCGGAGATCGCGTCGCAGGGATGAGTGCGACGGCCTACGTCACCCAGTCGATTCGCCAGCCGCGGGCCTTCACAGTTGACGGCTTCGGCGCTGGAGTGATGCCGACCTTTGTGCTTTCGGACGCCGAGGTGGCAGCGCTCGTGGGTTTTCTCCTCAGCGAGCGATAGAGGTAGGAGTTAGTCGGATTCCTATTGCACAATGATCCGGGATGGGGAGCCGGGTTCCGCCTTCGGGATGCGACCGCCGGGGATCAATCGTTTCTGCTCGAGATGCTGGTCGAAGCGGTCAACTGGACCGGCGACCGCCGGGTCGATCGCCAGACCGTTATGAGCAGGCCCGATCTCTTCCACTACGTGGCGGATTGGCCGGCGGAGGGTGAGATCGGTCAGGTGACCGAGGCCGAGGACTCTGCCATCGGGGCGTGCTGGTTGCGCTATTTCACATCCGACGACCCCGGCTATGGATACGTTTCGGACGATGTCCCCGAGTTGAGCCTGGCAGTGGCAGCCGGTTGGCGAGGTCAATCCGTCGGGCGATTGCTCCTCCGCAAAACTGCCGACGTGGCAGCCAGAGCCGGGATTACCCGGATATCCCTGAGCGTGGAGAGAGGGCCAACCGGGCCCACCGCCTCTACGAGTCCGAGGGATATCAGCTGGTGGAACGCGGTACTGATGCCGACACGATGATGGTTGCGTTGTGAGCGGTTCGATCCGATCGAGGCGGCACCACCGTTAGGCTGGAGTACCCCCGGGATGTAGCGCAGCTTGGTAGCGCACCTGCTTTGGGAGCAGGGGGTCGCGAGTTCAAATCTCGCCATCCCGACCTCGATTGTCAGCGCAACGTCTTCTCGAAGAGGGCGAAGCCGTCGTTGTCGGTGAGGACGTGTCGATAGCCGGCTTCCTTGTAGTAGCGGCACAGTCGCTCGTTGGTGGCATCGCAGTCGAGCCTGACTCTGCTGCGTCCCCGGCCGGCTGAGTATCTCTCTGCCCAGCCCAGCATGACGGCGCCGAAGCCCTCATGTCGATACCGGGGATAGACCATCAGGTCACGGAAGTAGGAAGCCAGATCCGCCCTTGACCAGTAGTTGGTCGGGTCGTAGGACCATACGGCGATGGAGCCGATGACCTTGCCGTCCAGTTCTGCCACCCACAGCACTCCGGCACTCGTCCAATCCTCTAGGTGCTGCCACGTGAGGGCATTTGGGTTCGACGGGATCCCCCGTTCGAGGAGGTCGATAGCCACTTCCTCACGGATCGCGAGCAGCGGTTCGAAGTCGTCCGGGGTAGCCGGTCGGATCAGGGGGTTTGTTGTCACAGGCGCACTCTATGTTCGACGGATGATCGCTCTTCCTGAAGTAGTGCGAGAAGCGGATAACTGGGTTTCCCTGACCCGGTGGGAGCGAGCCGAGCTAGGTCGCAGCCTTCGCCGGGCCGGTTGGACCTATGGCGAGATCATGGACCTCCTGCCCGTTGGCAAGGCACCCTGGCAGGTTGGTG
This sequence comes from Acidimicrobiia bacterium, assembly GCA_035525055.1. GTDB lineage: Bacteria > Actinomycetota > Acidimicrobiia > Spongiisociales > ZC4RG35 > DATEEG01. The sequence goes on along the minus strand of DATLEZ010000005.1, from coordinate 3,875 downwards.
CAAGGACATCCGCCTCTCCGAGGATCAGATCGAGGCGATCAAGGCGCGCGTTCCCAGCCAGAAAGGAGTTCCAAGGGACACTCAGCGACGACGACGAGCCGAAATCGAAGCGATCCGTAGCGCAGCCGCCGTTGAAGCCGCGGAGAGAGTTCATGATCCGTTCTGGATCGCCGGTGTCGTTATGTACTGGGCTGAAGGAACCAAAGCAAAACCTCGGCTCGAGCTCACAAACTCGGATCCACGTGCCCTAAGGCTCTTCATTTGCTGGACCCGGAGATTCCATCTTCACGAAGCAGAGTTCGTGTTGGAACTGCATCTGCACGAAGGAAACGACGAAACCGAGGCTCGGCTGTTTTGGGCATCCGCGCTCGGCCTCGTCGACCCTCCGTTCTACGCGACCTTCGTCAAGCCAGCCGGAACCGGTCACCGAAAGAACAATCTCGTTCACGGAGTTTGTCGTGTGTCCATGGCGAAGAGTTCTGACGCGTTCCATCGCACCATGGCCTGGATCGATGTGATTGCCGACCTGTACCCAAGCCTGCCCCGCTAACGTTTCCACGGGGTCGCTAGCTCAATTGGCTGAGCAGGGGACTCTTAATCCCAAGGTTCCGGGTTCGAGTCCCGGGCGACCCACGAAGCCCCCCACAACCACTTTCACCACGCGGGCGTAGCCGAATTGGCACAGGCGCCAGACTTAGGATCTGGTGGGTTCGCCCAATGTGGGTTCGAGTCCCACCGCCCGCACTACTCCGAAAACCTCGATCAGCATTGGCCTTTTGGTTGTCGGCGAGCCCGCTCTTGGTGAAAGCATGTTCGGTCGTTGCTCACACTGACCACATTCTGACCACATTCGTCTCAGGTTCAGCTCCCGATGTCGAGCACCTCGGCTCCTGCCTCGATCATTCGACGAGCCCATCCGACTGCCTTGCGGGCGTCGGCTCGTGCCAGAAATCCACTCTGGTAGCTGGTCTTGTCTTTGATCGCCAGAAGCCGATCGAGATCCTTTGCCATGCGTCCTCCGACCTGCGCCACCTGCCGGAGCAGCTCAGAGGCAGCACGATGGTCCTCGCCTCGATGTCGACGGCCCAACACTTCACAACAGACGGCATCCGCGATCGCAATCCCGGCCAGAACGGCGAGGGCTCCCGACACGTTGGCGTATCCCTCACGCGTCGTGTCATCGAGAACGAGTTCGGCCGTGTCGAGAAAGCTCTGCGCGTGCAGGTAGCGATCCCATGCCTCGTCAGCTCCACACGACCTGGTTCGCCCACGAGGCTGGGTCATCGGATCGCCTTGGTCAATTCCATCCCATAAACCAGCAGCGCGTCGGAACGAAGAGACTTCCACAGGGCGGTGGCGCGCCGGCCTGATGCCATGGCCTTGAGGTCACTGGCCGACATTGTCAATACGGTGGCCGCGTTGCCTGTCCACCGTTGAACGGACCTCTCCAGCGAACCGACTTGTTCGGCCCATCGGTCTTCGTCCTCGTAGGTCTCGTCATCAAAAACAACCAAGATGTCGATGTCGCTGTCGAGACCACCGTCCTGGCGAATGTAGGAGCCAAAGAACGAGGCGTGGACCGGAGGCTTCGGCCAGCCGTCGATGGTCTCGCCGACTAACCGCGTCAAGCGGTGCCGCATGGCGAAGAGGGCCTCGACCGCCGGATAGGCAAGATGATCTCGATTGATTCGGTAGAACGTTCCGGATGTGCGCTCGTCCATCTGGAGGAGACCGGACTCAGCCATTCTCCTCAGGGCCAATCTGATTCCTTCGTACGAGCCGGTGTCGGCCAATCGTTGGACCTCGCGAACGGTCAACGGTTGCTCAGACCGGAATAGCACACCGAGCACAGCACTATCAACCCTTCCCAGCAGCGTGGTCGTCGGCCGTGACAAATCCATGATCCGGACAGCATACCAGAATATCAGTCACTTGACTGTTATATTGGTCACTTGACCGTTTCACCGGTCAATCCTTCTCCGTGACCGCGCCGGACTCAGCGGTCAGCCGACCGCACCAGTCGCGCGGCGAGTTCGGCGGCGTTTTCCTGCATCGCTGGGATGACGTGGCTATACGTGTCGAGCGTCACAGTGATCGACGAATGGCCGAGCCGCTCCTGAACAACCTTGGGGTGCACTCCCGCCTGCAAGAGCAACGTGGCGTGCGTGTGGCGGAGATCGTGTGCTCGAATCGCCGGCAAGCCCGCCTTCTTCCTGTGCGCCTCGAACCACCTCGAGAACCGCTCCGGGTGGATCCACGACCCATCTTCCCGAGTAGCAACTAGGCCAGTTTCCTCGTATCCCTCGCCGCAAAGCATCCGCTCCTCCAACTGCGTCATCCGCCATCGGCGAAGAAGGCGCGTCGTTTCCATGTCAAGCGAGATCGATCGGCGCGCTGCGGCTGACTTCGTGGTCGGTCTTAACACAGGACGATTCTCGACGAGCACCAATGCTTGCCGCACCGATAGCCGCGCATTGTCGAGTTCCACGTCCTCCCAACGCAGCCCGAGCAATTCCGAACGACGCATCCCGGTCGATGCCGCCAGCATCCAGATCGGGTACAGCCGATCAGCTTCGACGAGTTCGAGAAATGTACGGAGCTGCTCCGCCGTCCAGGTCCGTAGCTTCGAGACCTTGGCCTTGGAGCGAGGCTTCCTCACTCCGAGAGCAGGGCTGCGGTTGATGAGTCGTTGAGCTTCGGCATCGCGGAGTGCCTTACCGAGGATGGTCCCGACGTAATTGACCGTGCGCGCCGACAGGCCACCCGAACCGTCCTTGCGGCCTCGCGTCAACAGTTCGGAATAGAACTCCTTTATGAGAGCGGGCGTCAAGGCATCGAGTGGCATTGATCCCAGCCGAGCAACGATGTGCGCGTCAACGTTGGTTTTGTACGAGGCAATCGTGGTTGGAGCCAGACCCTCTGTGACCAAACCCGCGAGCCATGTCTTCATATATGCGCCGAGTGTCATCTTTGAACGCTCGACGTACGTCTGCCTGGAAACCGAAACCTGCACTTCGTCCAACACCTGTTGGGCCTCGGCCTTCGTCTTGAAGCCAGACCGTGTGATCTGTCTCCGCGCTCCGCCTAGGGGGTTGACGTCGACGGTGAACGACCAGGTCGACCGGCGGTGTCCTTTGGGGCAGATCTTGTCGGGGATGGTGGCGCCGCAGCTGGTGCATCGTTTGCGGATGAGCGCCCTTCGGCTCATGTCGTTTTCCTCCTTGTCTTCTTGTTTCGGCCGGTGTCGGCTTATTCGGTCTGGTTGTCATGTGTACCGGTTGAGGACGACAGGTTCTGGTCGGGGTTGTCGAGTTGTCCGAGCATGGAGGCGACCTGTTCGAGTACCTGGCGGGCTTGATCGAGTTCGCCAAAGGCGTCACGCACCTGCCGCCGGAGCCGGAGGGCCGTGTCGGCATCGAGCCGAGCTGCAACCGATCCCACTTCGGGCTCTGGTCGGCCGGCGAGGAGGCCTTGCTCGAGGGAGTGACGGTTGTCGGTGCGACCGAAGACGATGTCCAACAGTGTGTCGACTGGGAGGCCTTCGTCTGAAGCGTCGGGAGTGGCGAGGCGGGGCTGTTCGTTAGGGGGTGGGGGGGTGAACCAGAACGCCAGCGGCACGTCGAAGGCCCTTGAGAGGGCGACCAGTTCGTCGGCGTTGAACTCTTTGACCCGTTTCCCATCGATCGACCGTTCCGCCGCTGACAGGCTCGCCACCGACCACCTGACACCAAGGAACGGGGTGAGCAGTTCGACGGTTTGTTCCTGGGTCAAGCCTTGCTGTTTACGGATCCGGGCCAGGTGGTAGGCCACCAGTTGGTTAGGGGTGAACAGAGCGGACATATGCGGATTCTCTTCCATCAACGTAGATCAACGTA
>DATLEZ010000004.1:0-56586 GCA_035525055.1 Acidimicrobiia bacterium | reverse complement strand
TGGGAGGCGCCCCACAATCCCAAGGCTTTCCTGATCCTGATGTTGATCCTCGCCACCGGCGTGAACGGCACGTTCGCGGCCCTCGACCTGGTGCTGTTCTTCATCTTCTTCGAGGTGGTGCTGCTCCCGATGTACTTCATGATCGGGATATGGGGTGACAAGACCGTCCGCAAGATCCCTGGTTTCTCGCGGGAGACAGAGACCCGGCTTTATGCGGCCATCAAGTTCTTCCTCTTCACCCTGTTCGGTTCGGCGTTCATGCTGCTGGGCTTTCTGGCGTTGTACTTCCGCTCGGATCTGGCCGGTCAGGGGCGGACCTTCGATATCCCGGCGCTGATTGAGATTTCAGCCAACACGCCTGAGGTGTTCGCAGGCCGCTTCGGGTGGCTGGTCTTCGGAGCCATGTTCCTCGGATTTGCGGTCAAGGTTCCGATGTGGCCCTTGCACACCTGGCTGCCCGATGCCCACACCGCCGCCCCGACGGTTGGCTCGGTCCTGCTGGCCGCGGTCATGCTGAAACTCGGGTCTTACGGTTTCATCCGCATCGCTTTGCCGGTGCTGCCCGAGGCGGCCCACGACTGGGCCCCCACCATCGCGGTCCTGTCGGTGATCGGGATCATCTATGGCTCCCTCGCATGTCTTGCGCAGACCGACATGAAACGCCTGATCGCCTTCTCGTCGGTCGGCCACATGGGCTTCGTGATGCTCGGAATCTCGACACTGACCGACATCGGTATCAACGCCTCGATCATCGGGATGGTGGCGCACGGGTTGATCACCGGCCTGCTCTTCTTCTTGGCCGGGTCGATGTCCCATCGTTATAACACGAGGGAGATGGCCCGCCTGGGCGGCAACCTCAAACTGATGCCGATCCTCGGCAGCATCCTGGCGTTCACCGCCTTCGCCTCCCTGGGCCTGCCAGGTCTGGCTGGCTTCTGGGGTGAATTCATGTCACTGCTGGGCGCCTACAACCCGGCCGCGGGCCTACCTCTGACGTTGTTCAGGACGGCAATGGTGCTGGGTGCCATCGGCACGGTTCTGACCGCCGGCTACATGCTGTGGATGCTCCAGAAGGTCAACCTTGGTGAGCCCAACGTGGAGTGGGAAGGCCATCAGTTCCATGATGTTGACCGCTTCGAGTTGGCCGCCTGGGTTCCTCTGATCATCCTCATCGTCGCCATCGGGGTATTCCCCAAGATCATCTTCGGAGCCACGACCGACGCGGTCGTCGACCTCGTGTCCGGAACCTTCGCGACCGACGCCACTGCCGCCCTGACCAGAGTGTTCGGAGGCTGATCGGTGGGATTCGAGATCGACTATCTCGCCCTCGCTCCCGAACTGGTGATAGTCGTCGCCATCCTCGGGGTGCTGGTGCTTGACCTGTTGCTTCCACGGCCGTTGAAGTACATCACCGCGGTGGTCGCCGTGTTCGGCGTCTCGATGGCCGCGATACCCCTGTTGGTGATGGCCGTCGACGGCACCACCCGGGCGATGTTCGACGGCTCATTCACCGTCGACACCTTCGCCCTTGTGCTCAAGGCGATATTCGTCCTGTCGGCGTATCTGGTGCTCTTGCTGTCGGTGTCGTACATCGAGCGGGACCGCTTCTATCAGGGCGAGTACTACTTCCTGATCCTCTGTTCGCTCCTTGGTTCGATGGTGATGGCCTCATCTCGTGACCTCATCGTGCTCTTCATCGGGCTCGAGCTGACCACCGCCCCTCTGTTCCTCCTGGCTGGTTGGCGCAAGGGTGACGTCAAGTCCAACGAGGCGTCGTTGAAGTACTACATCATCGGAGTGTTGTCGGCGGCGCTGCTTCTCTACGGCATGTCGCTGGTATACGGCCTCACTGGTTCTGTTCTATTCGAAGACATCCGAGCCGCAGTGGCCGATCCGGGTCTTGCCTCCGAACCCGCTCTGGGCCTGGCGATCATCCTGATGCTCGCCGGTTTTGGATTCAAGGTCTCGGCCGTGCCGTTTCATGCGTGGGCGCCCGATACCTATGAGGGTTCGCCGACGCCGGTCACGGCATATCTGTCGGTCAATTCCAAGGCAGCCGGGTTCGTCGCCATGCTGATCGTCCTCTACCAGGCGGTGCCCGGAGCTTCGGCGGTGTGGGCGCCTGCCCTGTGGATCATGGCTGCCGCTTCGATGATCGTCGGCAACCTCTCCGCACTGCGGCAGACCAATATCGTTCGGCTGTTGGCCTACTCGTCCATCGCCCAGGCAGGGTTCATGCTGGTCCCGTTCGCGGCCGCGGGAGTGGCGGGCACGGACCTGACCGACGCGTTCTCGGCGACGGTGATCTATCTCGTGATCTTTGCCGTGATGAACCTCGGCGCTTTCGCCGTTGTAATCGCCGGGGCTCGGAGGACCGGAACTGGCGAAATCAGCGGATGGGCGGGTCTCGGCTCTTACGACCCCAAGCTGGGAGTGCTGGCGGCAGTCTTCTTCTTCTCGCTTGCGGGCATCCCTCCGCTGGCTGGTTGGTTTGCCAAGTTCGTGATGTTCCGCTCGGTCATGATCGCCGGCGGTACTGCCACGGTTGTGTTGGCCGTGATAGCGGCGGTCAACACGGTCATTGCCTTCTACTACTACGCCCGCATCATCAAGTCGGTCTGGCTCGATGAAGCCCCCGCCGTGGCACTCGGCGATCGGGAAGCGGTTCCGGCCGGTTCGCTGCGTCTGGCTCTCGCCATCGCCGGAGTATTGACCGTCCTCGTCGGGGTGTTCCCGACAATCGCCTCGATCTTCGGCGACGCCTCCAGGGTCCTGGCCAGCAGCGGCTAGGAGAAGAACCCGTTTTGGCGCGGACAATCGACACCAGGGGAGCAAGACTCCGCGCCAAAACCAGTAATTGGAGCTAGCCGACCTCGAACTTCATGCCTTCGGCGGCGGCTTCAGTGTTGGGAAAGAGCTCTCGGGCCTGGGCCACAATGGCGTCGATCTCGTCATCGGCGCGGCTGGGGTCATGACTGGTCAAGATCAGGCGCTCCACAGAGGCGTCGCGTGCCACGTCGATGGCGGCCCGCCAGGTGCTGTGTCCCCACCCGCTCTTGCTGTCCCGTTGCTCTTGGGGGTGATACTGGGCGTCGTAGATCAGCACATCGGCGTTGGCGGCCAACTCCCGCACGGCCCGATCGCTGGCGGTGTCACCGTGTTCGACGTCGGTGGCGACAACCAGCACGACCCCGTCGCGCTCCAGGCGATAGCCGGTGACTCCCTGGGGGTGGTAGAGGCGGGCGTAGGTCACGGAGATGTCTTCAACGGTGAAAGGGTCACCGCTGAGGTGGTGGAATCGCTTCGTCGAGGCGGCCGATCGAAACGACACCGGAAACCATGGCGGCTTCATCACCGCCTCTAAAGCCTCATCGATGGTCAATTCTCCGGACATGTGGCCGTAGAAGTCGAACTCGTTCTGGGGCTGATAGAGCGGGGCGAAGAATGGCAGGGCGAGTGTGTGATCCCAGTGGAGGTGAGTCAGGAGGATCGTGAAGTGACGGGGGCCATTGACCAGATCGGAGTTGATCGATAGCGCACCCGTGCCCGCGTCGACCAGGAGTCTGTGGTTTGCCTCCAGGTCGATTTCGAAACAGGTCGTGGCCCCGCCATAACGCTGGTACTGGGGACCGCTGACCGGGACCGAACCTCGAACACCCCTACACGTAACGATCAAACTCACAGCACGACAGGCTAAGTGGTCCGCGACCGTTTTGCACACCCGGGCTTCTAGGTCTTGGGGCGGGCGATCTCGAGGCGTCACCGTTCATCTGAAGGGGACGTCTCAAGTCTCAAGTCTCACGCAACGGTAGTGGGTCACTTTGTCCTGAGGGCAGGCCTTGAACCCTCCAAGGGCGTGAGGTTGGTCCGATCAATCTGCGAAGGACCCGGAGTCACCCCGCCTCATCCACAAATTTGGCGTCGCAGTCCCGGGTCAGACGAAACATGGCGCCACACTCCCGGTTTCCGGGACTCCCAGACCGAAATACCTGTTCAGCGGGAGCCACCCGCCAAATTACGAGGGGACCGATGACAGGGGCGAATCCGCTCCTTCGCTGATCCTTGGCTGCTTCCAACAGGCTTAGACCAAAAGCCCAATGTGACCCGCTACCCACGCAACACACTCGGACATCAGACGTGAGACGTGCGACGTGAGACGCCGGATAGAAGCTTGAAGCTCTCCTCAGGTCTCGGCTCCTTCGGGGTATTCGCGGTCGAGCATCGAGAAGAGGGTGTGGTCGACCCAGCGGCCCCTGATCAGGAGTTCCTCGCGCAGCACACCCTCCCGGCTGAAGCCGAGTTTCTCGGCGACCCTCTCCGAAGGCTTGTTGCCGATGGCGATCCGCAAGATCAGCTTGTGATAGCCGAGGTCCTCGAAACCCACCCGCACCACCGCCGCGGTGGCTTCGGTCGCTAGGCCCTTGGCGGTGTTGTCGGAGCGAATCCAGTAGCCGATCTCTCCCGTTCGGGTCAGCCGTGAGACGGGCCAGATCGATATGTTCCCCAAATGCCGGCGGATGTCGTTCTTGCGACGGATGGCGTAGTCGTGGGCCCGGCCGTCCTTCCACGCCTCGAGGCTGTCACGGACATAGTTGGCGGCATCCTCCCGTCGATAGCCAGGATGGGCCCAGGGCAGCCACTCGTTGAGGGCGGCAAGTGAATCATGGACGGCGTCGGCCAACGGGCCAACGTCCCGTCGGTTGAAGCGCCTGAGGATGAGCCGTTCGGTCACTAGGCGGTCCGGAGGCATGCGACCGCCAGCCTATAACGTGGCCCGATGTGGGAAGGCTTGCATGTCATCGCCGACTCTCCGCCGCCCGGGGATATACCTCTCGCGGCGGTGCTGGTGCCTCTTTACGAGGATGCGGCTGGCGACATCCGGGTAGTGCTCACCAAACGCCCCGACACGATGCCGACCCATGCCGGCCACATCGCCTTCCCGGGTGGTCGCCCCGATCCCACTGACTCGGGTCCAATCGATACTGCCCTGAGAGAGGCCTACGAGGAGGTGGGCATCCCCGCCGGCGACGTCAATGTCCTCGGTTTCCTCCCGGCCATCCACACCGTGGAGTTCTCGCTGCTCGTTGTCCCGGTGGTTGGTCGGCTGCGCGGGGTTCCCGCGTTGGTCCCATCGGAGCGAGAGGTGGCGATGGTGCTAGAGCCCCGGTTGGCGGATCTCGCCGAACCCGATCGCTGGCGATTCGAACTGTGGCAGGGCCGCTCGGTGTGGTTCTACGACCTCGAGGGAGAAATATTGTGGGGGGCAACTGCCCGGATGATGCGACAGCTCCTGGGAATGGAGGACTAGTGGCGCAAACCCGACGAGCCGTTGGCTGGAGGATGGGAGCGCTCTCGGAAGCTTGTCCAGTCATATGACTCGATAGAAGCCGTTTCGTTGCTGTCGGGTAGTGATTCAACCGGAGGCAGTTCGAGCAGGCGTAGGGCTTGCTGCTTCCAACCCTCGCGACTCATTCGATCAGCGAGGGACGGGGCGCTGGACTCGATGACGGTCATCTGCTGTTCCGAGAGCGAGGCCAAACGGATCAGGTCGGTGACTCCGTAGCTGGCCAGCGTGATCGCCAGCTTTGGTCCGATGCCGGCAACCATCGTCAATCTGAGGGGATCCGAGTCCGTCGAGTCGAGTCCCTCGTCGGCGCCGTTCGCACCGGCGGTGAAATTTTCGTAGCGGTCGGCGAGCATGCGAGCCACACCCGCTTTTGTATCGGCTAGCTCTTGCCTTGCTCGGTCGAGCTGATAGCTCTGGGAGGTCAGTCGAGTATTTAAATCCCGCGTCTGTTCACGATCCTTGGAGAAACGCAGCTTCCACGCTGCGAAGGCAGCGAGCACACCAACTGCCACCCCGATGACCAGGGATACGAAATCAAAGGAGAAAAAAAGGGCGGCGCCCACAACCTCTAGCCTAGTCGTAGGTCACCCGCGGTGACAACCCGCCACTCCCTGTGAGGTTAGGTCTCTTTGGCCAATTCTTCGCTCCTGAGCAGACCGACGATCAGGCCTTCGAGCAGGGCCTCCCACGAGGCCTCGATCACGTTGTCGTGCACCCCGATCGTGTTCCACGAGCTCTCCGGTCCGGAGGTCTCGATTAAGACCCTGACCCTGGCGCCGGTTCCGTCAGACGAGTCGAGCACCCGCACGCGATAATCGGTGAGCCGGAGTTGATCCACTGCCGGGTAGGTGTCCCTGAGGGCCGCCCGGAGCGCCTGGTCGAGGGCGTTGACCGGACCGTTGCCGTCGCCGGTCGAGACCTTGCGATCCGTCCCGACGATGACATTCACCGTCGCTGCGGCAGCCACCGACCGGTCGGGCCGTCGCTCCACGAAGGCACTGAACGACTCCACCGAGAAGAACGGCTGCTCCCAGCCGAGCTCTTTTCTGACCAGAAGCTCGAATGAGCCATCGGCCGCTTCGAACTGGTAGCCCACATGTTCGAGCTCCTTGACCCTCTCGAGGATCTGGCGGGCCTGGGCATCAGTGAGGTCGAGGCCGAACTCGGATGACTTCGAGAGGACCGACGCTCTGCCCGCCTGTTCGGATACCACCATCCTGGTCCGATTGCCGATCGATCCCGGAGGGACGTGCTCGTAGGCGTCGGGCCGGCGGGCGATGGCCGAGGTATGAAGGCCCGCCTTGTGCGTAAAAGCCGAACCGCCGACATAGGGGCGATGGGGGTCAAGGGTGATGTTGACGATCTCGGCGATGTGGTGGGAGATCGGTGCCAGCTGTCCGAGTTGGAGGCTGGAGAGGACCGGCCGATCCATTTTCAGCACCAGGTCAGGCAGGATGCTCGAAAGATCAGCATTGCCGGTGCGCTCTCCGTAGCCATTCACACAGCCCTGGATCTGGCGCACGCCGGCTTCGACGGCAGCCAGGGAAGATGCCACCGCGCACCCGGCGTCGTTGTGAAAGTGAACCCCGATCTCAGAACCGGGGATGGCGGCTGCCACTTCGTTGATGACATTGACGATCTGGCGGGGAAGGTTGCCGCCGTTGGTGTCGCACAGGACGAGACGCTCAGCCCCGGCCTCATGGGCAGTCCTGATGACACGTAGCGCGTACACCGGATTGGTCCGGTATCCATCGAAAAAGTGTTCGGCGTCGAAGAAAACCCGACGATCGTGACTGCGCAGATACTCAATTGACTCACCGACCATTCGGACCCCATCGTCGAGGTCGGTCCGGAGCGCCTCCAATACGTGGTAGTCCCATGACTTGCCGACGATGCAGATGATCTCTGTCTCCGACGCCAGGAGTGCTTCCAGCTGTGGATCGGCCGCGGCACGGCTGGCCGGCCTTCTCGTCGAGCCAAAAGACACCAGCGCGGCATTGCGAAACTCGATTTCCTTCCGGGCCCGTGAGAAGAACTCGTCGTCTTTCGGCAAGGCTCCGGGCCACCCGCCCTCGATGTAATCAACCCCCAGTTCATCCAGCAGCCTTGCGATCTGAAGCTTGTCCCCGACGGTCAGGGAGATTCCCTCCTGCTGAGATCCGTCTCTAAGCGTCGTGTCGTAGATCTCGAGGGATTTACTTGTGGGGGACTCCATCAGTGGGCCTTTTCTCTGGAAGGGAGGGGCAACAAAAAACCCTCCGCCGGGGCGAAGGGTCTCGGGCACACGCCGTTTTGTGGCGTGCGCCTAGTTGATAATGATGATGACGGTGAGAATCATAGTGTCCGGAAGTATCGTCGCAGACCGTCGCAGAGTCAATGTCCACGGAGTCGATTCGGGTAGCGGGTCGGTCGTATCCCCTTCGAGTCAATAGCCCCGCGAAATCAAATCGTTGCTTCTGGCTGGGGCCACGTATAAGGTTGAAGCGAATCGGAAGGTCCTTCTTTTTAGAGTGGCGCGCGGCGGTTTGCGCCTCAGAGGACTTGGGCGTTGGTCCTTCCCCAATTAGGAAGGCTCGCTCATGCGAACTGGCAAGGCCTCGCGCCACGAACGGCTCCTCACGCTATTCGAAAGAAATGCCCGGGCGTCTCAACAACGCGGACTCTCGGCACTGCGGGTGGAAGACCGCAACCTCGATGGAGCCTGGCTGACGATCGGTGGCAGGCGCATGGTGAACTTCGGTTCTTGCGCCTACATGGGTCTCAACACCGACCCCAGGCTCAAGGCCGCCGCCAAGGACGCCATCGACTGCTTTGGCCCGGTGTTCTCCTCGTCGCCTGCTTACACCTCGATCGGTCTCTATACAGAACTCGAGGAGCGCCTACGGCGGATCTTCCATGCTCATGTCGTCGTGCCAGCGACGACCACCCTTGGGCACCTTGCTGCCCTCCCCATCCTGATCGGTGATGGCGACGCCGTGCTCGTCGACTCCCAAGCGCACTCCACGGTTCACCTGGCGACCCAGATCCTGATGGCCGAGGGCATTCCGGTGAATCCCGTCGCCCACAACGACATGGAACTGTTGACCGCCGCGGTCGAGGAGGCCTGTAGCCGCTTCGACCAGGTTTGGTACATCGCCGACGGGGTCTATTCGATGTTGGGTGACGCGGCGCCGGTGGCCCGGGTTATGGACCTGGTCGATCGGCACGAAAACCTCCACGCCTATTTCGATGACGCCCACGGTTTCGGATGGAAGGGGATCAATGGACGAGGCTGGGTACTCGATGCTGTCCCCTGGCACCCTCGCCTGGTTGTCGCCGTCTCTCTCGCCAAGTCATTCGGCGCGGGAGGCGCCGCTCTGGCTTTTCCCGACAAGGCGATGGCCGAGCGAGTGCAGATGTCGGGCGGGACCATGGTCTTCTCGGGTCCGCTCCACCCTGCCCAATTGGGAGCCGCGATTGCCTCGGCCGATATTCACCTGTCGCCCGAGTTGGAGGAGAGACAGGCCGTTCTCGACCATCAGATCAAGGTGATGAGGGCCGGCCTCTTGGCGGCGGATCTTCCTGTGGTCAACACCGATGCCACGCCGCTCTGGTTCGTGAGAATCGGTGGGTCCGAGCAGGCCTTCGAACTGTGCCGGCGCATGATGGATGACGGGTTCTATCTGAATGTTTCTGCTTTTCCGGTAGTCCCGGTAGGTCAGGCCGGGCTGCGGGTCACCCATACCGTCTACCACACCGACCATCAGATAGAGGCCATGATCGGGTCCCTGGCTCGCCATTTCAGGGCCATTGCCGGCCCGCCCGAGATTCTCTTCGATATCTCCGACCGTGCCATGAAGAGGGCGGAGGCCTCATGATCCTCTTCCAGAGCTGAATCTGCTTCTCTCGGCCTCGTTGCCGACCGATAAAGCAGCATGCCCTCCGCGACCGTTGTTAAGGGCTCTGTCGGCATGGTCGGCAAGAGGCGTTCACTGCGGCTTCGCCACGTCTTTTTGGGCCTCGCCTTCATCGCCGCGGCCATAGGCATAGTTGTCAGCGCCATCGATCCCGCGGCAGCAGAGGTGGTGGCGCCGGTCGCCGTACTGATCGGTCTCGCGGTGGCGGGCGGAGTCATCGTCTCGGCTACTTCGATCTACGAAGGTCGGGAGCGACTGGCCTGGCGCATGATCGGAACCGGCATGATCATCGCGTCCGCGGGTGTCCTGGTAGTCGCCCTGATCAACTCGATCGCACCGGCCCCGACCTACGGACCTCCCGATCTGATCTTCATCTTCGCTTATGCGACAGTGATGGCCGGGTTCGCGATCATGCCCCAGGTTGGCGCGGTGCTCGGCACCAGAGTGCGTGTTCTGCTCGATGGTCTCATCGGGGCTCTCTCGATGGCCACCTTGATCTGGGTGATCTTCTACCCGGCCCTTGAAGAGTCCCTCCGCTCGGCGACTGCCTGGGAACAGTTCGCAGGGGTCGCTTTTCCCCTGCTCGACACTTCGATGGTGGTGGTGGCGATGATCGTCACGATCCGACGGTCCAACTCTCGCTTCGACCCCCGGATAGTCCTGTTTGGCGTCGGCGTGGTGGCCCATGCGTTCGCTGACTTGAGCCTTCTTGCCAGTGGCATTGGCGAGAACTTCACCGACGCCGCACCAAACTTCACTCTGTTCCTGGTGGCCATCGTGATCTATCTGATGGTTGCCGCCATCATCCGGCGTCAGCCCAAGCCACGTGAGTATGCCGACCGTCGACAATCGTTGTGGGCCATGCTTGCTCCATATGGAGTCACGCTGGTGGCCATCGGGCTCATCGCCAAGCGCTTCGGGGAGTCTGGGATCCCTACCGGCATCCAGGTTCTGCTGTGGATAGGCCTGGTGTTGGTCGGGTTGGTAGTCGCCCGCCAAGCAGTTGCCCTGCGCGAGTACCGGAGATTGGTCCAACTGCAGCGGTCGGCGCTGGTGTCATCGGTTTCGCACGAACTGCGAACACCACTAACAGCCCTGGTCGGCTTTCTTGACGTCCTCAAGGACCCGCGTGTGTTTCTCGACTCCAAGGAGAGGACTGAACTCACCGACGTCGTACACCAGCAAGCCGTCTACATGTCTCGGATCGTCGCCGACCTCTTGCTCCTGGCGCGCAGTTCGAGCGGACTCCAGCTGCACGAGAACGAGGTGCACCTCGACCAGCTCATCGTCGATACGCTCAACTCGATACCGGAGAGCCAGGGCGTCCTCGACGTCGAGATCGACACCGGACTGACGGCTTACCTCGACACCGATCGACTTCAGCAGGTGATAGCCAACCTCGTCGTCAACGCGATCAGGTATGGCGGGGGCCAGGTATTGGTTACGGCTTCCTCCGTGGGTGATGATCTTGTCATCGAGGTCCATGACAACGGCGATGGTGTCCCCCGGAAGTACGAGCTGGCGATATGGGACCAGTTTGAGCGCGGCATCCACCGGTTGAACTCGACGGTGCCGGGATCCGGGATAGGGCTGGCCATCGTTGACATGGTTGTGAGGCGCCACGGCGGCCTCGGGACCTACGAGCGATCCAAGCGCCTCGGGGGAGCCTGCTTCCGCATCACTCTGCCCGGGAGGGCCCGGGCCGCATTGCAGTCAGAAATGGAGCTCTCCGCCATCGGACGGTCCGCGCCAGACCGGGCTGCTGGCTAGCCCGCCAGTCCCACGGATCGGCGGACGGCCACCATCGTGCCCTCCGCCCTGACTCTGGCGTCGAGTGCGCCTTTCTGCATGAGCCTCGCCACCTCGTCGTCGTCCATGGCTTTGAAACGGGTTCTGATGGGCGTGAGGCGTTCGACCACCGCTTCCGCCACGGCCTCCTTGAACTTTCCATAACCGGCCTCCGCATACTCGGTCTCGAGTTCGGCCACTGCCCGACCGGTGCTAAATGCGAACAGCTCGAGGAGATTGGCGATGCCGGGCTTCTCCTCCCAGTCATACCGGACCGTGCGGTCCGAATCGGTGACCGAGGCCTTTATCTTCTTCCTTATGACATCCGGCTCGTCAAGCAGGTTGACCCGTGAGGCGGCATCGGGATCGGACTTCGACATTTTCGCCTGAGGGTCCTGCAGAGACATCACCCTGGCACCGAGCTCGGGGGTGATCCGATCGGGTAACGGGAAGATCTCCCCGAAGCGCGAGTTGAAACGGAGAACCAGATCGCGGGTTAGTTCGAGGTGCTGGGTCTGATCGTCGCCAACCGGAACCGCGTGGACCCGATGCATCAGGATGTCGGCCGCCATCAATACCGGGTATGACAACAATCCGAGGTTTTGCCCAGCCCGTTCCGCCTTCTCCTTGTATTGGATCATGCGCTCGAGTTGGCCAATGCCGGTGATGGACCCAAGGATCCAGGTGAGTTCGGCGTGTTGGGGCACCTGGCTCTGGAAGTAGAAAAGCGATCGGGCAGGGTCGACTCCGGCCGCCATCACGAGCTTGGCCGTGTCGATCCGGGCCTGCGCCAACTCGACGGGGTTGTACGGCACGGTCATGGCATGTAGATCGACGACGCAGTAGTAGGTCTCGTAGTCGTTCTGCATCTTGACCCAGTTGTCGAGTGCCCCGACGAGGTTGCCGAAATGAAGCTCACCAGTCGGTTGGATTCCTGAAAACACCCGTTTGCGATCGGTCATGTGACTACTCCTGATATGAAAAGGCCGGAGGCTCGAGGCCTCCGGCGAAAACATGGTCGTGATGCGGCGGCCTGAATCAGTCGGTCGGCCACCACCAGGACATGCGACGAACACTCATTAGGAAAAGAGATTAGCGACCGTGGGCACCGTCGGATGAGTCAACCGGACAATCCAGGGGCTGGTTGTCTCCGAAACCAACAAGTGGGAGGCGCACCGCGGTGGGTGCCCTCCGCCCTATTGAGGCTCTAGCAACCGGTCCAACAAGTCGGGCGGCATCAGGAGGATCAACAGAGCGAGGAGGTTGAAGCCTGAGTGGATGAAGATGGCCGGTCCCAATCGGTCCTTCCGCACGGTCACCCTGGCCAGGATGACACCCATCAGGAAGAAGGTGGGAACGATCAGGAGCGCACCTCGCAGGAGATCCCCCGAGAGACCGAAGAGGTGAAAGCCCGCGAACACAAGTCCTGAAACCACGATTGCAGCGAGCCGCCCGAAGCCTCCCAGTGCCTTGAGCAGAACACCCCGGAACATCAACTCTTCAGTGACCGGGGCAAGCACGGCGACCACGATCGCCATGGCGATCCTGGTGCCGAGGCCACCGAGTTGTTGGATCTGATCGCTGACGACTTGACCGGCCTCGCCGTCGCCGGCCAAGTTGGCGAGTGGGAGAAAGAGAAGCGGCAACGTGGCTTGGAGGATCAGCCCGAGACCTACGTACCAGACGTCTGAAGGTGAGACCGAGAAGCCCAAAGAAGAGGTACCGCCGCGCCGACGGGCCAGGGCGACCAGCGCCAGGATGTGCCCGCCGTACTGGCCGAAGGCGCTCGTCACGAGGAGGGTTTCGTCGTCGCCCCAACCAAGTTCTGCGCCCGCCGCGTATATTGCTCCGCCGACGATCAGCCCGGCAATCATCACCAGAGCGAAGTCCCGCCCCCGCCATCTGGTAGCTGGCGATTGGTCAATCGGCGGCGATTGAAGGTCCATTCTGGTCAGGATAAGAGGCGCCCCGCTCGACGACGACGGGCTGCACGTGTCGGTCCTTCCACCTGCCGTACAATTGGCCTACGCGCTGGACAGGTGGAGGCCTTCATGGAGATCGATATCGGCATTGGCAAGACGGCTCGACAGGCCTACGGCTTGGACGATATCGCCATCGTCCCAAGCCGGAGAACCCGCGACCCCGACGATGTCGACATCACCTGGCAGCTCGACGGTTTCCGTTTCACCCTACCGATGATGGGCTCGGCAATGGACGGGGCCCTCAGTCCCGCCACCGCGGCCACCATCGGCCACTTAGGCGGGCTCGGGGTCTTGAACCTCGAAGGGCTTTGGACCCGCTACGAGGATCCCGAGCCGTACTTCGAAGAGATTGCAGAGCTCCCGGTCGAGAAGGCCACCCGTCGGATGCAGGAGATCTACCTCGAGCCGATCAAGGTCGAATTAGTCGGCCAGCGCGTCGCCGAGATGAAGGCTGAGAAAGTGGTCACGGCCGCCAGCCTCACCCCGCAGCGGGTTCGCGACCTCGCCCCCACGGCGCTGGCAGCGGGCCTGGACATCCTGGTCATCCAGGGGACGGTGGTCTCGGCCGAGCACGTCTCGACCAGGGCCGAGCCACTCAACCTGAAGCAATTCATCGCCGATTGCGACGCCCCGGTCATCGTCGGTGGTTGCGCCTCATACAGCACTGCTCTTCATCTGATGAGAACGGGAGCAGCCGCGGTCCTGGTCGGCGTTGGCCCCGGGGCAGCCTGTACGACTCGTGGTGTCCTCGGGGTGGGAGTGCCTCAGGCGACGGCGATCGCCGATGCCGCCGGCGCCCGCATCCGCCACCTCGACGAAACCGGCCGCTACGTCCACGTCATCGCCGATGGCGGAATGCGCACCGGCGGGGACGTTGCTAAAGCTATCGCCTGTGGAGCCGACGCTGTCATGATCGGATCGCCTCTGGCCTCGGCCGAGGAAGCTCCCGGCCGCGGTTACCACTGGGGCATGGCCACATTCCATCCGACGCTTCCCAGAGGAGCCCGGGTTCAGGTGGGGAGGCTCGGAACCTTGGCCGAGATCCTGATCGGACCCGCCCACGAGAACGACGGCCGGCGAAACCTTTTTGGCGCCCTCAGGGTCTCGATGGCCACCTGCGGATACTCCGACCTCAAAGAGTTTCAGAAGGCCGAAGTGATGCTGGGCCCATCGCTGCAGACAGAAGGCAAAGGCCTGCAAAAGGCCCAACGGGTAGGAATGGGATAGTGCGTTTTACGTTTTACGTTTTACGTTTTACGTCGGAAGGTTCCGGGGTTTGACGTACCACGTAGAACGTAAAACGTATAACGAATCGCCGGAACCCACGACGCTCGGCGAAGTCGACACAGTCCTCGTCATCGATTTTGGGGCTCAGTACGCCCAGTTGATTGCCCGGAGGGTTCGGGA
The DNA here is from genome assembly GCA_035525055.1 of Acidimicrobiia bacterium. Lineage (GTDB taxonomy): Bacteria > Actinomycetota > Acidimicrobiia > Spongiisociales > ZC4RG35 > DATEEG01. Next base: position 42,166 of record DATLEZ010000004.1, on the reverse strand, counting down.
AGCCCACATCTACTCCGAGATAGTCCCTCGCACGATCACTGCCGCCGAGATCAAAGCCCGGCGCCCGGCCGGGGTCATCCTCTCGGGCGGCCCCGCTTCGGTTTATGCCGCCGACACCTACCGGATGGATCCTGAGATCGTCAACGCCGGGATTCCGATCCTCGGCATCTGTTACGGCCATCAGATTCTGGCCGACATCGCCGGAGGGCGAGTCTCGCCGACGGGCACCTCCGAGTACGGCCGCACCGACGTGGAGGTAATTGCCGGTTCGCACCTGCTCGGTGATCTTCCACTCGGCCTCGAAGTGTGGATGAGCCACGGCGATTGTGTGACCGAGCCCCCGCCGGGGTTTTCTACCACCGCTACCTCGGCCGGGTCGCCGGTGGCGGCGATGGAAGACCGCGAACGCGCTCTCTATGGCGTCCAGTTCCACCCTGAGGTCTCCCACACCGTCCGCGGCCAGGAGATCCTCAAGCAGTTTCTCTATGAGGTGTGCGGATTAGCGCCCTCCTGGACGAGCCTCTCCATCATTGAGCAGGCGGTTGAACGTATCCGCAGCCAGATCGGTGATGGCAAGGTCGTCTGTGGCCTCTCCGGTGGGGTGGATTCGGCGGTTGCCGCCGCTCTGGTCCATCGTGCCGTAGGAGATCAGCTCACGTGTATCTTCGTGGACCACGGTCTCCTTCGAGCCGGGGAGGCCGACCAGGTCGATGAGACTTTCCGGCGTCACTTCCAGACCAATCTCATCCAGGTCAAAGCCGCCGACCGTTTCCTCGAGAAGCTGGCCGGCGTCACCGATCCGGAGACCAAGCGGATGGTCATTGGTGAGACTTTCATTCGTGTGTTCGAGGAGGTGGCCAGCGATCTCTCCGACGCCCGGTTCCTGGTCCAGGGAACCCTCTATCCGGACGTCATCGAGTCAGGCAGCGGCACCGCTGCCACCATCAAGACCCATCACAACGTTGGCGGCCTCCCCGACGACATGAAGTTCGAACTGGTCGAACCGCTGCGTGATCTCTTCAAGGACGAGGTCAGGGCGGTGGGGGAGGAACTCGGCCTGCCCGAGGAGATCGTCTGGCGCCAGCCATTCCCGGGACCGGGCCTGGCGGTGCGAATCATTGGAGAGGTCACGAATGATCGGCTCGAAGTCCTGCGTGCGGCCGACACGATCATCCTCGAGGAGATACGTCGGGCGGGGCTCTATCGGTCGATCTGGCAGGCCTTTGGGGTGCTGCCGGCGATCCGGACAGTGGGTGTCCAGGGCGACGGTCGCACCTACGCCTACCCCCTCATCCTGCGGGCGGTGACGAGTGAGGATGCCATGACCGCCGACTGGGCCCGGTTGCCCTATGAGCTCTTGGAAAGTATCAGCTCGAGGGTCATAAATGAGGTTCCCGGGATCAACCGGGTCGCGTACGACATCTCCTCCAAGCCTCCGGCGACCATTGAATGGGAATGACCCGGACGGCAAACCACTGCCCCGGCTCCGCAGACAAGCCAAAAGTGCCGTAGGATCGCTGATTCTCGCGCTGGAGTCCGCCGTTTGGCGTCTCAACTTGGGTGTGCCACCGGCCGATGTTCTATCCAGCGAACCCAAGTGAGAACTGAGGCAAGTGGACGCTTCTCTGCCGCCCGAGCTGATTGAGATCTACCACAGCGAGGTAGTGGATCGGTCGCGCCGTCTCGCCGCCGGAGCCCGCCAGCTCGCCCTCCAGCAACTCACACCCGAATCCGTCACCGATCTAGTCAGGGACGCCCACACCATCAAGGGCTCCTCGCGGGTGATCGGCCTCAGCGAAACTGGCCACGCCGGGGCCCTGCTCGAGAACGCCTGGAAGCGGATCGAGTCGGGTGATCTGACCCCGACCGGCGCTGTCGTGCGGGCGCTTGAACAACTCGCGGTCTTCCTTCCAGAGGCTGCCGAGCAGGAGCAGACCGGGACGACGGCCAAACTGCGAGAGGCCATAACCCGTACCGAGGTGGCGCTGCACGGCGGCAGCCCCAGTGAAGACAGCATCCCTCTCGCATTGGCCCGTCGGGAGTCCCCGAACGAATTCGGACCGACCTCGCTGGGCGGCCTGCTGGCGGCAGTCGAACGGTCGATGATGTCCGGCGCTTCGCGGGTGGACACGATCGATCTTTACCAGTTGATCAACCAGGCCGTCGAGGTCAGTCTCGACTCGGAGGCGTTGTCCGACCTGGCACTGGTGCAGTTCGACGGGGCCGATCCGCAGAAACTGATGGCGGCCTGGAGGTCGCAACTTCGCCGGCTCTCCTCGGCGGTGGGACATCTCCAGGACCTGGCGGTGGCACTTGCCAATGCCCAATTGCGCCAGGCCACCGAAACCTTTCCCCAATTCGTCCGCTATCTCGGCCGCAAGCTCGGCAAGGACGTCAGGTTCGATGCGTCCGGGGAGGAAATCGAGCTCGATCGCCAGATCGTCGAACTCATGCGGGAACCGCTTCGTCACCTTCTAGTCAACGCAGTCGACCACGGGCTCGAGTCGCCCGAGGAGAGGCTCGCCGCCGGCAAGCCGGCTACCGGGGTCCTCAGCCTCGCGGCCAAGCGCGAGGGCGACAAGGTCTCGATCGTGCTTTCGGACGACGGCCGCGGGGTCGATTGGAAGGCGGTAGCCGAGGCCGCCCGTCAGCGGGGGATGCTGGTCGACGGCTCGGACCTCTCGTCGCTTCTGTTTGTTTCCGGCTTCTCGACGGTCGACACCCCTCATGACTTCTCTGGCGCGGGTGACGGCCTAAATACGGTCGCGGAAGTTCTCGAGCGGGTGAATGGTGGAATCCAGCTCGACTCGCACCCGGGCACCGGCACCACGATCACCCTGACTCTTCCGGTCTCTCTGGTCCTGCAGAACGTCGTCGTGGTCGCCGACGGTGACAACTTCTGGGGTTTGCCAGAGGCTTCGGTGCAGGCCTCGATCATGCCGGCCCTCAGTGAGATCACTGTCGATCAGAACGGCATCCGCCGGGCCCGCTTCCAATCCCAGGATCTGCCGGTGCTCTCGCTGGCCAATGCCATGGGACAGGAGTCGCAGAGCCCGCCGTCCGACCTGGTGATTCTCACAACTCGTTCGGGCCAGGTGGCCGTTGCGGTTGGCGAGGTGCTGGGCCGGAGACGGGTGGCGGTCAAGGCCCTCGGGCCGATCCTCGAAGGCTCTCGCAACATCACCGGCGCAGCCCTTCTTGGCGGTGGTGAAGTGATGGTGGTGGTCGATCCCAATTACCTGGGCGAGCTGGCCCGTCATCAACAGCAGCGCCCGGGTCCGCGGCGCCGCGTGCTCGTGGTCGACGACTCGGCCGGTGTTCGCCAGCTCATCGCGGCAACATTGAGCGGGCGGGGATTCGACGTGGAAGTGGCCGAGAGCGCTCGCTTGGCGCTGCTGGCAATTTCGAGCGGGAACTTCGATGCTCTGGTGGTCGACTATGCGATGCCCCGTTCCAACGGTGTCGACCTGGTCCGGGCGTTGCGGGCCAGCAACGTGCGGGTGCCAATCGTGATGGTCTCAGGGGTAGCCTCGCCGGACGAGCAGGCCGCCGCCTGGGAGGCGGGAGTCGACGCCTATCTCGACAAGAGCGACCTCAGGCTCGGCGCCCTCGTGTCGACACTTCGGTCGCTCCTGGACGGGCCCGTCGCATAGAGTGATTTGATGGCTAAGTTCGTGAACGACCTCGCCCAGTGGTTCTCGACGATTCCCCCTTGGGTGGGCTTGGTGCTCGCCGCTGTCGGGTTCGGCGTCGCCCTTGCCAGTCAGCGACTCGTAGCGCAGGCCCGGGTCCGCGAGGAAGAGGCCCATCAGGAGGCCGAGGAGGCCCGGCACATCAAGAATGACTTCGTAGCGATGGTCAGCCACGAGTTGAGGACTCCGCTGACCTCGATCGCCGGCTTTGCCGAGACCCTGGCGACCTCATGGCAGGAGCTGGAGGTGTCCGAGGTGGACGAGTTCCTCGGGTACATTCGCAAACAGTCCCAATACCTGGGCGACCTGGTCGAGGACGTCCTCGTGATCCCCCGCCTCGAGGCCGGCCGCCTCCGATTCCACCCCCAGATGTTCGACCTGGGCCAATTGGTGCACGATGTTGCGGCAATGCTCTTCCCGAGCGGAGGGGGCCGGGAGGGGGCGGTCTCGCTCCCGATGGGAGTTCGCATGCATGCCGATCCGAAGCGGGTTCAGCAAGTGGTCCGTAACCTTCTCGAGAACGCTCGCAAGTACGGGGGTGACCAGGTCCTCGTCGAGGGTTTCGCCCATGGAGATCAGTACGTCTTGGTCGTCTCCGATAACGGTCCGGGTGTTCCCGATGGCTCGGCCAATCAAATCTTTGAGCATTTCGAGCAACTCTCGAAGGGCGACTCGAGATCTTCGTCGGGCATCGGCCTGGGATTGCCCATCGCCCGGCGTCTGGCCCGGGCCATGGGAGGAGATGTCTGGTACGAGCGCCGCTTTCCCACGGGCAGCCGCTTCTGCTTCTCAATGCCGGTCAAGGCCCTGGTCTCGGAAGAGCCCTCATCCGGAGTGCCGACCTACCACCAGCCCGCGGCTTCGGGCTGAGGGTCCTGTGGTACGTGGTACGTGGTACGTGGTACGTCCGAACCCGCGAACATCGTTGTCCTGACGGTTTTTACGTTCCACGTACCACGTACCACGTAGAACGGCCTTAGTTACGAGGCTGTTATTTCCGTCCCGGCATCCCGGTACCATCCCGGTGTGTGGTTCAAGGACGATCTCCTGGTCGACTCGCCGCTGCTGGCCGATCTCAACCCCAGCCAGCGAGAAGCTGTGGCAGCCACCGAGGGACCAGTCCTGGTTGTCGCCGGGGCCGGGTCTGGCAAGACCAGGGTCCTCACCCATCGCATAGCCCACCTGATCCGCAACCTCAACGTATCGCCCGATTCGATCCTCGCCATCACCTTCACCAACAAGGCGGCCGACGAGATGCGCTCCCGGGTTTCGCGCCTTGTAGGCCGGGCTACCCGGGCCATGTGGGTCTCCACCTTCCACTCCGCCTGTGTGCGAATTCTTCGTCGTGAGGCACATCGTCTCGGCTACCGGTCGGCCTTCTCCATCTACGACGAGGACGACAGCGTCCGCCTGATCACGATCTGCGTGAAGGATCTCGATCTCGATCCGAAGCGCTTCCCTCCCAAAGCGATCAAGGCCGCCATCTCCAAGGCCAAGAACGAGTTGATCGACTATGAGAGTTACGCCTCATCCGGCGACGGGTTCTACCACGAACAGGTAGCCGACGTCTACCGCCTCTATCAGCAGCGTCTTCTCGAAGCCTCGGCGATGGACTTCGATGATCTGCTGATGATCACGGTCGAGTTATTCGGCGCCTTTCCCGATGTCCTCGCCCAGTATCAGGAACGCTTCCGCTACATACTGGTCGACGAGTATCAGGACACCAACCGTGCCCAGTACATCCTTGTCCGGCGCCTCTCCGAGAAAAATCGGAATCTGTGCGTCGTTGGTGATGGCGATCAGAGCATCTACCGCTGGCGGGGTGCCGACATTCGCAATATCAACGACTTCGAGAAGGACTTTCCCGACGCCCGGGTCGTGGTGCTGGATCAGAACTATCGGTCCACCGACACCATTCTCGACGCCGCCAACGCCGTCATTGCCAACAACCCCCGCCGCACGCCCAAGCGGCTCTGGAGTGATCGTGGCAAGGGCGAACCGATCGTTCGCTTCGAGGCCGAGGACGAGCACGATGAAGCAGGATTTGTTGCCGACGAGATCGAGCGCCTGACCGAACTCGGCTACAACCTCGCCGACGTCGCCGTCTTCTACCGGACCAACGCCCAGTCGCGCGTGATCGAAGACGTCCTGGTGCGGCGCGGGGTGCCGTACACGGTGGTGGGCTCGGTCAAGTTCTACGAGCGGAAAGAGATCAAGGACGCCCTCGCCTATCTCCGATCGATCGTCAATCCGGACGACGCGGTAGCCCTTAAGCGCATAATCAACGAGCCCAGGCGAGGGATCGGGGACACCAGCATCGGGCATGTCGATCGGTTTGCCGAGGCAAACAAGATCCCGTTCGGAGAAGCCCTGCGCCGTGCCCGCGAGATCACTCAACTCACCCCACGGGTCGAGCGCCAGATCCTCGAGTTCGCCGGACTGCTCGACATGATGACCATGAAGGCCGACGTCGGCGGAGTGGCCGCCGCGGTCGACTCCGTGATGCACGACACCGGTTACATGGCCGCACTCGAATCGGAGAAGACCATCGAGGCCCTCGGTCGTATCGAGAACCTGCGAGAGCTTTCATCGGTTGCCAATGAGTTCGAATCCTCCAATGAAGGCTCGGTGGTCAACGGCCAGGAGTGGGATGACCTCCCCAACCTCTCGCGGTTGGAACTGTTCCTGGAGACCGTCAGCCTGCAGAGCGATGTCGATGAACTGGAGGAGGGGGCTGGGGCAGTCACTCTCATGACCCTTCACAACGCCAAAGGTCTCGAATATCCAGCGGTGTTCCTGGCTGGCCTCGAGGACGGGATCTTCCCCCATATGCGAACCCTCGGTGACCCCGAGGAGATGGAGGAGGAGCGCCGGCTGGCGTATGTCGGCATCACCCGCGCTCAGGACCGCCTCTACCTGACCTCAGCCTGGAGCCGGATGTTGTTCGGAGGCACGAACTACAACCCACCCTCCCGCTTCCTCAAGGAGATCCCGGCCAACCTGATTGAGAAAGCCGGTAAGCGAGCCCGCACTTCTGCCGCTGAGAGCTCATGGTCGGGGCGTGCCACAGTTGCCGCCACCGACATCGGGCCCGGCGACCGAGTCCGTCACGACAAGTGGGGGATGGGGACGGTAAGAGAAGTCATTGGCTCCGGCGACCGAGCCGAAGCCGAGGTGGTCTTCGACGGAGAAGGCAAGAAACGCCTCCTGCTCTCCTGGGCCCCCTTACAGAAGATTTAGCGGCGTTTTGAAGGTCTTGGGTGCGGTTCCAATTGGCGGCCGCAAGTCCCAAGCCCCAAGCCACACGCACGAGACTTGAGGCTTGAGGCTTGAGGCCTACGCGACTGCCGCCCTCTTAGTTTCCACGTCGGTTAGTAGGTCGTCCCATGATTTGGAGAACTTCTCGACGCCTTGCTCTTCGAGTAGCCGTGTCACATCTTCCATGTCGATGCCGACCTCCTCGAGTTCATCGAGGACGCGGTGGGCCTCAGTGATCTCCGACGGACCGAAGGGCTGTGGTAGCGGGAGGCCATGATCTTGATAGCCATCGACAGTTTCGAGGGGCATGGTGTTGACGGTGTGCGGTGCCACCAGTTCGGTGACGTACATGGTGTCGTCATAGGCGGGGTTCTTGGTAGAGGTCGACGCCCATAGCGGGCGTTGCACCCGACCTCCGGCCCTACCCAGCTCCAGCCACTCCTCGGAACGGAAGTGGTCGAGGAAGAGTCCATACGCGGCCCGGGCGTTCGCTATAGCTGCCTTGCCTCTTAGAGCCAATGCCTCGCGGGAGCCGATCTTTTCGAGCCGTGGATCTACCTCGGTGTCGACCCGGGAGACAAAGAAGGACGCAACCGAATTGACCGTCTTCAGTTTTCCGCCCGAAGTCGCAAACTCGGCCAGACCGGTCTGATAAGCCTCGATCACCTCGGCATAACGCTCAAGCGAGAAGATCAGAGTGACGTTGACCGATACCCCCTCGGAGGTGAGACGTCTTATCGCTTCGACGCCCGCTCGGGTGGCGGGGACCTTCACCAAAAGGTTGGCCCGATCGATCCTCTTCACCCACTGGCGGGCCTCAGCGATCGTCGCCTCCGCATCCGCCGCCAGCCCCGGGCTCACCTCGACGGAGACGAACCCATCGCCGCCATCGCTCCACTCCCACACCGAACGGAGAATGTCGCAGGCGTCGGCGATGTCGGCGCTGACCAGGCTGGCCAGGACTTCGGTCGAGTCGTGACCCGCCTTGGCCAACTCCCGCAGCGGACGGTCGTAGTCGGCGCCCTTGGTGATGGCGCCGGCAAAGATCGTCGGGTTGGAGGTGACCCCGCTGATAGCGTCTTCGGTGATCCGGCGCTCGAGTTCGCCCGAGTCGATCATCGACCGGCTGATCTGGTCGGACCAGACACTTTGACCGGCCGCCGGGAGGCCGTGAAGGCGGGAATTGAGCATTTCGGGGGCTCCTAACGATTCTTCTCATGACCAAATTAGCTCAGCGTCTGGTTTGTCCTAAGGGCGGTAACCTCGGATCGTCGTGCCGCGCCGCATTCTGATCGCCAAACCCGGGCTCGACGGCCACGATCGGGGAGCAAAAGTGATCGCCCGAGCGCTGCGGGATGCCGGCAACGAAGTTATTTACTCGGGTTTGCACCAGACCCCCGAGCAGATCGTGGCAACGGCGATCGACGAAGATGTGGCTGCGGTCGGGCTCTCCTCCCTTTCGGGAGCTCACCTCACCCTGTTTCCCAGGGTGGTCAGGTTGTTGCGAGCGGCCGGCGCCGATGACGTAGTCGTGTTTGGTGGGGGAATTATTCCCGAAGGCGATGTTGCGACTCTCGAGCTTGCCGGTCTGGCGGCTGTCTTCGGGCCGGGCACCACCCTCACGGAAATCGCAGATTGGGTCGCGGCTAACGTCCCGCCCCCGTGAGTTCACTTCGTTCCACATGAAGATCCACGAATACCAGGCCAAACAACTGATGGGAGCCCGCGGCATACCGGTTCCGCTCGGACAGGTGGCCACCACCGTCGAGGAGGCGGTGGCCGCGGTCGGCCCCCTCATCGAGAAGTCCGGCAATCCGGTTGTAGTCGTCAAGTCGCAGATCCATGCCGGTGGACGAGGCAAGGGAACTTTCATGGAGTTCCCCGATCTCCGTGGAGTCGATGTCGTCACTGCCGGGATCAAGGGCGGGTTTGCTGCCGCCGAAGCCGCGGTCCGGGAACTCGCCGGGAAGATGCTGGGCTCGACCCTGGTGACCATTCAGACCGGTCCAGCCGGCAAGAAGGTAAGCCGTCTCTACATCGAGCAGGGCATCGACATCGAACGCGAGCTCTATCTTGCGGTCTTGCTCGACCGGGCCGAATCGCGCGATGTCGTGATGGCTTCGACCGAAGGCGGCATGGACATCGAGAAGGTCGCCAAAGAGACTCCCGAGCGGATCATGCGCGAGACAATCGATCCGGCCATTGGATTGGCGACGTTCCAGGCCAACCGGCTTGGCTGGGGGCTCGGTCTCGAAGGCGAGCCACACGCCAACTTTGTCAGGTTCGTCACCACCCTTTCTAGACTGACGCTCGATCTCGATGCCGACCTGATCGAAATCAACCCATTGGTCCTGACCAAGGCGGGGAGCGTCATGGCCCTCGACGGAAAGATGGCCTTCGACGACAACTCCTTGTTCCGGCATCCCGACCTGGAGGCCATGCGGGACGAGACGGAAGAGGACTCGTCCGAACTCGAAGCCAAGAAGGCCGGGCTGTCGTACATCAAGCTCGACGGAAGCATCGGGTGCATGGTGAACGGTGCGGGCCTGGCGATGGCGACGATGGACATCATCAAGTATTTCGGTGGAGAGCCCGCCAACTTCCTTGATGTCGGCGGAGGCGCCAATGCCGAGCAGGTAGCGGCCGCGATTCGGATTATCGGCGCCGATCCCAATGTCAAAGGGATCTTCGTCAACATCTTTGGCGGGATCATGAGATGCGACACCGTCGCCGAAGGGATCATTGCCGGCGTCCAGCAGGTCGGGCTCGAAGTGCCGATGGTGGTTCGTCTGGAAGGAACCAATGTCGAACTCGGCCGGCAAATGCTTGACGAATCCGGGCTCAATCTGGCGACCGCCGCCGACATGAAGGACGGGGCCCAGAAGATCGTGGAACTAGCCAAATGATTGCTCGTCCTCCGTCTTTCGTCTTCCGACTTCCGTCTGGCGTCCGATGAGCATTCTCGTCGGAGCGGAAACGCGTTTGCTGGTTCAGGGACTCGGCAAGACCGGTCGCTTCCACGCCGATCGTTCGATCGCCTACGGGACTCAGATAGTCGCCGCGGTCCATCCCAGCCGGGCAGGGGAGACCGAAGTGTTCGAGGGCGACATCGACGAGACGGGTGGCCCGGATCGACCCGATCGCTATCGGGTAGACCTACCCATATTCAGGACGGTGGAGGAGGCAATGGCCGAGACCGGAGCTAATGCCTCTGTCGTGTTCGTTCCTCCGGCCGGGGCGGCCGACGCCATCATGGAGGCCACCTCCGCCGGGATGCCGTTGATCGTCGCCATCACCGAGGGTGTTCCGATCGCCGACATGATCCGGGCCAAGCGTTACCTCGAGGGCAAGCCGGTGCGTCTGGTTGGGCCCAACTGCCCGGGCGTCATAACTCCGAAGGAGTGCAGGATCGGAATCATGCCGGGCTACATTCATCAACCGGGCCGGATCGGGGTCATCTCACGGTCGGGGACTTTGACCTATGAAGCTGTCTATCAGTTGACCCGCCTCGGCCTTGGCCAGACGACTGCGGTGGGCATCGGTGGCGACCCGGTCAACGGCACCAACTTCGTCGACGTCCTCCGGTTGTTCAACGACGACCCCTCCACCGAAGGCGTCATCATGATTGGCGAGATCGGCGGCACCGCCGAGGAAGATGCCGCCGCCTTCGTGGCCAAACACATGGCAAAGCCGGTGGCTGGCTTCATCGCCGGGACGACCGCCCCGCCCGGCCGGCGGATGGGCCACGCCGGGGCAATCATCTCCGGTGGTAAAGGAACCGCCGAAGCCAAAATCGCCGCCCTCTCTGACGCCGGAATCGTGATCGCCCCCACCCCCACCGACATGGGCGCAGCAATGGTGCAAGCGCTCGGCTAAGACCAGGCGGCAGAAGAACCCTCGCTTGGGGACGTTTGGGTTTTGATCCCTGTCCTCCCGCTTGCGGGGGACCGATCGCCCACAGCGGCGATCGGTCCCCCCAAAAGCAGGGGGACAGCAATCATCTGGGACTATGACCTAATCCACCTCTCACCCGACTCCTGTCCCCCCGCAAGCAGGGGGACAGCCAAACCGCCGCTCTTCAGGAACCTAGGTCAACCCTCCTGATCAACTGGGCACTCAGTGCTACCACCACAGTCGAGGCGCTCATCAGTGCGGCCGCGGCGGCAGGAGGCAAGACGACTCCCACGCCAGACAGAGCTCCGGCAGCCAGGGGGATAGCAACGACGTTGTACCCGGCTGCCCAGACGAGGTTTTGAATCATCTTGCGATATCCCGCCGCAGAGATCTTGCGGATGGCGACGACTCCCCTCGGGTCATTTGAGGCGAGGACTATCCCGGCCGACTCGATGGCAACGTCGGTACCGGCTCCGATCGCAATCCCAACATCGGCCTGAGCCAGGGCGGGGGCGTCATTGACCCCGTCGCCCACCATTGCGACCCGTGCGCCTCGCTGCCGGAACTCGGCGACCCGGGAATGCTTGTCTTCGGGCAAGACCTCTGCGAGAACCTCGTCGATCCCGAGGTCATTGGCCACCGCCTCGGCAACCTGGCGAGCATCGCCGGTGATCATCGCCACTTTGACGCCGAGCGTGTGAAGCTGGCTGACGGCCTCCCTCGACTCGGGCCTGATCTCGTCCTCGAGTGCGAGGACTCCGACGACTTCACCGTCGACCGCGACGAACAGCACGGCGGCTCCCCGACTTCGCCATACGTCGAGGTCGTTCTGGAAGGCGTCCGGAATTTCAAGGCCACGGTCTCGCAGGAGATTGGGACCGCCGACCGCGACAGTCTGGCCGCCAACCTCCGCTTCCACCCCGCGACCGCTCATCGACTTGAAACCCAACGCCTGCGGCACCTCGCCGCGACTTCGAGCCGCCGTCACGATCGCCCGGGCGAGTGGATGTTCGGAATCGGTCTCGGCTGCCGCCGCAATCGCCAAGATCCGGTCATCGTTCCCGTCGGTTCCGAGCACCCCGGTCACACGGTGGGCGCCCTTGGTCAGGGTGCCGGTCTTGTCAAAGATCACAACATCGACCAGGCGCATCCGTTCCAACGCAAGTCGGTCTTTCACCAGGATGCCATTTTGGGCAGCCATGCCGGTCGTGATCGAGATCAAGAGGGGAATCGCAAGACCGAGAGCGTGGGGACACGCCACCACCAATACCGAAACCGTGCGTTCGATCGCCTGGTCGGGTTGGCCAGCGATCAGCCAGCCGATGACCGCAATGATCGCCGCCACGACGGCGACATAGAACAGAACGGCTGCTGCCCGATCGGCCAGCACCTGCGCCGTGACTGCGACTGCTGAGCCTGGTCGATCAACCGCCGAATGCCGGCCAAGGCTGTCTCGTCTCCTACCGCCTCGATCCGCACCCTGATCGCCGAGTCGGTGGAGACCGCACCAGCTGCAACCCGGGAGTCGAGGCCTTTGGCGACTGGTTTCGATTCTCCCGTGATCATCGACTCGTCGATCTTGGCTGAGCCCTCGACGATTGAGCCATCGGCCGGGATTCGACCGCCAGGACGAACCAGCACTGTGTCTCCCACGCGCAGTTGATCGATCGCGACCGTCTCCACCCCCTCTGCATTGAGACGTTCGGCGGTGTCAGGGAGCAGTTCGGCCAGGGCGGTCAGAGCCCCCGGGGCTTGGCCTATCGTCTTCATCTCGAGCCAATGGCCGAGGAGCATGATCGTGGTGAGGGAGGCGAGTTCCCACCAGAAGTCGAGGTCCAGCCAGCCAAAGGTGGTGGCCGCCGAAGGCCACGGTGATGGCCATCCCGATCAGCAACATCATGCCGGGCTGACGGTCTCGGACCTCCTGGCTGGCACCCTTCAGGAAAGGCTGCCCGCCATAGATGAAGATCGCAGTTCCCAAGATCGGAGGGATGAGCTCAGATCCGGCAAAACTCGGAAGCGTCAGCCCGAGCCACATCTGGATCATGTCGCTATACGCGATGACCGGAATCGTTAACAACAGCGAAATCCAAAAGCGATCCCTGAACATGGCGACGCTGTGACCTGCGTGCTTGTCATGGACCGCCTGTGATCGTGCGCGCCAAGACCGTTGGAAGGCGAATGAGCCGAGTGCGATTCGTGCCCGTTTATGCCGGGACGAACCTACCGGAAGCTTGTCGCACTTGAAGCCGGGAGGGTCTCGTACATCCGCACCCAAACCACCAGTCCAGAGATTGCTGTGACCGCGGCGGTCGCCCAGATGGCAGGCTCGAGGCCGCCCCTGTCGGCGATCAGACCGACTGCGATGCCCCCAATCGCAAAGCCGGCGTCTCGCCAGAATCGGTAGGTGCCCACGGCGGTCGCTCGCCATGACGGGTGGGCGACGTCCGAAATGACAGCAAGGAGGGTTGGGTAGACGAGGGCGGTCCCGGCTCCCAGGGCGATCGCGCCGATGGCCCATGCCCGGGTGCTGTCGGCTGCGGCGATCCAACCAAGGGCGACGGCCTGGATGAGCATCCCGCCCACGATCAGAGGTTTGCGGCCAACACGATCCGACCAAGCTCCGGTGACTAGTTGGCCGAGGCCCCACACTGCGGGATACAACGCCGCGAGGGTTCCGATGGCCGCGGTGCCGATCCCGGCTGCACCCCACATCAGCGGAAACAGGACCCAGGCCACGGCGTCGTTCAGGTTGTTGATCAGACCGGCCTGACAGGCGGCGGATAGAGCGGGTTCGCGAAAGCTCGTCTTCATGACGACCGCGTTGGTAGTCCTTGAGGCGTCGGTCGGTTGAGCGCTCGCCTCGAGTTGGGCGTGTTGTCGCGTGTCTCTGACCACGAAGATCGACAAACCGAGCCCGATGGCGGCGTACGACGCTCCCACCAGGAACGGGATCGGGCGAAGCCCGTATCGAGCGGCAAGCCATCCTGTGACCCAGGCCGTGGCGGCCAGGGCGACGTAGCCGGACGCCTCGTTGAGGCCCATGGCAAGCCCCCGTTGCCGTGGTCCCACCAGGTCGATCTTCATGATCACCGTGGTTGACCAGGTCAGTCCCTGGTTGATCCCCAGCAGCACATTGGCGGCAATGACCCATCCCCAACCTGGAGCGAATATCAGGATCAGAGGTATCGGAAGGCCGACCAACCAACCGGCGACCAGTACGGGCTTGCGGCCGAATCGATCTGAAAGCACTCCAGCGACGAGGTTGGTGAGAGCTTTGGCGGCACCGAATGCGACCACAAACATGAGAACGGCCGAAAATGTGGTGACACCGAACTCGTCGCGAGCAAGCAGCGGCAGGACCGTTCTTTCCTGACCCAGCATCCCCCCGACCAGGGCATTGATCGCCACCAACAACCCGAACTGTGCGAGGTTGTTGCGCAGTCCCAGACGAATCGGAGCCCGAACCGCGTCCGTCATCCCACTTCGAGCGGACGGCCGGTGGCTTTGGCCCAGTCCTCAGGCCCTCCGATCATCACTGTCACGTCGGTGTGGCCGGCTCGTTCGAGGAGACTTGCTGCCGTCGAGGCCCTGTCGCCATGACCACAGTGCACCGCCAGACTGCGATTCGGAAGACTGGCGGCCCGGAGGTTGCCGAGCTCGGCGTGGATCACGCCGGGTATGTGGCCCGTCTCCCACTCGGACGTCTGTCGGACATCGATCATCTGAGTATCGAGCACTCCTATGTGTGCCCTGGCTGTCGACGTGAGGGGATGCCCGGAAGCGCTCCAAGCCGGGATGCCTCCGGTGAGCTCTCCGGCCAGGTTCTCATACCCGATGCCCAGACACGCCCGCACGAGACCTTGACGATCCTGATCCCCTCCTGTGACGAAGATGAGGGTGGCTTCGATGTCGACCAGCCAGCCGAGCCAGAGGGCGAACTCATCACGCAGGGGGATCGACAACGAGCCCGGCAGATGACCTCCAGCCCAGGATCCTGCTGGCCGCGTGTCAACCGCAACCGCACCGTCCCGGCGAAGTCGCTCGAACTCGTCCAAGGCAATGGACTCCAGGCGGGGTTGCGTGTCTCCATAGATGCGGGGTCCGCTCCGATTTCGCTCGCGCAGATGGCGGTAGTAGTCGGGGTAGGTGCCGAGGTTCGCCAGGAGCAGCTCGACGAACTGGTCCTCCTCCTCGACGCGGAGATAGGGATTGGTGGCGCGTTCGCGGCCGAGCGTCGTGACCCGCTCTCCGCCGACACCAGCGGTGCAAAACGACCCTGCTCCGTGAGTCGGGAACACGGCCAGGTCATCCGGAAGCGGGGCGAGACCGGTCCGCAACGAGCGAAACAACTGCCGGGTCAAGTCCTCGGTTTTGTCCGCAGAGATCAGATCGGTGCGTGCCACGGCGCCGACCAGGAGACTGCCTCCCGAGAACAACGCCAACGGCCGGGCGCCGTCTGACAGCAAGTAAGAAAGGTGCTCGGGGGTGTGACCGGGCGAGGGCATTGCCGTGAGGGTCAGCCCTCCGAGAGTCACCTCCCCTCCCGGTTCCAGGGCGCGATGATCGAAAGCAAGCTCGGAGCCTGCGGGCGCGTAGAGGGCGGCGCCGACGGCCTGGAGCTCACGGCCCCCCGAAATGAAGTCGGCGTGCAGATGCGTCTCGATGCTTGCAACGATGTCCCACCCCCTTCGCTCGGCCTCGTGGAGGTAGGGAGAGCGTTCACGCCTCGGGTCGATGACAAGGGCCCGTTCGTCGGGAAGGCCAACCATGTAAGACGAATTGCCGAGACCCGGATCTACGAACGAGACAACCTCGATCGTCACGAGGCAACGCTCACCGAATGGCCTGCCCGGCGCCACTCCGGCAGACCGTCTTCCCGACGGAATGCCGTTCGTCCGGCGCCCTCAATGATCCGGACGCCTTGCTCGGCGAAGGCACAGAAGCGGCCCCGGCAATAGGCGACGACGTCGAGTCCTGTTGGCAACTCTGTTAGTCGGGCCTCCAGCTCATCGAGGGGGATCGATAGAGCGCCAGGGATGTGACCGGCGACAAACTCGCGGTGAGGTCGGACATCGACCAACACGACGTCGCCGCGTTCTAGACGGGCCACCAACTCATCGCGACCGACTTCCTCTACTGGGCCACCGAGGTATGCCTCCGTAGCGGCTCGCACGTCCGCTGATCGGTCAAACGCGACGTCGCGCAGCATCCTCAGCAAGTCGGCAACCGACTCCGAAGCAAGCCGATACCAAACGCGGTTCCCGTCACGCCGGGCTGCAACGAGCCCAGCCCGCCGGAGCACCTGGAGGTGCTGAGAGCAGTTCGCGATGGTCATCTCCAGGGTCCCCGCGATCTCGTCCACCGGGCGCTCGCCCTGGGCCAGCAGGTCCAGTAGTTCGATCCGTCGACCGCTGGCCAGGCCCTGTGCCACCCGGGCAAAACCGTCGTTGAGTCTCTCTTTCACCATTGACATCTACTCAATCCCTCGAGCGATTACTTGAATAATATCGTGAGGCGAGCCCGTTTGAGCGTGGTGGCCCGGTGAATGGAGGCATAGTCGTGTCCGCGGCGGATCCCAGTCACATGGGTGTTATCTCGAAAGGTCGCCGGTCTTGGCTCGAACGCGTTCCTTCCTGGGTGCGGCGACTTGTGACTATCGGAGTGCTTGCAGACGATCCCGAGGAGGAGAGGCTTCGCAAGGCGTCGCTGACGCTGACCGCGACCATGGTCTCGGCTCTGGCAGTTGTTTGGGTGACGACCTACTCGATACTCGGTCTATACCTCTCGGCCGCCATCCCCTTCGGATACCAGGTCATCTCGATAGGAAGCCTTGTGGTGCTTGCCCGTACAGGTCGTTTCGAATTCTTCAGGACCAGCCAGTTGAGCCTCATGCTCGTACTTCCCGCACTCCTGCAATGGAGCCTGGGGGGTTTTGTGGTCTCGAGCGGGGTCATGCTCTGGTCCTTGGTGGCCCCCTTGGGGGCCCTAGCTTTCTCGCGCCGCCCGCTGCCATGGTTCTTGGGCTATTTGGTATTGACGGTCGCCCTGGGAGTGGCCGAGGCGTTTTTGATCCCCGCCCCGATCCCGGCGTCGGTCAGCGTCGTCTTCTTTGTCCTGAACATCGGTGGAGTATCGACAGTTGTCTACCTTCTGCTCCGATACTTCATGAGGGGGCTGGCCTTAGAACAGCAGAAGTCCGAGAGGTTGCTCCTCAATGTGCTGCCCGCGACTATTGCTCAACGTCTGAAGGCGGGGGAGCGGCCTCTCGCAGATCGTTTCGAGGATGTCGCGGTCCTTTTTGCCGACCTGGTCGGTTTCACCGCCATCTCCGAGCAACTCACCCCAGAGCAGGTCGTGGAAATGCTTGACGGGCTCTTCTCAGAGTTCGACGCGATGGCCGAACGGCGCCAGTTGGAGAAGATAAAGACCATTGGCGATGCGTACATGGTGGTGGCTGGGCTGCCCGAACCGCGGTCTGATGCAGCTGAGGCTGTGCTCGAGATGGCAGTTGAGATGCAACGGTTGGTCGCCGCTTACGGAACCCCCGTTGGTTCGGAGCTCCGGCTGCGAATCGGCATCGATATAGGACCTGTCGTCGCCGGTGTGATTGGAGAAAGAAAGTTCACCTATGACCTATGGGGCGACACGGTCAATACAGCAAGCCGAATGGAATCGCACGGTATCCCTGGCCAGATCCAGGTGACACCTCGCGCCTACGAACGGTTGCGGGACCGGTACCACTTCGAGTCCCGCGAGCCGCTGGAGATCAAAGGGAAGGGGAAAATGGCACCGTTTCTCCTTGTCGGACCCGTTGAGGGTTCTCCGGTTCAGCACATTGGAGTGGGCGAGCGCCGGCCCGGTTTGTAGCCACCTACGCACTCCCGGCATGCGGCTTACACTCCCCCCAATGCAATGGATCATCATTGGGATCGTCGTTCTGCTCGTTCTATGGGTGTTCGCCACCTACAACGGGCTGGTAACCAAGCGCAATCGGGTCGACAACTCTTGGGGCCAAATCGAAGTGCAAACCAAGCGTCGATATGACCTGATCCCCAATCTGGTTGAAACGGTGAAGGGCTACGCGGCCCACGAGCAGCAGACCTTCGAGAGAGTGGTTCAGGCACGGAGCCTGGCCCAATCGGCCAAGTCTCCTGGCGACCAGGCTCAAGCCGAGAACATGCTCACCGGCGCCCTCCGGCAACTCTTCGCCGTGGCCGAGGCCTATCCGGAACTGCGGGCCTCCGAGAATTTCCAGGGCCTCCAGGCCGAGCTCTCGGAAACCGAGAACAAGATCGCAGTATCACGGCAGATCTACAACGACGCCGTTCTCACCTTCAACAACGGTGTCCAGGTTGCCCCTGCCAACCTCATTGCAGGGATGTTTGGGTTCAAGGTGAGGGAGTTCTTCGATGCCCCCGAGGCCGCCGCCGAACCCCCCAAGGTCGAGTTCTAATCAGGAGGCCGATCCTGTCCATTCGGAGGCGGCTCCTTCCTGCAGTTCTGGTCGGAGCCGCGGTCGTCCTTCCAGCCCTGCCTGCGCTTGCGCAAGAGTTCAGCCTGCCTCAGGCGGACGTCGAGATCGTCATCGAACCGGACGGATCCCTCCTGGTGACCGAGCACATCACCTACGACTTCGACGGATCATTCTCCGGGGCTTACCGGGAGATACCGCTTCGGGCCGGTGAGTCCATCACCGAGATCTCGGTCAGCGAGGGTGGTGACCCTTACAACCCTGGGGGGTGCACCGATTTGGGGTGCGACTCCCCTCCCTCGACGTTTGGTTCCGTCGACCTCGGTGGCCGTATCCGGGTCGTATGGCACTACTCGACCTTTGGCGAGGAACGGACCTTCGACCTCACCTACCGGTTCCTCGGCCTTGCCAAGGCCGCCGACGATGTGGTCGATGTCAACCTCCAGGTGTGGGGAGACGACTGGGCCCAACCCCTTGACCGCCTCACCGCCACGATGACCCTCCCCGGTCTCGCCGCTCCGGGCGAGGTCTTCATCTGGGGCCATCCGGCCACAGTGGCAGGGACTACCAACCTCGGCACCGATCGGGTCCAACCCTCTCTCGAGGCATCCAACATTCCACCGGGCCAATTCGTGGAGATGAGGGTCGTGTTCCCCCGGCGTCTCCTCACCTCAACCTCTGGTGCCACCGTCATCGAAGGCAACCGCGGCCCGGACATCATCGCCGAAGAGGAACAGGCCGCTGCTGCCGACCGCCGCCGGGCCGGGCTGATCAGGGCTCTCGTGATCGGTCTTGGTCTGCTGACGTTCGGTCCAGGTCTGATCGGGGTCATTTACATCTATTTCCGCTACGGGAAAGAGCCGCGGATTGACTACGACCGCGAGTACGAACAGGAGCCGCCGACCGACCTTCCCCCCGCCGAGGTGGGCGTGCTTCTCACCCAGGGCCAGATCGATGAGAAGCAGTTCACGGCCACCCTTTTCGACCTGATCAGCAAAGGGGTGATCGCCGCCAAGCCGGTCCAGGTCGAGAAGGAAACTTGGGGGGGCCTGCGTTCGGAGACCATCAGCGACCTCGAGTTATCTCTCACCGGGAAAGAGGACGGTCTCAGCCTGTACGAGGCTCACGTCGTAAAGATTGTCACCCGCGTCCTCGACGGGGAGCCGAGACCCTTGAGCGAGTTCCGGACCCGGATCCGGGAGGATGCCAGTGCCAATGCCAGCGGCTATCAGAGCTTTCGATCCACGGCCATCAAGGCGCTGGAAGGTCGCAAGATGCTCGATCGCAAAGGTACATCGCGGATCGTGATTGCCGGGGGCGCGTTGATCGTGCTCGCCTTCTTCATCTTCTTCCTGGTCGCCAACTTCTCGGGATCGGCTGCCCGGGTAGTCGTTCCGTTGTTGATTCTGTCAGTCGTCTTGAACGGCGTCATCCTCGGAACCTTCGCGGCATTGCGGCGCGGATACGTGAAGAGGACGCCGTTGGGAGCCCTCGAAGCGGCCATGTGGTCGGCCTTCCGCCGTTACCTGAAGGACTTCAGCCGGCTGCAGGAAGCTCCCGCCATTTCGTTGGCCTTGTGGGACCGGTTGCTGGTGTATGCGATCGGGTTCGGCCTCGCCGAGGAAGTCCTGGAAGCCGCTCGATTGCGAGCTCCGGCCGAGTTGGAGACCACCTCGAGCATCTACTGGTTCGGTGGCCACGGATACACAGGTGGGGGAACGGAGAACGCGTTCTCGGGTTTGACGTCGGCTCTCAACGGCGCCTTCTCCCCACCTTCATCGGGAAGCGGTGGCGGAGGCGGGTTTTCCGGTGGCGGTGGCGGCGGCGGGGGTGGCGGTGGCGGTGGCGCCTGGTGACGGGGGCGGCCTATTAAGACCGCTCTCACCGACGCGGGTCGTGTCCACTTCGTATAGTCGGCTTGTAGCAGGAGGAGAGAGCTTGACGAGTGAGAACCAGCCGGCGGACCCGCCGGCTCAGCCCAGCCCAGCGGCTCAGCCCAGCCCAGCGGCCGCGATCACGTCGAAGGGCGCCGTCGGTTTCCTGATGATCGCCGCAATCATCATCGTCGGCGGTCATGTCCTGTTCGGCGTGATCATGGGCGATTACCCTTATGGGACTACCTACGTCGTTGTGTCGCTACTGATCCTCATGTCGACACTCGGCACGGGTTCAGGTATTGGCTCGACCCTCCTTCAGAGGGTCCTCGGCTATTTCCTGGGACTAGCCGGTGTGGTTCTGTTGCTCTCGGACATTCGCTTCGGCTTCCCCGACGGCTTCGTAGACAACCTTGCCAACCTGGTTTTCTTCGTCGCGGCAGCCCTGGCCTTCCTAGGAGCCCGCGGCCTCAAGGACTAGCTGTCAGATTCGCTGTCAGACCGATCGCCTGTTCCCCTGCCTGCGGGGTCAAGGTTCTTTGTTCCGACTTGGAGACTGAAGAATTCGCGGACCAAAGAACCTTGATCAGACCGATCGCCGCTTTGGGCGATCGAGGGGGGTGCGCGAACTCCCGACGCATCTGTCCTTCTCAGCGCCGCCGGTTCGTGTCGATCACCTCAAACCTCAGACTTAAAACCTCCGCTTGTCTGTTTCGGCATAGCCGACCACCGCGTCGTCGGCGCGGACCACCGATGTAAGGGCATGAACAAGTTCTTCGATCTTCTCGCCGGGAACGGCGCAGGTGAGCTCGTCGTTGCTCATCCCGGTGCGGGCCCGCGAGAGCGCACATCCCATCGACACTGCCACGACCTTCCTGTCGGCTGCCAGCGGAAGAATTTGGCACTGCGGTTTCCCCGAGAACTCGACGGGCACCGCATCGGCGATCTCCATCATCTGGCGGGGGTTCACTCGGAGCAGGACCACGTCGGGAATGGTGGTTGCTTCACCAAGCGGCCCGTAGCTGATGGCGGCGGGTTGGTGTGAAAGAGCGGCCACCCCGGCGAACGCCTCCATTGTCACCCATCCCACTTCCAACAAGGCGGCCACATCGGACTTGCCGATGATCTCGGCGGCGCCCGCCAAGCCGTGCGTGAAGCGACCGACCGAGCAGTTGCCGTGATCTTCGGGAAGCGTGGCGAAGGCGGTCTCGTGACCATGCATCCAGAAGACGCAGGGGGCCGCTACCCGCCCCGCCCGTCCGTCGGGAGTGGGCTCTGACATCGGGGCGTCGAAGTATCTGGTGGCTCCGTTGGGGGCGGTCTCGTGGAAGGTGATCGCAACCGGCGCGTGCTCGAGGCCGAGCAGATCGACGATGGTGGCCGAGGCTGTCTGAAGAGGCGTGTTCATGTGCCCACCGTAGTCGGCTACCGTCCCGCACCCGTGAGCCACAATCGCCCCTTGATCGGCCCCTAGAGGAGTCTGTAATCGACTTCGCAGTTCTCGCCAGCGGCTCCGGCACCAACCTCCAGGCCTTGATCGACGTCGGGCTCCCGGGTCTCCGGCTGGTGATCAGTGATGTCGAGGACTGTCGGGCGCTCGAACGGGCCCGAAAGGCAGCGATCGAAACGGCAGTGGTTCCGTACGGCGGTGACCGGGCAAGGTTCACCAAGGAGATATGTGACGCAGCCGATGGGGCCGGCGTCGAGGCCATGGTGCTGGCCGGATTCATGAGAATCCTCGGCCCCGAGGCGATAGCCCGCTTCCCCTATCGAATCCTCAATGTGCACCCTTCGCTGTTGCCCGCCTTTCCCGGGGTCGATGCCGTCGGTCAGGCTCTACGGGCCGGGGTGAAGGTCACCGGGGTGACGGTTCATTTCGTCGACGAGCGGGTAGATCACGGTGCCATCATCGCCCAGCGGGCGGTCTCGATTCACTCAAGCGACGACGAGGCTTCGCTGCATGCCCGGATTCAGGTCACAGAGCATGAGGTGTATCCGCGGGTGGTAAGGGCCTTGGTCGAAGGCCGGCTTTTGGTCGACAATGGCAAAGTGATCTGGTCGTGACCCGTATTCCGGTTCGGCGGGCTTTGGTCTCGGTCCATGACAAGACCGGCCTCATTGAGTTCGGCGCCCGGCTGAGTCGGGCTGGAGTCGAAATCGTGTCTTCAGGAGGAACCGCCGCGGCTCTGGCCACCGCCGGCATCGCTGTCACCCTCGTGTCGGATGTCACCAAGGCAACCGAGATGTTGGGTGGTCGGGTCAAGACCCTGCATCCGGGTATCCACGGCGGCATCCTCGCCCGGCTTTCCGATCCGGACCACCGGCGCGATCTCGAAACCTATGGCATCAAACCCTTTGAGCTGGTGGTCGTCAATCTCTATCCGTTCGAGGCGACTGTGGCGGTGGCCTCTACGTCCTGGGACGAGGCGATCGAACAGGTCGACATTGGCGGACCCACCATGATCCGATCGGCCGCCAAGAACCAGGACTTCGTCGGGGTGGTCACATCGCCCGAGCAGTACGAACGGGTCGCCGCCGAAATCGAGGCAGGCGGTCTCGAACTGGAAACACGGCGATCCCTCGCCAAGGACGCCTTCTTTCGCACCGCCTCCTACGACGCCGCCATCGTCAACTGGCTCGAGCGCGGCGACGTCCCCGCCCGATTGGCGGTGACGCTGGAGCGGGAAGCGGTCCTTCGATATGGCGAGAACCCGCATCAGCAGGCGGGTATCTATCGAGAGACCGGAACCGCCCCCTGGTGGTCGCGCACGCGGATCATCCAGGGCAAAGAGATGTCGTTCAACAACTACCTCGACGCCGAGTCCGCTTGGAGGCTGGTGAACGACCTCTCCCGACCCGGGGTGGTGATCGTGAAGCACAACAATCCTTGCGGGGTGGCGATCGGCGACGACATCGCTGCGGCCTTTCAGGGAGCATGGGATTCCGACCCGCTGGCTGCCTATGGAGGAGTAGTCGCACTCAATCGGCCCTTGGATGCAGCAGGCGCCTCCGCGATCGCAGGTCGGTTCATCGAGGTCTTGATCGCGCCGATGGTTGAGGCGGTTGGTGATCTCGGGGCTCAGGCGTCGCTGCGGGTGCTCGAGAGTCCGGCTCCTCATCGAACTGATCTCGATCTACGACGGGTCGAGGACGGGTTCATGGCCCAGCGGCGCGATGTGGTCGACCTCGATGGGTGGGAGGTCATGACCCCTCGGATTCCTCTTCCGAACGAACTCGATGATCTGCGCCTCGCCTGGACGGTGACCGCTCACACCAAGTCCAACTCGGTGGTACTGGCAATCGGCGGGAAAACAGTCGGGGTTGGCGCCGGCGACCAGAGTCGTGTCGGGTCTGCCCGCCGAGCCCTGGACCAGGCCGGCCCGCGCGCCGTTGGATCGGTTGCGGCCTCGGATGCCTTCTTCCCATTCCCCGATGGCATCGAGTTGCTGGCCGAAGCCGGAATCACCGGCATCGTTGCTCCCGGCGGGTCCAAACGAGACGACGAGGTCCTCGCCGTTGCAGAGCACCTGGGCCTGGTGTTCGTCAAAGCCCCCCACCGCCACTTCAAGCACTGAAGACGTTTTACGTTTTACGTTCTGCGTAATACGTCGAACCCGAAGAGAATGGTCCGGCGCGGGTTCGACGTAAAACGTAAAACGTAGACGCCTACCACCCATAAGATCGGGTCGTGTCTGCAACGCTTCTCGACGGGAAATTGGTGGCTGCTGCCGTCAAGGCAGAAGTAGCCCTCGGAGTCAAGAAGCTCGGTCGATCACCGGGCCTGGCGACGGTGCTCATAGGCGAAGATCCCGCCTCTCAGGTCTACGTGCGAGGCAAGAGGCGTGACGCCGAGGAGGTCGGGATGGTGTCCATTCATCATCATCTCCCCGCATCGATCTCCCAGGCGGAAATCGAAACCCTGATCGACTCGCTCAACAACGACCCTGCCGTGGACGGCATCCTCGTGCAGCTTCCGCTGCCGGGGGACCTCGACGGGGAATCAGCCGTTCGTGCGATCGACCCGTCCAAGGATGCCGACGGACTCCACCCTTTCAATCTGGGCCTGCTCGTGCTGGATCAGCCGGGGCCCCGCCCCTGCACGCCCTCGGGGGTCATGAGGATCCTCGACCACTATGGGATCTCAGTGGCCGGAGCGACAGCGGTGGTCGTGGGTCGCTCATTCCTGGTCGGCCGGCCACTCGCATTGATGCTGTCGTCGCGGGGCACCGACGCCACCGTGACAGTCGCGCACTCGCGGACCCGCAATCTTGCCGAGGTCACACGCCAGGCCGACATCGTGGTGGCGGCAGTCGGCGTTCCTCGCATGATTACGGCCGCCCACGTCAAGCCAGGGGCGACCGTCATCGATGTCGGAATCAACCGTCTCGACGACGACCGCCTGGTCGGAGATGTCGACTTCGACGGCGTCGAGAAACTCGCCGAGGCCATCACCCCGGTCCCCGGTGGAGTCGGCCCCATGACCCGGGCCATGCTCCTGGTAAACACCCTGGCCGCCGCCGAGCGCCGGGCACGTTCTAAGTAAGCGTTCTACGTAATACGTTCTACGTTCAAACCCCTACAAGGCTCGGACGTAAAACGTAAAACGTAGAACGTAAAACGGACGCCCCCGCGTCCCCGGTACCCTCCCGACAGCTAACCAAGGAGTCCTTAATGCCAACCACCATCACCATGGGGCCTTCCGGTTTGACGGTGCCAGACGACCCGATCATCCCTTTCATCGAGGGTGACGGCACCGGACCCGACATCTGGGCGGCGGCAGTGCGGGTTCTGGACGCTTCCGTCCAGAAGGCCTACGGGGGCGACCGCGCCATCGCCTGGAAAGAGGTCCTCGCCGGCGAGAAGGCCTACAACAAGACTGGCTCCTGGCTGCCCGACGAAACGGTCGACGCCTTTCGTCATTACCTGGTCGGAATCAAGGGCCCGCTGACCACCCCGGTCGGCGGTGGAATCCGCTCTCTCAACGTCGCCCTTCGCCAGACCCTCGACCTCTATGTGTGCCTTCGCCCGGTTCGCTGGTTCACCGGAGTTCCGTCCCCGGTCCGACACCCCGAAGAGGTAGACATGGTGATCTTCCGCGAGAACACCGAAGACGTCTATGCCGGCAAGGAGGTGGAGGAAGGCTCCGAAGGCGCTCGCAAGCTAATCGAGTTCCTCGACAAGGAATTCGGGTGGGAGATCCGACCCGACTCCGGCATCGGCATCAAGCCGGTTTCGAAGTCAGGGTCCCGGCGTCTCATCCGGGCGGCCGTTCGCTATGCCCTCGCCAACAACCGCCGTTCGGTGACCCTGGTCCACAAGGGCAACATCATGAAATTCACCGAGGGAGCCTTCCGCAAGTGGGGGTACGAGCTGGTGAAGGAGGAGTTCTCGGATGTCGCCATCTCTTGGGAAGACTCCGGAGGCAAGCCAGGTGACAAGCTGCTGGTGAAGGACTCGATCGCCGACGCTTTCCTCCAGCAGATCCTGCTCCGCCCGGCCGAGTACGACGTGATCGCAACCATGAATCTGAACGGTGACTACATCTCAGACGCCCTGGCGGCCGAAGTGGGGGGCATCGGGATCGCCCCAGGCGGCAACATCAACTACGAGACCGGACATGCCGTGTTCGAGGCGACCCACGGCACGGCTCCCAAGTACGCCGGCCTCGACAAGGTCAATCCCGGATCGGTGACTCTCTCTGGCGAGATGATGCTTCGGTATATGGGTTGGACTGAGGCGGCCGATCTGATCGTCAAGGGTCTCGAGAGCGCCATCGGCGACAAGGTCGTCACTTACGACTTCGCCCGCCAGATGGAAGGGGCGACCGAGGTCAAGGCCTCCGAGTTCGGCACCGCCGTCATCGAAAGGATGTAGCCAACCTCGTGCGGCCGGGTCTATAGCCCGCTCCGGTCTCACCCATGCCGGAATCGAAGGAACCCAGCCGAAGCTACTCTCGACGCCAATGAAGCCACCCATTCGAGTAGCCGTTACGGGCGCCGCCGGTCAGATCGGTTACAGCCTCGTCTTTCGGATCGCGGCCGGGGAGATGCTCGGTCCCGATCAACCCGTGATCCTCCAAATGCTCGAGATCGCTCCCGCGCTCAAGGCCCTCGACGGAGTGGGGATGGAGCTCGAAGACTGCGCCTTCCCGCTCCTGGCGGGAGTCGTCAAAACGGACAAACCGGAGTTGGCGTTCGGCGACGCCGACGTGGCCCTGCTCGTTGGTGCCATGCCCCGCAAACAGGGCATGGAGCGGTCTGATCTTCTGGCGGCCAACGGGGCCATCTTCACCGCTCAGGGCCGGGCCATCGCCGAGTCGGCCAGCAAGGACGTCCGGGTGCTGGTGGTGGGCAACCCTGCCAACACCAATTGCCTGATCGCCCTCAACACTGCTGCTGGAGTCGACCCCCGCCACTTCACGGCGATGATGCGCCTCGACCACAACCGGGCTGCGACCCACCTGGCCGCCAAGCTCGAACGGCCGGTGACATCGGTCAAGAAGATGACAGTCTGGGGCAACCACTCGACCACCCAGTACCCCGATCTCTTCCATTGTGAGGTCGACGGGGCCAACGCCTACGAGCTGGTCAACGATCACGACTGGGTGGAAAACACCTTCATTCCCATGGTTGCCAAGCGCGGCGCAGCAATCATCGAAGCCCGCGGGGCTTCTTCGGCGGCATCGGCCGCCAACGCCGCCATCGGGCATGTCCGAGACTGGTTTTTGGGCACCCAACCGGGGGATTGGGTGTCGATGGGGGTGGTTTCGGACGGTTCCTACGGGGTCCCGGACGATTTGATCGCCGGTTTTCCTTGTATATCTAGCGGCGGCGAGTGGGAAATCGTCCAGGGACTTCATATCGACGAGTTCTCTCGTATGCGCATAGATGCATCAACTAAGGAACTGATGGAGGAACGAGACGCAGTGCAGGCGCTCGGCCTCATATAATACGGGGGAATTACGCTTTCGTAATTTCGCGAGCCACGAGATCCAAGGAGGTACGGCTCATGAACAAAGCAGAATTGGTTGATTCGGTCGCGGAGGCGACGGGTGCATCCAAAGCAGCCGCCAGCGCTTCGGTCGAGGCAGTGCTCGACACGATCACCAATGCCCTCAAGAAGGGTGACAAGGTCGCTCTGACCGGATTCGGAAGCTTCGAGGTCAGAAGGCGGGCCGCTCGTACCGGTCGCAATCCCCAGACCGGAGCCGCCATCGAGGTGAAAGCGTCCAATGCCCCGGCTTTCAAGGCAGGTGCCGGGCTCAAGAGCGCCGTCAACGGCGGCTGAGGTAATTCGCTGATGCCGGGTGCCGCCCAATGGCACCCGGCATTCATCGAACTCTGCTAGTACTCGACTTCCATGTCTTTGACCGCGGCCGCCCATTGATTGATGACGGCCTGATGCATCATCAGTTTGGCCAGATTGCCACCAACCTTGAGCTTTCCGGTCATGAAGGCGGTCTGCGTGTTTAGATCCCCTTTGGAGATTGCCGCGGCAGTCTCGTAGGTGCTGCCGACTGTGACGTCGGGGTTGTCGAGCGTGCCCAACCCGAGTTCGGCGCTGCCAGCGGCCGTTTTGATGAAGTAGGAGACGTCTCCGCTCGGGGACCCCGTCACGTTGTAGACGATGCCGAGATCGGCGTTTGCGATTGACCCCTTGAACCCGGGATGGGAATTGAGGATGGACGAAACCTCGCCGGCCCATTCCTCGGTAAGAAACTTGGACGCCACTCTTCTCCTTGTGATCGTTGGGCAGAGAGAGTAGCCGTGACCCCAAACTTTGAGCAACCGATCAAGAAATGCGAGCTCCTAGCGGACCATGATCGTGATAGGTGGAGGTCGAAAACCCACCGATCGTCCGAAAACGGGGGCCACGATCAACAGGCCCTGGCCCCGGGCGTGCAGCCGGTCGGCGACGAATTGTGCCTTCGTCTGTTGCTGGCTGCCCTGGCCGGCATATTCGACGGTGACGATCGGCACGAAGAAGACGCCTTCCATTATCAGGGTCGCCTGGCCTGCCCAGAAGTGTGGCTCCAAGGTGTCCTCCGAGTCGGACCATAGGGCCAGGTCGTCGAGGGGATGACTCGGATCGTTGGGCGCGATCCAGATGAGATTGCCACCGCTGCCGCCGTCCATCTCGACACGGGAGGTCTTGGAGGCGTACACCATGGTGTCGCGCAGGGTCAGGCTGGCCTGGCCGTCCTTGCGCAGGACGCCGTCCCGAAGGAAACCAAAACCGAATCCGGAGGCGTCGTTGTCGATTCGAAGGTGGCCGGTCGATGAAGTCACGCTGACATTGCCGTCGAAGACCGCGTTGCCTGCGGTGATGGTGACCTCCGCCCGGACGTTGAATTCAGGGCAGTCGATCCACCAATTGCCGCTCTCAGTGATCGCCGGGCTCGAGGAGGGAATGTCGCACGGATAGGACGCCGACCACATCGACCAAGGGCCGAGGCTTGGTGGGGAGCCCATCTGTCCCACGCTGACGATCAGACCGTGGATTGCCGCGGTGCCCGGTCCAGTACAGCCGGGGATGTCCTGCTCATTGGCTACGGTCAGGGCGCTGGCGGCCCAGGCCACCGACACCGGCACGGAGCCGTAGTTAGCCCGGCAGTTGTAGCGATGGTCGATCGGTGCCCGGGTGAGCCGCTCGGGAAGGGCTGTGGGCAGGGGGTTGGGGTTGTTGGGGCCCGCCCCGCTGCCGGTGCAGGCCGGCCAGTTGCAGCCCGGCGTGCCCGGGGCCAGGGTCTGGATCAAACCGCACCCGTGACCCTTGATCAAAGTGGTGGGGAGAACCGTCTCGGTACCGGTCTGGTTCGAACAGCCCTCCGGTCCGTCGGCTCTCATCAAGGCATTGTTTCCGTCGACATCGATGACCCCGCCATCGCTGGGACAGCCGCCGGCGACGCTGGCGTCGGAGTCTGCGGCGGCGACCCCTGGCTCCAGGGTGGGAACCCCCGGTCCCCCACCGTCGGGATTGATCACGGCATCCACGACGATTCCGCCGTTACCGGATGCTTTCATCGTTTCGCAGCCGAATCGATCTAGCACCAGTACGTTGATCGGGATGCCGTCGGGATCGGGCAGCGTCGCCCTGGCCACCGTGTGGACCGTGGTCGTCCCCGCGGTGAAGCCCATCACCTGCGCGATGAGCGAGTTGTGCACGGCCGCCATCTGCACACCAAACCGATCGCAGGGGTCACCATCGTCTGCGACCACCGATTGGGTGGTGGCACCAAGGGCTCCGGGAGACATCAGGGCGTGGTTGTCGGGCACCGGGTTGACAACTGTGATCGTGAACCGTCCGGACGGAACGGCAAGCGGTCTCGCCACGGACGGGTTACACGAGGTCGAAAAGACGGTGCCGCAACCTGAGCTGTCGAGAGACGTGATCTCGGGGCTGTTGATCGCGACATAGGCGAGGGCAGCCTCGCATCCCGCCTGAGCCGACGTCTCGTAGTTGCCGAGCGCCCCGGCGCTGGCCGCCACGTCGGTGACCTTCTGGTCGGCGGCGCGATCCAGGCGTAACGCGGAGAGGTCCACCACGAATGCCGCCACGACCAGGAGCAGCGAAAGGGTGATTGCCACCATCACCAGAGTGAACCCTTCCTCGTCTGGCCGCCTTGTGATCTGCATGTCGGCTATCTCTCGAATCGGGCTGCGGCCGAACCATCTATCGTCACGTCGACCGCGAAGAGAACAGCGTTGATGTTGGTGACGCGTTCGACCTGGACCTGTACTCGTTGTTCGAATGACGGGCGCCCGTCGCCGAAACACTCGGAATCGGAATAAGAGTCAACGCCAGAGGTTTCGACCAGTCGTCTCGTGGTGCCGTCGGGATGGACCATGGCAACGCAGATGTGTTGACCCGGAACACTGGCCTGCAGGTCGCCGATCGCGGCAGCCTTAGCCACGTCACGGACGGCGTCAAGCCAGTCGTCGATGGTTCCGTTTATCGGTAGCGTCGCCCCAAATCGGCTGCCCTCTCTGGCCGAGGTTTGTAGCGCGTTGGACCGTCCGAAGGCGATGCCGGCGGTCACCGTACCCAGGAGGATCATGAGCAGAAGTATCATGACGAAGGCGGCCTCGACCAGGGCGGCGCCGCGATCCGCGGAGATCAGGTCCCCCCGCGCGGGCCTTCGCATAGGTGGGCTGATTCGCTTTCCAGGCTCAAGCTCCCGGTGGAGCTTGGGGGCCCTGGCCCGGGTCGGAACGGCGCAAGGGGGCATGACCTTCAGGGTGGTGATCCGGGCCGCCGCTGAAGGGACCGCTCTGCGGTCCATGGCATTGCCCCTTTGTGCGCCTCCCACCATCCCATACTCCAATGCCCAATTGCGAAATCGGGTACATGGATCGCCCCCCGACCCTTGCCCGCCACTCCGAGTAGGAGCCTAACCGCAGAGGGTGAATGTCACAATGGGAATTTGGACCCGACAGCAGTCCTGCTCAAGAATTGATCAAGACTCGGGGGGCGTTGGCGGTTGAGGCCAAGCGGAACTCCCTTGAGTGGCCGGCCCACACTCGGAACGCGTAGGCACCCGAGGCGACTGAAAGGATAAATAGTGGGAGCGAGAGGGCAGTCCGCGCGTCGATCATGATGACGACGGCCAACAAGAAACCTATTGCCGCCGTGGCTGCCACCGCCTTCGCCAGGTATCCCACTGCTTTTTCCATTAAAACCTCCGGAAGTCGTGGAGGTTTCTTCGGCAAAGGCTTACCGCTACTTGAGGCCGGTCTAGCCGGTTCGAGCGAGATCGATCAGACGGGCGGTCTCGGCCCGGCTCAGAGATCGAAGCGGCAGGCGCGGATATCCCGGTTTGAGACCCGCGGAGGTCGCCGCCGCTTTGACTCCGGGGATCCCGAAGGACTCGACCGCCGCCGAAATCCGGGATATCTCTTGCTGAAGTGGTCGGGCCCTGAGTGGTTGCGTCCGCGCCAGCTTGACGGTGGCCAGCACCCGCTCCGGCATGTAGTTGGTGGAGGCGGTGATGGCGCCGTGAGCACCTGCGGTAAGGGCCAGGGTAAGCGCCTGGGTCGAACCGGTGAACACCGTAAAGTCGTCGGGAACCGACGCCAGAATCCGTTGCAGGCGGACCGGGTGGCCGCCGGAATCCTTGATACCGATGATGTTGGGATGATGAGCCAGGCCTGCCACCAGGTCCTCCTGCAGCTCGAAGGCGGTCACCGCTGGCACCGAGTAGAGCAGGACTGGAATGGGGGAGGTGTCGGCCACAGCCTTGTAGAAGCCGTCGACATACTTCAAGCGATTTCGGGTCAAGGTGGTCGGAGTGATCACCAGCACCGCGTCGGCCCCGCCCTCGGCGGCCTCCAGCACCATGGCAGCGGCCTGCCGCACTGTCTCGGCCGCGATTCCGCACACGAGGACTGCCTTTTTCCCAAGAGTCGCCCGAGCCTCTGCGGTCAGAGCCTCCCGCTCGCCGGGTTCCAGATAAGGTCCTTCGCCCGTCGATCCTCCGATTAGAAATCCCCGGATCCCTTGCTCCCACAGGGTGCCAAGGTTGTGCCGATGATGGTCGAGGGCAATGGCCCCGCCGCGGTTGAACG
The DNA here is from genome assembly GCA_035525055.1 of Acidimicrobiia bacterium. Classification (GTDB taxonomy): domain Bacteria; phylum Actinomycetota; class Acidimicrobiia; order Spongiisociales; family ZC4RG35; genus DATEEG01. The sequence continues at coordinate 10,410 of DATLEZ010000004.1, read as the reverse complement.
GGGTGACGAGCGCGGGCATCAGCCGGGGCATCGAGGGCATTGCCTCGATGCTATCGGCTATCGATACAGCTCAGGGATGAAGGGGTTCAGGCCGCCGGCCGGCCCGGGGGTGCCGCGAAGCGGGATCGGCAGGGCCAGATCGGGCAATACCATTCCCGATATCTGGATGAGATCCCAGTTGCCGCCGGTCGTGAAGTCGGAGGCGCCACCCTCACCCGGGTGAAATACCCTGATGTCGGTAGCATTCTTTTTCCACCACGTTGCCTGCAGCCAGGTCGACTTGAACCGAAGGACGTGGAGGTATCCGTTGCCCGAGGGGAGGGTGGGCTCCCAGAACTGCGGAACGTACGAGAACCGGGGGCTGTCGCCGATCGTTTCGAGGAACATGACCGGAGCGCCAGGCGGCATGGCAACGTAGTCCAGCAGGCACTTGCTGATATGTTGCCAGGACTCTGCCTTGTCTAGGACACCGTCGGCGGGAACAGACCAATCCTGATCCGGAAGGGCATTGTTGAAGGTCGCCTTCACGCACGATGCAGGAATGGAGGGAGCGGTCAGTGTGCCATCGAGGTAGTACCAGAGGGGGCGATCGTCGAGGCCTGAGCCGAAGACATTGCGTTTCGGGTTGGCGCCCTGCTGGAGGCGGGGGGTGTAACCACCGGGGACCGGGCCGGTGGCGAGACCCTCTTGAGCACCGTTACCGAGGCCCTGAAAAGTATTGAGGGTGTCGGGGGTTTCGCCGCTGGCGATAACCGGGCAGGTGTCGAGCTTCTCATCGCTGACCAGCCCATTCTGATCAGGGACTATTCGATGATCGAGCCCGATTGCGATATTTATAGACAGAAGGTCTTTCTTAGGTGAGCCGGTGCAGTTCTGGGTGGTGCCCAGCGCTATGTTCCCGTACAGAGGGGACTCCAGGGCGCCGAAGTTGCCGGCGTCGGACCCGTCGCAGGGCTCCTCAGCAAGCCCGCCGCTGCTGTCGCGCAGGCAGACGTGGCCTCCATCAGCAGCCGTCGACACGAGGGCGAAGGGGAGAATTCCCCCCCCGCCACGTGAGTTCCAGCGAGCGATGGCGTCGGCATTGGCCGCGAACTGATTGGTACCTATTGCGCGGCCAAAGACTGTGTTGATGACCTGGTCGGGGAGCCGAACCCTGACGAATCCGGCCGGGTCGATGCTGATGCACCAAGGAGAGAGCACGGTCCACCCTGGTGGGGGCGTAACCGGTATGAAGTTGAACCCGGTCGTGTTCAAGGTAGGCAACTCGGTATCGGTGCAGCCCTCCCAGAGCGTCCGCCACTCGGCGTTGCTGTAGGCGGTGGGAAGGTTCCGGCGTGAGAACGAGAGGATCTGATCCCGAACCTGAGCGTTGGTGCCGAGACTCGAAACGGCCCCGGCCATCACTCCCATATCGGCCGCAGTTACGTCGTTGCGCCGTTCGTTGAAGCCAAAGCCAAGGTCGATGGCGAAGGCTGCCATTCCCAGGAAGAGGACCAGGCAAAGTGCGATGAGGATGGCGGTCGCACCCAGCTCCGACTGTGCGTCGGTACGGTCGAAGCGCCCGCGGTGACGGCTCATGGACACGTCCCTCCGGTCCCGCTCGTCCATGTGGCAGGTTGCTCGAGTCGGAACTCAACGGTTTCTGTGAAGGTGGTCGGATAGATGGAGTTGGCAAACGGCAAAGTGGCGAACCCGGTAAGCGAAGTGACCGGGGCCACCAGTACGACCGAGCCAGAGTTACCAATGGCCGGACCGGTGTAGGAGAACGTCACCGTGGCTCCGGAACTGACGTTCATCGAACCGCAGACCAGGTTCTTCATGGTGTTCGTATCCCCGGCGTTTACGGCCGCCAACCGGGCTGCTTCACGAGCGCCGTGGCGTACGTCCTGTTGGGTGCTGAGAATCCAGCCGAAATCGATAATGCCCATCACGAGCATGATCAAAAGCGGAGCGACCAGAGCAAACTCGACGAGATTGGCCCCCCGCTCCTTTTCACGACGCATTTGCACTCCGATTCCCATTCCCTTACGACGCATAACCCAGGCCAAAGCTGATATCGGCCGCAGGGGCAGAAAAGTTGAGCAGGAAGCGGAGAAATCTGGTCGGGCAGCCCTAGGAGGGCGTCACCGGGTCAGTTCGAGTACAAAAAAGGCGTTGTCACCGGCTCCGCTGCCGGCTACCGACTGACAAACCGGAACCGGGAGTTGGTTGCAGTCGATGACGAGTGCACTGGCGGAGTCGACTTTTTGCTGTCCGGATGCTGCTATCGAGATAGATCCTTGCATGCCGGGGTCGTGTTGACAGTGACTCCCCGAAACGACCGTCACTCCGTTGCACGTCCATTGGGGGCCTTCGTTGGTCCACAGACCCTGGATGAATATTGGGACGAAGTTGCGAATGTCATAGCAGCAAGCGTTGGATCCGAGGGCGGTCGCTTGATGGTACTGGGGCACTGATGACAACCGATGGGTATTCGCGATGTCCGACGTGAAGAGCAGGTCAGTTTCCTGGGCGAGGCACTGCTGCATCAGGTCCTCGGCTGCCGCCCAGTCGGCGATGGCCGGCCCGCTACTGGGGCTGAAGGGGAAGCTTGGGGTGCCGGGCATCTCAGCAGCGCGCTGACAACTCACGCTGTCGGCCTCGGTTGGATCTATGTAGGTCCATAACGGACGGTTGTCCAGGCTGCGACCGAAAAGTGAGAACACCCCACCGGTACCGGCATCTACTTGCCCGACATATGGGCCGCGGGTGAGTCGGCCGGTAAACAGGTCGCTGTTGCCGGGCCAACGACCACCCATTACCAAGCCATCTGTTATGTCGTTGTTCGAATATCCGCCCCCCGAGTCAACCCGATTGGGATTCAGGGGACCGGGAAAGCCCGGGCAATCATCGCCGTTCTCCCGGGTGCCCGGCTGCGTCGGGGTGGTCCCTAAGCGGTGATCAAGCCCGTCGGCCATGGATCGGGACAATGGTGCGGGAGCATTGCCACTGGCGCAGAGGCTGGTCTGGGGACCGATCCCGAATTCGGTGTAGAAGTATGGTTGAAAGCTGCCGAAGTCTCCTGTGGTAGATCCGCCACAGCTATCGCGTCCCCCGGCTGAGCCGGTTTTGATGCAGAATTCGTCGCCTCCGGACGCACCAGCGAAGACCCCGGCCGGAAAGGATCCGTTGGCGGTCTCGAAGATGGTTGCTTCGGCCGCCGCGAAAGTGGCAATCTGATTCACACCCAGGACTCGCCCAAAGGACGTTCCGGTCTGTTGATTCGGAACCCGCACCCTCATCAGCGCGTCGTCGGGCCCGAACTGGAAGGATATGCATCCGCTACCGCCTGTGATGCCGGGGATACTGCTTGAGAGGACCGCAAGGGCCTGAGGATCGACACAGGCTGTCCAGTCTGTCCCCGGGACGATACGAACGTTGTTGTCAACGAATAGTTTCGCTTCATCGACCACTGACTGAGCCGAGCCGCCTAGTGCATACTCCAAAGCACCGGCTAGAACTGACGAATCTGCACCGTTCTGATCCAGCCGACGCTCATTTTTCGCAGCGCTGATGTCGATGGCCAGAGCCGCCATGCCCATCAGAAGCAACAAGCAGATCGCCACCAGGATCGCGGTTGCACCTCGTTCGGAGTCTCTGCCTACGGACATGCTGTAAGACTCGCGATTGGGATCCATAAGGGCGCTTGCTCCTGCCTAATGATGATGGTCGAGTTGAGACGGGTCGAAGGTGACAGGAACGGATCGAATATCCCGGTCAGGGTTCGTACAGGGGACTCGACTGTCACGGTGATGTCGTCCCCTATGACATTTCCCGATCGTGTGATCGATATCTCCGTTTGAGGGTCGTTCGCCACATCCATCCGCCCGCAGATGTGGGCAACCTCGGCGCCTACAGTCAAGTCGTTGGTGGCAGCGAGGCGAGCGCCTTCCCGGGCGCCGTGACGAATGTCCAGGTTGATCGAGAAAACCCAGGCAAACTCGATTATCCCGAAGAGCAACAGGATCAACAATGGCGCCAGGATGGCGAACTCAACGAGATTCGCGCCGCGTTCACCCGACTTGTGCCGACCTGCCCACACCACCCGTTGCACCCCTTCGACTCCGGCCCGAAGGCTACCACTCAGCGCGGCGGGCACGCGAGCCCATACCCGGCCGGTCGAAGGGTCTAGTTAGGCGTTGGCGTCTACCAGTCGGTAGGTCTTGAGCCCGCCCGGCGTATAGGCGGTCGTCGAACCGTTCGGGCCGACGCAGCGGGCGTCGGGGCCGAACCACATGATCAGCGAATCGGCCTCCTTGAGGTTCCCGGATCCGATGAAGTCCTCAGGCCCGTTCGGGTTGACGAGAATCCCGTTGTAAAGACCTACGACCAGCATCGACTTGTTGCCGTTTGGCCATCCCGGGAAAGGCTTGCCGCTGAAGTAGCCCGCCTCCGACCAGGTCAGGTCTGCCGACACGATTGGGAAGCTGATGAGTCGAGGAGAATCGCACTTGGCCACAACGTCATTCCAGTAGAAGTGATTCGTCACGTCGACGCTCCCCCACACACCGTGGATCCATTCCTCCCATCCAGGCGGTGGCGCACCGCCGAAGGCGGCAGCGAGGGCCGTCGGGGTACCACCAAGGATCTGTGCCGCAGTGTCGGCGTTGTACTGATTACCCCCATAGGTGAACACCTGCGAGGCGCCGGCAGTGTTGCTGAGGCGGCGACGGAAACCCTGACCGAGGGCAGCCGCGTTGACGCCGGTGTTCGTCTCAACGACATTGCAGTTACCACCGGCGCTGATCGCTCCGCATCCGACCATCGATGGCCATAGCCCTGGATTGAGCGTTCGATCGAGACCAGAGGCTATGTTCTCTTCGGTTTGCGGACCGGCTCCGTTGACGTCGTCGCGAGGGACATACAGCCTCCCGCAGTTGCCCGAATTGTTGCCGCAGGGGTTGTTGTCTTGAAGCTGCCCGTCCCAGCCACCGGGCATTGCGCCGAACGGAACGTTGCCATCACCGGCGGTGAACACCTTGCAAAACGCCTGCTGGGTGACCGGTACCTGGCTGGCGCCTATCGCTCGGCCGAAGGTGGCGGGGTCTGTTTCGGTGATGACGACTTGCATCTTGGCGGCGTCGGAGCCCACCGGGGTGGTGATGACGGCGGTGTTGCCTGAACCGTCGGTCAACGTGAGCGTGGAGCCAACTGTGGTAGCTGTCGCCGCGGCCAGGGACGGGAAGTTTCTCTGCACGTTTTCGGCCGCCGCCGCCCTTGCTGTTGCCGCCGCCTCGGGCAGATAGGGAACCCCGGCCAGGCACGCCAGATCGGCCGAGATCTGGTCGGTGCGGGCAGTCTCATAGAAGCCAGCGACATCAACCGCCAGCGCCGCCGAGGCCATGAGGAACAGGAGAGTGATTGCTACCCAAATGGCGGCAAAACCTTGCTCGTTCGGATTTGTCTTCATGATCAACCCTCGTACCGGCCGACGGACTCGACTGTGAGATTGACCGTGGTCGCGAAGAACAAGAAGTTGAGCGGGTAGTTCGGGTACTGAATACGGACGGCAACCTGGTCGTAGCCCTGACTGGTGGCGCTAAAACCGCATGGAGCGGAGTCGACATCAATGCACTGAGTGATGACCAAACCCAGCGGAATTGAGGCGGCCTGCAACTCGGCGTCCACGACCGCTTCGACCTGGCCAATCGAGGTGCCGTCCCACGGAAGTTCGGTGGAGCCGAAGCGCACCCCTTCGCGGACGGCGTGCTCCATCGTGCTCCGGACATTCCAGGCTCGGGCAATTGTCCAAATCCCAAAAACCAATGCCAGGAGCAGCGGCATGACTATTGCTGCCTCAGCCAGAGCCGCCCCTCGCTCACGATCCCGCTTCTTGTTCCCCATTACGCCGAACTCCCTTTGCTTTGTCACCACTCAGAGTCGTCGATCGCGGCGAGAATTGAAGGGGTCGCTGGGCCCAAACAATATAAGTAGCACCAGAGTAGCCCGCGTTACAGATTTTCTTTCCGAAGTATCTAGTCCCAGGCACAGCCTCCCCTGGTCAGCAGGCCCTGTCCATGGCCAAAAATGCTTCCTTCGGGGGGACTAGCCAGGCTCCGGGGTCAGCGACCCAACGAGGCACTCGTGGTTCTTTGGTGAGCAGGTGACGACGGCGATCGTAGTCCGGCGGGACCCTGCGGAGGCTCACTCTCCGTGGCGGAAAGCAAGAAACCGGATGGGTGAAGGCGGCGGGGCTAGCCCCGGGTCCTAATTCCTGACGGGTCTCAGGTCCGGGACAACTCCCGCCGGTTGGCCACTTTGGCCTTGAGGTAGTCGCGGTTTAACAGAGCGATGAAGTCGATCGAAATCTCTTTGGGGCAGGCGGCCTCACACTCGCCATGGTTGGTGCACGAGCCGAAGAAATCCTCCATCACGTCGACCATTTTCTCTACTCGCAAAAGCCGTTCCGGCTGCCCCTGGGGCAGCAAGTTGAGATGAGCCACCTTGGCGGCGGTAAAGAGTTGAGCCGCCCCGTTCGGGCAAGCAGCGACGCAGGCCCCACAGCCGATACAGGCCGCCGCCTGGAAGGCGGTATCCGAAACGTCCTTGGGGACCAGTATCAAGTTGGCCTCGGGGGCGGACCCGGTCGGCGCGGTGATGTAGCCCCCGGCAGCGATGATCCGATCGAAGGCGGAGCGATCGACTACGAGGTCGCGGATCACAGGGAAGGCCGCCGCTCTCCACGGCTCGACGGTGATGGTGGCACCGTCGGAGAACTTCCTCATATGAAGCTGGCAAGTGGCGGTCCCCCGCTGGGGCCCGTGAGCTTGACCTTCGATCATCACGCCGCAGCTACCGCAGATACCTTCCCGGCAGTCGTGCTCGAAGGCGATTGGCTCCTCACCCTGATTGGTGAGTCGATCGTTGAGGACGTCGAGCATCTCGAGAAAACTCATATCAGGAGAGACGTCCTCAACCAGATATGTCTTGAACCCACCGGCGGAGCTCGCGTTGTCCTGGCGCCACACTTGCAAGGTGATGTTCATGCCGGGCTTCCGTCTTCCGACTTCCGTCTTCCGCCTGGGCTCATTTGTACGACCGCGTCGTCGGGTGGACTTCCTCAAATACCAGCGGTTCCTTGTTCAGGATCGGCTCTACTCCGGTCCATTGCCAGGCGGCGACGTAGGCGAAGTTCTCGTCGTCGCGTTTCGCCTCCCCATCCTCGAACTGGTGCTCTTCCCGGAAGTGGGCCCCGCACGACTCTTCCCGATGAAGAGCATCACGGCACAGCAACTCGGAAAGTTGGAAGAAGTCGTCAACCCTGCCTGCCTTCTCCAGCGATTGGTTCAGTTGCTCGTTGGTCCCGAGCACCCGGGTGTCGGTCTTGAACTCCTGGTAGAGCGCCGGGATCTCCGAAAGGGCCTTCTCGAGACCCGAACGATCGCGGCTCATACCGCAGTAGTCCCACATCAGACGTCCGAGTTCTCGGTGGTACCAGTCGACCGATCTGGTTCCCTTGCCGGCCAGGAAGCCCTTCACCCGCTCGGACACCTCGAGTTCCACGTCATGGAAGGCGGGGTGCTCGATCGGCACCGGGTCGCTTCCGAGCATGCCCGCCAGGTAATCGCCGATGGTGTACGGGAGCACGAAGTAGCCGTCGGCCAGGCCCTGCATCAAGGCCGAGGCCCCGAGGCGGTTGGCGCCGTGATCCGAGAAGTTGGCTTCCCCGATGGCGTAGAGGCCAGGGATGGTGGTGGTCAGGTTGTAGTCGACCCAGAGACCGCCCATCGTGTAGTGGACCGCGGGGTAGATCCGCATCGGGATCTCGTAGGGGTTCTCGTCCGTGATCCTCTCGTACATCTCGAAAAGGTTGGAGTATCGCTCGACGACCACTTCCTGACCGAGACGAGTAATGGCGGCGGCAAAGTCGAGGTAGACACCGTTCTTGCGTGATCCCACCCCCTTGCCCTGATCGACCATTCGCTTCACGGCCCGGCTGGCGACGTCGCGGGGAACGAGGTTGCCGAAGGCCGGGTACATGCGCTCCAGGAAGTAGTCGCGATCCTGCTCGGGGATCTGATTGGCCCGGCGCTTCTCCGACGGGTCCTTGGGAACCCAGATGCGGCCGTCGTTGCGCAGCGACTCCGACATCAAAGTCAGCTTCGACTGGAACTCGTCGTTTTGGGGGATACAGGTCGGATGGATCTGGGTGTAACAGGGGTTGGCGAAAGCGGCCCCGCGGCGATGGGCCCGCCAGATCGCCGAGGTGTTGCAGGCCTTGGCATTGGTCGAGAGGAAGAACGCATTGGAATAGCCGCCGGTCGCCAGCACAACTGCATGGCCCGTATGTCGGGCGATCTCGCCGGTCACGAGATCGCGGGTGATGATCCCCACCGCACGGTCGTCCTTGATCACCAGGTCGAGCATCTCGCTGCGGGTGTTGAGCCTGACGTTGCCCTCGTTGACCTGGCGCATCATTTGCTGATAGGCGCCGAGAAGAAGTTGTTGGCCGGTCTGGCCGGCCGAGTAGAAGGTCCTCGCCACCTGGGCGCCGCCAAATGAGCGGGTATCGAGCAGGCCTCCGTATTCGCGGGCGAAGGGAACTCCCTGGGCTACCGCCTGGTCGATGATGTTGACCGAAACCTGGGCAAGGCGGTAGACGTTGGCCTCCCGTGCCCGGTAGTCACCGCCTTTGAGAGTGTCGTAGAAGAGTCGAGAGATCGAGTCGCCGTCGTTTCGGTAGTTCTTGGCGGCGTTGATGCCCCCCTGTGCTGCGATCGAATGGGCACGACGGGGCGAGTCGTGATAGGTGAACACCTCGACCTGATAGCCCAATTCGCCGAGGGAGGCTGCGGCGGAGGCACCGGCCAGACCGCTTCCGACGATGATGATTTTGAAACGCCGTTTGTTGTTGGGGTTCACCAGCTTGATCGACGCCTTGTGGTTGTCCCACTTCTCCGCCAGCGGTCCGGCCGGGACTTTGGATTCGAGGGTCAGCGGCATCAGGCGATCACCCCGAACGCCACCGCCAGTGGCATCGAGATGTTGCCGGCCACGATGAGGGCCGACAGGCCCTGGGCCAGCCAGCGGCGCCACATGTTGAAGCGGGGGTTGTTGATGCCGAGGCTCTGGAACATCGACCAGATGCCGTGGAACAGGTGGATCCCCAGGAGGAGGTTGGCAAACACATATAAGGCGACCACGGGCCAGCGGCTGAACGTAAGGAGGAAGTTGGCCCGGATGCTCCCTCGCTCCCAACCGTCGGGAGCGAAGGGTTGGATGCCCCAGGTGAAGTCGGCCAGATGGAAAGCCAGATAGGCCAGGAAGATGTAGCCGCTCCACCGCATGGTCCGGCTGGCGTAGTTGGCGGACAGGTACTGACGAGGTCCCTGGTAGTCCACCGAGCGAGCCCGGCGGTTCATGAACGTCAGGGTGGTGGCGGCGTGGACGTGCAGGGCGAAGGCAACGATCAACCCGACCCGCATGATCCAGAGGGCAATGTGGCGGGGGAGGATCGGATAGAAGAGGTCTCGCAGGGCGTGTCCGTACTCGTCGATCTCATAGACGCCGCTCACCTCAGGTCCGAGGAAGACCTTGATGTTTCCGACTAGGTGGGCGATCACGAAAACGATCAACACGACTCCGGTCACCGCCATCACCCACTTCTTGCCGACCGCCGAGCGGTAGAACTCGATGAAAAACGGAGCCCGCCGTCGGGTGGCTGAATCGGTGGCGGTAGTGCTCACGGCAATCACCCATTAAAGCGTCAATCCGGAGTCGCTCAATCCATCACGATCGTGTGACAAGACACGCGACCCAGGGTTGATTTGTTGCTGTGCCACCAAAACCGCCCACAGACACGCAGGCTCTTGAGGTCGTGGGCGTTTCGGCCTGTAACAAATGGGGTAGTGGTCGGACTTCCCAGAGAAGGCTTCCTGGCACCAAACCTCCGGCTCGCTTCCTGGACGGAGTCGATCACCAGGTAGTCGAAAGGCACCGGGCTGCTAACAGCCCGGTGCCTTCGCGTTTACGCGCTCTGCTCGACGGTAAGGGACCTCCCGAAGCGGCCAAAAAATCGGGGAGAAACCCGGAGTGGGCTCCTCCCCGAATCGGGCGGTTCTGTCGGTTAGCTCTCGGGAGCTGGATGGGTCCTCATGACCAGCACCGCCCCTTGACGGCGCGGGTAAGAAGTGAGAGAATCACAAAGTTGTAATTACACGGGTGTGACCCAACTGTGAGGGAGACGCGATGAGGGGACCGTCGATGAGGGGAAAGCTGATCGAGGCTCTCGCCATAGATCAGCTCTCATGGCAGGACTACGCCAACTGCCGCGGCGCCGACGCCGATTTGTTCTTCCCGGAACGTGGCGCGTCGACCCGTAAGGCCAAAGCCATCTGCAATGCCTGCGACGTGAAAGCGGAGTGTTTGGAC
>DATLEZ010000003.1:0-43244 GCA_035525055.1 Acidimicrobiia bacterium | reverse complement strand
CGATCTGTACGGCGCCACGTCGATGAACTACTACCGCCACGTCAACAAGATGGTGCGGGCAGGCCAGGCGGTCAAGTACGACAAGGACGATCCCGCATACGACAGGCTCCCCGACAACTACATGCGCTACGCCCCGGACGTAGAGACCCCGGTGCTGTTCATGACCGGTGACGACAACAAGGTCTTCGCCGAGTCGAACATCGTTTGCTTCGAGCGACTGGAGGCGATGGTGCCCGGCCGCCACCAGTTGTGGATCGTCCCCGGGTACGGCCACCAGGACCCGTTTATGGGCAAGGACGTCGCCATCGACGTGTTCCCCCGCATCGACACGTTCCTCGACGAGCAACGGCGGATCGCAGGCTGACCGACCGGTCCTCTCAGCCGCGGCGCAACGGCTCGATCCGGATCGGGTGCTCTATCAGCTTCGGACGCGGAGCGGCGCCCTTCGGAGAAAACCAAGGGGTCGAGTCGTCGCCCTCGGGCTGGAATAGCCAACGGACCACGCCCTGGATCTGCACGGGATACATGGTCAGGCTCCCGTCGGGAGCGAAATGCATCCGCACGAAGTTGTTGAACCCCTCGATGTGCTGGGCGGCGTACAGCTCGTTCGTGTTGCTATGGAAGTGATCGGCGACGAGGAGGTACACGGCGACGAGCCACGAGCCGAGTAGCCCACCCACGAAGCCGAGCAGCACGGTGCTGCCGATGACGACGAGTGGGTCGGCCAGGTCGGAGAGCAACCAGGCGGACACCCAGATCGTGCCGAGGACGAGCACGAGGTGGGCGACGGCGTGGATGGTGCCGAACACCCACCGTTTCCGGACGTTCGCCGAACGGTTGAATGCGGCGAGCCCGGCGACCAGCCCGATTGCCATTACGAAGCCGACCGGTCTGGCGAACATCCCGCTGAGTAGGGCGCTCCAGCTGGTGGTGCGCAGGAGGTCGGCGAAGTTCTCTCCCGGTAGCCGCAGCCCCAGCAGCACGCTCCACCCGACAATGAGGTAGACGACGGCGACGAGACCCCAGAACGACCCGTTCTGCCACGGCAGCCGGAGCACCCCGAAACGCAGCCGCCGTGAGGCGGTCTTCGACGGATACGTGGTGGCGAGGCGGTAGTCGACCGGTGGCGACTTCTTGAGATCTGTCGAGTCCTCGGGCGGTATGGCGATATCGTCGGGGAGTTGGTGCGTCGCCGACAGGTAGGCACCGCCACCCCCTGAGGTGATCCTCTGACCGTCCCCATCGACTTCGTAGTACCGGGCGTAGTGGTGCTTGTCGCCCGAGATGGCGAGCCGGATCTTGGCGCCACGGGGAGTGACGATCTCCCGCTCGAGAAGATCGATGTTCTCGTACGCATCGGGCTCACCCATGTTGGACTGCAACCAGCTCGGTGACGCCGAGCACAGGATGACCGAGTCACCCTTCTGCATCTGCGGCCCGACCACCTGGCTGAAGTAGTTGAGCTGGGATGCATCGAGATACGACTCGAACTGGATGTCGATGCCCCACAGCCACCACCCGCGGGGCAATTGAAGGGCGAAGTAGCTGCGTCGCTGCCTGGTCTGCCAGGCGCCGATCGTCTCTTCCTGGCAGAACACACGGAGGAATGAGGTGAGCCCGTCGTACCAGTCGTGGTTCCCGGGGATGGCAAACAGGTCGGGACGGTCGCCCTCGACGGCGGGGAGCGCCGCCCGGTAGGGGCCGATCAACCGGTTGCGGTAGTTCTGATAGTCGGCGGTCGGGTAGACCTGGTCTCCACCCATGATGAGGATGTCGCCACGTCTCGTCGGGTGCACCTGCCCGTCTTCGGTGGACAGCCCCACGGCGTCCCTCCCCAGTGTCGAGGCCACGGTCATGGTGGCATCGAAGCCGTCGGCGACATCGGCCACGTAGTCGATCCAAAGATCTGGTCGGTCCGAGTAGTCGTGCGGCTCACCATGGGCCCAGACCCCCTGGAGCTCACGCTTGTCGGCATAGGCACCGAACACTCCGGACAGCAGCACCCGCAAGGCGGCTTTGAGGAGCTCACCAGGAGACAGCCACTCCACCATCGGCTGAGGGGTGAAACCGAGGTCCCGGGGCTGGTCCGAGCGTGGCCGGCGGATGGTCACGCGTCACCATCCCCGGCGGCACGCGCCAGCCCGACGCCGTAGACATCCCACAACTCGCCGAGGAATAGCGTGCCGAACGTCTTCATCGCCCCCACCCGGGCGGCGACATCCGGGCCGGTCACCCGGAACGTGGTGAGCTGTTGGATGAAGTCCTTGAGGTGGATCGTGATGATGCCGGTGGCGACCACGTCGGCGGCGTCGTCCTCCCCGGGCGCTATGTGCCCACCCAGCACCTTCACGTACAGGGTGGACGTGTCGGACCAGGTGTCGAACCCGGGGTCGTCCCGGACGGTCTTGAAACCGGTCAGGGTGAGCGGATTCCCAACGGCGTCGGCGAACCACAGGCGGTACAGCATGTGCTTCACCTCCGGGTCACTCGCATCGACGAAGAGATTGAAGAGGCCTGACTCGACGTCGAGTCGCCCTCCCAGCATCTCACTCTGCACCCACCCTGTGGCCGTCCCCTCCCGGTTCGGATCGGTGGCAAACCTGGCGACGTCGTGGATCTTGATGGTGAGCCGGAACATGAGGAAGTTGTAGTCGGCCTCTCCCTGGCGGGCGCCATCGGCGAACGCCAGCGTTCCGAGCGACACGTGCCCCTTCATCTCCTCGGTGAACAAGAGCGTGGCGGCGTCAGGGTCGGGCGGTGACGGAGCCGCAAGCGCGGCGTCGGGCGTGATCTCGTCGGCCAAGACATCCGGTGGTGCCACCGGGCTGGCCGGCGCCACTCGTTCTGCCCTCTCCAGGATCAGCTCGCTGACCAGGTCGGAGAAGGCGGCGATGGTCAGTGCGGGGTTGGCACCAACCGGGCCCGGCATGGCCGCTCCATCGACGATGAACAGTCCCGGGTAGGCGAAGGACTCGCCGTTGGCGTCGACCACCGCCTCGCCGACGTGGCGGCCCATGGGGGCACCGCCGAGCGGATGAACTGTGATCACCCGCTTGAGAAGCCACAGCAGGTTGTCCTGGTAGTCAGCGCCCCATGCACCTGCGATGTCCTGCATGGTCGAGCGCATCCTCTCGAAGAAGTCCCGTGACGTCGCCGTCGTCCAGTCGACCTGGAGATGGCCCCGGCGCATGCTGAGACGCCCGTCCGGGATGTCACGTCCCATCCCGAGCAACGGCGCCGAGGTCGACGACAGCAGGGCGTCGCCGAGCACGTGGGTGAACTCCGCCGACAGGTCGCTGTCGGGGCGGCGTGTCACCCGGGCCTTGAGATGGCGCCATCCGAAGCCGGCGAGGCGACGCAGCGTCGAGGGTGTGGCCTGGGTCTCGAGCACCCATTCGACGAATGCCGGAAACCCGGCATCCTCGACGTAGAAACCGCGACCGTCTCCTCCGTCCAGGGCATCGGGCACCCGGATGGCGGAGGTGATGACGGGGCCACGGGTGGCGTCGAGCAGACGCGGAGACCCGTTCTCTTTGGCACGCAGTGCCAGCGCAAGGAAGTCGCCGTTCCCCGAGAACCGTGTGCCGAGTGCAGGACCCAGTCCCGGGAAGTTCGCCCGGTTGCGCAGCAGCAGGTACGGCGTGGCCACCGCACCGGCGGCGAGGATCAGACGATCGGCGGTCACCGTGACATGCGGCAGCTTGCCGATCTTCGTCTGCTGACCATCGTGCTCAGACCCGTAGGCCGCGTAGTCGATTCCGAAGCCACCACTGTCCTCGGGCCGGATGCGGCGCACTTCGCAGCGCGTCCGGATCTCGGCGCCCGCCGCGGCAGCAGCCGAAAGGTAGGTGTGGTCGAGGGTGTTCTTCGCCCCGTCGTTGCATCCGATGTCGCACTCGCCACACAGCCTGCAGGTACGTCTCGGTAGGCCGTGGAGGTTGGGGAAATCCAAATTGGCGACGGTGACGCCCGGTGCCGGGATCCCGTCGGCGCCCGCAAACGTCACCGCCAGGTTGGGAAGGCTCCACTCCAGCCCGAGACGTGCGGCGGCGTCGCGCATCGCAACGGTCTTGGGGGTGTCCGGGTAAGGGTATGCCGTCGCTCCGAGCATCCTCTCGACGCGGTCATAGTGGGGGTCGAGATCGGCCCGGTCGATCGGCCAGTGCTCGACACCGTCCCCCACCGGTGCGTCCTTCACGAACCACCGCTCGTCCTTACGGATAAGGACATTGGCGTAAATGAGCGAGCCGCCGCCCAACCCGCTCGAGACGAGCGCTTCAAGTCCCTTGAACGACCACACATTGAACAGACCATGCAGTCCCGCCGCAGGATCCCACAGGTTCGTCCTCATCTCGAGGGGTCGGCGGGGAAAGGATCCCGGGGGGTAAGCCCGGCCCCGTTCGAGCACGCACACCCGCTTGCCGCCGCGGGCGAGCCGCTCGGCTGCGACCGAACCCCCGAAGCCGGAGCCGACGATGACAGCGTCGTAGTGGTCGGCGGACATGGACCTCCCAGAGTGGCCCACGACCCTACCTTCTCACCCGTTGCTTGCCCGTTGCGTCGCCGTGGGATGGAATTGGGGCAGCGGTGCAGCCTACAACGCGGACCGATTGGTTGCGACCATCGCCGGGCAAGTCCATTTCGAGTTTGTCGCCGAGCGGTGCGAGTTGCACACAACGCCGAGTGGCGCATCTCAGGCGTTCACCCGGGTCGCCTGCGCCGCACCGGTTGAGCCTTATGGGGGTCGATCATCGGCCCGGTTGAGGGCAGGATGGTCCCGAGCCGCAGGCCGGTGAGCACTCAGCGATTTGGAACCTCGAGTTCTACTCCTAGATCTTGCGCCGGTCGGTCGGTGGCTGACCGTGGTGGCTGGTGAGATGACTTGCCGCGAGCACTTAAACTGATTTCACGTCCATGGGTCGCGAGATTTGGCGGCTGTGTGGCCTAATCTCGGTTGAGCTCGCCTGACCAGGGCGGCTTTCCGTCCAGAAGGTGTGATGGCGACGAACACCCGTATACGTGTTCTGATTCTCCTCGCAGTCTGCGTGTCAGCCATCTTTTGGGCGGCTGCCGCGACTGAGGTCGAGACCGTCGATTGGGCAGGCTTCGCCGCCGCCACGACCGGCCAAAGCACGACCGGGCCGGCCGGATCGGCGTCGACAACGTCCCGGGCGACAACGACGGTGCCTACCACCACCGCCCCGCCGCAGCTAACTCCGTTTGCCCGGCTCGAGGGTTTCACAACGGTCAACGCTTACGACCCTCCCGGGGAAGGATTCGGACTTTGGCAGCAGGCCGTCCCTCGCATCGAGGACATCCGGTTTGAGTCGACAGCCGACGGCAGCGAGCAGCCGGCGCTGTGGCTGCCGCCATTGGCACAGACGCCGGCGCCACTTCTGGTCGTGGTCCATTCCTGGAGCCTCGGATATCTGCAATCGTCCGGCATGCCATACGCAGCCTGGGCGGACTTGAACGGGTGGGCGATGATCGCCCCCGACTTCCGGGGTCCCAATTCTGGCCCTGCGGCAACCGGGTCTGACCTGGCAGTGCAGGACGTGATCGACGCCATCGACTTCGCAATGGCTCACGGCGACATCGACGAAAACCGAGTTTTCGTCATCGGCTACTCCGGGGGCGGGATGATGTCCCTACTTGTGGCGGGCCGCCACCCCGATCGCATTGCCGGCGCTGTCAGCTGGGTTCCCGTCTATGACCTCCTCGACTGGTATGTATACGTGCGGGAAAACGAGGTCGGGAATTACGGCTCGCAGATCCTCGCGTCGTGCGGCGGGGATCCAACGGTCCCCGGGGAGGCGCAGGAAGCGTGTCGGCAACGCAGCCCGTCGACCCATATCGGCGGCGCCGTTGAGGCAGGATTGCCCGTCTACATCGGACACGGACTGAGCGACTCCACCGTCCCACCCGACTACGCAATTCGCGCATTCGATCAGTTGGCCGATCCCGCCGATCGATTGGGCACTGACTTCGCCAATTCTGTGCGGATGCATGTCGTACCTGAGTCAGTTCTGGGCTCGGCGGAAGCCGAGACCTACTTTCAGGAAGGCGAGCCAGTCGTGTGGTTCTCGCGATCATCGGGACCGGTGACCGTCGTGCTGTTCGACGGATCGCACGACATGGTCTATCACCCAGGCCTTGCCTGGATCTACGACGTCGCCACCAGTCCCTGATCTCTCGATGCGCGAAAAACGGAGGGGGTGTTTCGACCCGCGGCCACAATGGGACCAACTACCGAAGGAGCACGGCAAATGGCCAAGACCGGAACCGAAGGGCCGGGGAGGATGACCTTCACTGGCACCATCCTGTTGGGCGGGAAAACGGCGACCGGGATCGAAGTCCCCGAGGAAGTAGTGGCAAGCCTGGGATCCGGCAAGAAACCGGCGGTCAGGGTCATCATCGGCAGCCACACCTACCGAAGCACCGTGGCAGTTATGGACGGCAAATTCATGCTTCCCATCAGTGCCGAGAATCGCACCGGCGCCGGTGTCAAGGCTGGGGACGTGGTGAAAGTCGAGCTCGAGCTCGATACCGAGCCCAGGGAGATCTTGATTCCCGCCGATTTTGCAAAAGCGCTTGATGGTGATGCCCGGGCTAAGAAGACCTTCGAAAGCTTGTCTCGGAGCGTCAAGCAGTGGCACGTGTTGTCGATTGAGGGGGCCAAGACCGACGAAACCCGCCAGCGGCGGATCGCCAAGTCGATCAGCAGCTTGCACGAGGGCAAACCCCGCTAAATCCCCCAGAAATGTCGGCTGAACAGGTCGACAGGTCTGAAGACTCGGAAAGTCCGGGCCGATATAGGGGAATGCTCAGTAGGGATCGACCCATCGCGGCAGACCGAGCTAGTCCCCTGTGGACTGCGACGGCTGCTTTTGCGGCCCTATTGGCGCTTGCCGTGGGTGGCTGGGCCATCTTCGATCAATACTTGGCAACGCGTCCGGTTGGAGAGGGCGAGTTGTTCCTTATCGAGGTGTCTGGGGCCGCCGAGTTCTACTCGAACGCAGCGGGCTCCGGGCACGATCCCGCCATCACGGTTCGATCGATCCGCAATGACCTCAAGGTCGAAGCGGTTAGCGCCCTTAATGCCGACGGGTCTTTCTTGGCAAGCACGTCCACCAACCGCCTCGGCCACGAGGTCGACGGGTTTCTCGCCAGCGCTCTCCAGGACGGCGCCTTTGCCGCCATCGCTCAGCCGATCACACAGCCGGTCGAACTCGATGGGGTGGAACAGTGGGAGCCCGGGGATGTCTTGTATCGGGTCATTACTCCCTTGAGCGACAACGGGGCGCTGCTGGTCGAGTACGACGTCAGTGCTCTGCTAGCGCGCAGGGCCCGACAAGCCGCCGTTCAGCCTTTGCATATGGCCGCCGGGGGGTTCTCGATCGTCTTGCTGGGGGGAGCTGGCCTCCTCCTGATTGGGCGCCAGGGTGCCCAGCGGCGTGCCGTCCAGTCGGCGGTCGAGCTCCACTATCTCGAAGAGCGCTCGGCCGAACTGGCGAAGCACAATCACGATCTGGAGGATGCCCGGACCGACGCTGTGCGGGCTTTGGCTCTGGCCGAGGAAACCAACCGGGTCCGGTCGGAGTTCGTTTTGATGATCAACCACGAGCTGCGGACTCCGCTGACGAGCGTCGTAACCGGCACCGAGCTGTTGGCAGGGGCATGGGAGCAGTTGGAACCCGAAGAGCGCATGCGAATCCTCGCCGACGTCGTCTCCGATGGCCGCCGGCTCAAGGACCTCATCACCCAGATGCTGGTGGTTGCCCGGATCGAGAATCGGAGCCTTCAGTACGAGCTCCGCCCCGTGAGTGGGGACGCCCTCCGCCTGCGTCTGCAGGCAATGTCGCCCAGGACCGAATTGTGGCATGCCGACGTCAGGCTCCCTTCGCTGCTCAGCGATGTGGACACGCTCAGCGCACTGCTGGTGTCGCTGTCCGACAACGCCCGGACCCATGGAGCCACCGTTGTCGAGATATCTCCTTCGGAAGGCCTTCCTTTCGAGCCGATGGTCGAGGTCGGCAATCGACCTAGCGCGGGGGCTTACTTTCTTGTGCGTGACAACGGTCCCGGCATCGAGGCTGAGTTCATACCCCACATCTTCGAGAAGTTCGAGAAGAGGGGGACCGCCTCGGGCACCGGGCTCGGGCTCTATCTGGCGAAGCTGATGGTCGAGGGAATCGACGGCTCGATCTCGGTAGAGACCGGACCGAACGGGACCACGATGGCCGTTGGAGTGCCGTTGAATGCGCGGGCGCTCAGGGTGGCGTCGTGAAGAAGTCCTGGGCGATCGTGGGCGGTTTGATTGTCCTGCTCGGGCTGGTCGGTGCCTGCGGGGGCCAGGGGGTGGCCAACACCGAGGTCGAAATCGGCGAGTTCTGGATCAGCCCGGCGGATGGCGTTCTCCAGGTCGGCACGGTGGAACTGCTCGTCGAGAACCATGGCGAGTTCTCTCACACCCTGGTGGTGAGCGATGCTTCCGGGACCGTGATCGGCGCCACCGACCTGATCGGTCCCGGAGCAGAATCGATTCTCACGGTTGACCTACTGCCGGGCTCCTACGCCTTCACCTGCCGGATCGTCAAGGGCCTCGACGATGGGACCATCGTTGATCACTACCAACGGGGCATGGCAGCCTCGATCGACGTGTCCGCCTAGGTTCTCCTGGCCCCGGTTCTTCAAGTCGCTGCAGGCTTATCCTCGTTCAACCCGACGACGAGGCCCCATCCAAGACCCCGACCACATCCTGGAGCTGACCCGTCACCTGGCTGACGGCGTGCTGTTTCCAACAGCGAACGAGGTCGACGTCGCCGATCTCGTTCCGCGCTCGCTCCTCGATCGTCTGGCAGACATTGGTCTGTATGGCCTCACAGCACCCGTCGAACGCGGTGGGCTCGGTCTCGATGGCGCCCCCGCGTGGCGGGTGATCGAAACCCTGGCGGGTGGGTGCCTGGCGACCACTTTCGTATGGCTCCAACACTTGAGCGTCGCTTCCACGTTGGCCCGGCTGGACACGCCCCTTGCGAAGGAATTGATAGAGCCGATGTGCGATGGCACGGTCAGGGCCGGGATCGCTCTCGGCGGGGCGCGGCCGATGCCGTCCCTTTCGGCCGTGCGGGCCGGCGGCGGGTGGATTCTGAACGGTGAATCGCCTTGGGTCACCGGCTGGGGCCTCATCGACCTGGTCCACGTTGCGGCCCGCGCCGACGATCAAGTGGTATGGGGACTGATCGATGCCACCGGGTCCACGTCGTTGAGGGTCGACGCCCTCCACCTGGTTGCAGTGAACGCCAGCGGGACGGTCACCCTCACTTTTGAGGATCATTTCGTTCCGAATGAACGCTGCACTTTCACAATTGATTATCCCCAGTGGCAGGCCATCGACGCGGCCAACCTGAGAACCAATGGCTCCCTCGCCCTGGGAGTGATCGGCCGGTGTCTCACACTGCTCGGCTCATCGTCTTCTCACAACGTCGCCGAGTGGGAGGAAGATCTCGACAACCTAAGGCGCGCCCTCGACACAGCGTCTCCCGCGGAGATGCCTGAGGTCCGAGCCCGCGCCGCCGAGTTTGCGCTCAGGGCCGCGGCGGCCGTCTTGGTCTCAGAGGGGAGCCGGTCTCTTCTCGAGGGCAAGAATGGACAGCGCCTCCTGCGAGAGGCAGGCTTCCTTCTCGTCTTCGGTTCGCGCCCGGCAATCAATGCTTCGTTGATGAATCGCCTGACAGGGCCCAAATGAGGAGCGTCACCATCTCTGAGCGTCGGGCTCGCCTGGGAGTGCGCCATCACCTGGCCGGGGATTACAAAGCGGACATAGTCGAGGCAGCGGCGGGGCGGATGGTGGGTTTCCACGCCAGCGATCCTGCATCGGTGTACCTGGCGGCCCGAGCCCGGGTGCAGGGCGTGACAGTGGAACACCTCGAGCGCGCGCTCTACGAAGGCCGATCGATGCTTCGAATCCTGGGCATGCGTCGCACGATGTTTGCTGCTCCACTCGAACTCGCCCAACTGATCCAGGCCGGAGCCGCATCCCGGCTCATCGCTGGCGAACGAAAGCGAATGGCGGGGTTCCTGGCGGCGGGTGGCGTCACCGACGAACCGGTGGCGTGGCTCAAAGAAATGGAGGAGGCCACCTTCGCAGCCCTGGAAGAGTCGGGTCCGGCGCTGGCCCAGGAACTGACCAAGAAGGTCCCGGGCTTGTCCGAGCAGATCAGCTTCGGAGAGGGAACCAAATGGGCCGGGACGATGGGGGTTTCGACCCGCGTTCTCTTTCTTCTGGCCCTCGACGGTCGAATCGGCCGCGGGCGGCCGCGCGGAACCTGGACCAGCAGCCAGCATCGTTGGGCCCCGATCGACTACTGGACCCCGGGAGGGCTGGGCGAAGTCGATCCGAGCGAGGCGCGGCGTCAGATCATTCGCAGGTGGTTGTTCACGTTCGGCCCGGGCGGCATGGACGACATTCGGTGGTGGACCGGGTGGACCGTCGCCGAGATTCGCCATGCTCTTGCCGAAGTCGACGTCACCGAAGTCGATGTCGACGGTCAGGTCGCCCTGCTGCTGTCCGATGACCTCGATCCGGTGAATCCACCCGGGTCGTGGGTTGCCTTTCTGCCGGGTCTCGATCCGACCCCGATGGGATGGAAGGAGCGCGCCTGGTACCTGGGCCTGCACAAAGCCGCTCTCTTTGATCGCAACGGCAATATCGGGCCCTCCATCTGGCACGACGGTCGCATCATCGGGGGTTGGGGCCAGAACCAGGAACGAAAAGTGGTCTACCGGATCCTTGAACCGGTGTCATCCAGAGTCGCCCGAGACGCCGCCAGAGAGGCTGCCGCCGTCGAGGAATGGATCGGCGACACCAAGGTGACACCGCGGTTTCGCACTCCGCTCGAAGCTGAGTTGGCCCGGTGAACGGGCCCCACGCTCATCACCAGGCTCTCATCTAGGGCCGGTAGAGCCGGATACCTCGGCAAGAACTGCGTCCGAAAGAATCGGCCACGACTCGAGCGCCCAGGGGCCGAACTCGCGGCCGGTCTGGACACAAAGTCCGATTTCTGCCACCGGGTCAACCCAGAGGAACGCACCGCTTCCTCCGAAGTGGCCGTAGGTTTCGGGGGAGTTGGTCTGGCCAGTCCAATGCGGAGACTTGGCCCCTTTGATTTCGAACCCGAGACCCCACTCCAGCGGATCGAACCTTCCGACGCCGGGGAGGGTTCCGGGCAGGCTCGGGAAAGTGACGGTCGTGGCTTCCCTGAGGAGGGCCGGACTGAGCAGAGTCGGTGCCAGTAGCTCGGTGGCCAACCGGGCCATTCCTATCACCCCTCCAACGAGACCCTCAGACGGCCGCCCCCTCAACTCGGCTTCGATCCCCAACGGGTCGAGAACGCTGTCCTTGAGGTGGTCGGCAAATGCCAGGCCGGTCTTCTGGGAAACGAACTCACCTAGGAGGTCGAACCCCGTGTTCGAGTAGATGCGTCGGCGCCCCGGAGGCGTGATTGGAGTAGGACCGTCGAACGGAAGTCCGGAGGCGTGCGCCAGGAGATGGCGCACGGTAGATCCCGGAGGTCCGGCCGCTTCGCCGAGGTTCCAGCGGCCACTATCGACGCCGATCAGCACTGAATAGGCAGTGAACAACTTCGTGACTGATGTCCACCGTTTGACGGTATAGAAAGAACCGTGTCTGGATCGAAGGCCTTCGGATCCGACCACCGCCATGGCCGGTGACGGCACCGGCCATCGGCCTATGAGTTCGATGGCTTTCACTGTCGAGCCCCGAACATGGGTTGGTAGTGACCTGGCAAGATGACGGTTCAGAGTAGGGAGTTCGAAATAGCACAAATCGAAAAGACCGAATTGCCGGGCCACGGGGTCCGATACGACTTCATCACAGCCGAAAACCAGAGAATTGGTGTGATCCACAGTCGCACGGGCCGCCGGGACCTCTTCGTTTGCCCACCCGAGGATCCCGACCTCGTGGCGATCACCATCCATCTCAATGAAGAGGAAGCCCACAACCTGATCGACATGCTCGGAGGCTCCCAGGTGGTGGCAGACATGAACCACCTCCAGCAACAGGTCGAGGGCCTCGCCATCGATTGGCTCCCTGTCCTAGAAGACGCCCACGCTGCCAATCGCACCATCGGGGACTTGCGCCTGCGGACCCGGACCGGTGTCTCCATAGTCGCTGCTCTGCGCGACGGCACCGCCTTCCCTGCCCCCGAACCGTCCTTCGGAATCGAACCGGGTGACACCCTGGTCGTGGTGGGCACACCGGACGGCATCGAAGCCGCCAGCGAGATCATCACCAGCGGTTGATGGACGACCCCGGGCGGCTCTTTCTCGAGCTAGGCGGTGTCGTCGTTCTGCTTGCCCTTGTGGCCCGGCTCGCGGTGCGTTTTTCGTTGTCCCCGATTCCGCTCTACCTGATCGCCGGCCTGACTCTGGGCGAGGGTGGCGTTGTAGAACTGGTGACCTCGGAGGGCTTCGTGGAGATCGGAGCCGACCTCGGTGTGATCCTCCTGCTCCTCATGATGGGTCTCGAGTACACGGCCAGCGAGCTCATCCAAAGCTTGAAGACCACCGCAGTCATCGGAGTCGTCGACTTTGTCATCAACTACACGCCTGGCTTCGTGGCGGGATTGATCCTCGGTCTCGGCGTGATCCCGTCGCTGTTCCTGGGAGGTGTTACGTACATATCGTCCTCCGGGGTGGCTGCCAAACTCTTGAGCGACCTGGAATGGATGGGAAACCGGGAAACGCCGATGGTGCTCTCGCTCCTGGTGTTCGAGGACCTGGCGATGGCAGTGGTGCTGCCGATTCTCGGAGGGATCGCCATCGGCGGAGCGCTTAGCGGAGTCCTCGTCTCGGTTCCTCTGGCACTCGTCGTCGTCGGGTTGATCCTGCTCGCCGCCCATCGCCACGGGGAGCGGCTCAGCGAGTTGGCGTTTTCATCCTCTGATGAAGTGAACCTGCTGACGGTCCTGGGGATCACGCTGGTGGTTTCCGGCCTCACCGAACGCCTGCATGTCTCGGCCGCGGTCGGCGCTTTCCTGGTCGGGATCAGTCTCTCTGGGCAAGCTGCCCACCAGGCCCGGCAACTCCTCACCCCCCTGCGGGACTTGTTCGCCGGAGTGTTCTTTGTCTTCTTCGGGCTCCAGACCGACCCGGGCCAACTGCCAAGGGTGGCGGTACCGGTGCTGGCTCTTGCGATCATTACCGGTTTCACGAAGCTCTCTCTGGCGAGATGGGCGGGCAAACGACAGGGGATCAGTGCTCGAGGTAGCCGCAGAGCGGGGGCGCTCCTTCTTGCTCGAGGAGAGTTCTCGATCGTGATGGCAGGCCTCGGTCTCGCGGCGGGGGCTCCTCCCGAACTGGCAGCGGTAGCCGCCGGCTACGTCCTGATCATGGCGACCGCTGGTCCAATCGCGGCGCGGCTCGTCAAGGGCTGACGCGGTGACCCGGAGCGCGGGGGGACGTGCCGAGGTGATGGGAGAGGAGCCTCCAGGTCGACTGCTCGGCGAGAGTGCGCTTCATCGCTGTCAACGTCCTCACAAATGTCGACACTGCCAATTCGGCTTCCATCGGATTGGGCCGCATGGCCGTGAGAATCTGCGGGGTTGGCCGCAGGACCAGCACGTCGCAGGCGGGCCAAACCTCGTTTATGAGGCGAATCTCTTCTTCCAGGGTTCGCCGCCCTACCTTGTCGAACAGGCGCTCATGGGCCCACGCCCCGCGACGATCTTCTTCGGCCGCCATCGGCGCAATGACCAGAACCAGGTCGAGCTCTCTCGGATTGCCGAGGACGAGGTCGGCGTGGGTTCCGGAGACGACACCGCCGTCGACGTAGTGGCGGCCCTCGATCACCCAGGGGCGGAAGAGCACCGGTATGGCAGTTGAGGCGGCGACGGCGTCAGCGATGCCAACCTCGGGAGCGTCGACGGTACCGAAGGGCGTACGGCGCCGGCCCGCAACGTCGTAGGCAACCACGACCGTCGGGGCGGCCGGCCAGGCTGTTGCCGCGTCACCAAGCTCTTCTTCGACCCAGGCTCCGAGGCCGGAGGTGTCGTAGGGCGCCGGAGAGCCCAGAAGAAGAGTCAACCCCGGGCGCCTGACCCCGGGCAGGATTCCGTGGCGCAGCCACGTGCGCACACGCACCCCCGGCTTGCGGCTGAAGATCCGCTCCTTGATTCGTTGGGCAACCTGCGCACGATCGTCGGTGGGAAGAACCAGGGAGTCGAGGTCCAGCCGTTCGTGGCGCACCAGAGCCGCAACGAATGAGCCGGAAGAGGTCCCTACGACGACGTCGGCCTGATTCGGGTCCCATCCGGTCGCCAGTTCGATTGCCATGAGGGCCGCCATTTCATAGGCGGCGCCGGTGATTCCACCGCCACCTAGCACTAAACCGACCGCACTCATGGGTCTGAGGAGCATAGGGGCCGAGTCGCACCGGCTTGGTAGGTCCCGGGACCGGTACTGTCGGATGGGATGCACATCCGTCTTGTTTCTCTACCTGGAGACCTGGGAGCAGTCGGTGAGCTTCTGAGCCGGGTCGAGGCAGCTGACGGGCATCAACCGATCGGTGAGCACAAGTACTTGATGCTCTTCCAGGGCGACCGCGAGCGGATCGTCGGGCTGGTGGGTGAAGTTGAAGGTCGACTCGTTTCCTACGTTGCCCTGACTCCTGGGGCAGAACCTGGCTGGTGGGGGATGGAGCTGGCGGTGGACCCCGACCAGCGGTCTCCGGCCATCTTTCTCAACCTCTTCAATGCCGGGGTCGCAGAGGTGGCGCGGCGGGGTGGAAGAGCTGTCAGGGCCTGGCTCTTTCAGCCGCGGTTGGCCGAGGTTGCGATACGAGCCGGCTTCGAGGCCGAACGAGAACTCTTGAAGTTGGAGCGGCAGCTGACCGGTGGCTTTCACGGAGATCGTTCCGATGCCCGGCTGCCCGAAGGCGTGCGCCTGGCTCCATTTGTCCCCGGCCACGACGAGTCTGTATGGCTCGAACTCAACAACTCGGCGTTCGCGGGCCATCCTGAGAACGGGCGATGGACTCTCGGAGTCCTCCAGAATCGGATGGGTCAACCGTGGTTTCGCGCCGGCGAGCTTCTCATGGCGTGGGATGGCACGGGGTTGGCTGGATTCTGTTGGCTGAAGCGTGCTCACGGAGAAGGAGAGATCTACGTGATTGCCGTCGCTCCCCGCGCCCAGGGGATCGGGCTTGGCCGGGCCCTGGTGCTTCAGGGGCTTTCAGTTATGGAGCGCAAAGGAGACAGGGTCGCGTTCCTCTACGTCGATGCCAGCAACCACCGGGCACTTGGCCTGTATCGATCGCTCGGGTTCTACGTCGATCACGTGGATCGGTCGTTCGTGCGGACGCTGACGTGATCAGCCGAATCGGCGATCGCAGCTGGGGCATCGGGAGTCGGAGGAAACGGTCGGGCCGTAGCACCACGGACAGGGGAGATCATCATCTCCCTCTGTGGCGACCCATTCACTTCCTCCGATGCTTGCGACCCGCCGCTGGCCCCGGGCCATGACGATCAACCCGGACGCGGCAGTCGCTGCGAGCAGAGCCTCGAGCAACAGATCCTCCTCGTAGGACTCTCAAGAGGCTAAGTCGAATCATTCCCACATCGTGGGATTTCGCGTTCTAGGAAGCTCCGCGGTTCGAGACTTTAAGCTCTCGTCCTACTGCCTATTGAGAGCTGCTGGTTCCTATCCAAAGTCGACGGCGTCGGCCATTGCTCTCACCAAGGGGGCAAGGTCGTGGAGGCGACCGCCGCGGGTTTCGGCGGCTTCGAGCATGATCATCGCCGAGTGGTAAGCGATCCAGGAGCGAAGTCGACCTGCCGACACCGCCGCGCCGTAGCCTTCGAGAAAGGCGCCGGCAGCCTGGTCACCGAGGAGGTTGGCGAGTTGCCAACTGGCAAGGCTCACGTCCCACTCGGGCGGCGCCATAGTGGCCCACTCCCAGTCGATCAGCATCACCTGGCCTCCACCTTCTGCGACAAGGAACTGTTCGGGGGTTGGCCGGGTGTGAGATGGCTTCGAGGCGCTCGCGACGGGCGCTCCAGAAGCCGCTGCCTTTTCAAGCAATTCCATCGGGATGTTGAGGCGCCGACGGAACCGCTCGAGGCGCTCGAGGGTCGACTGATAGTGAGCCTCGATCTGGAGGTCGCCGATGGTCCCGGCGAGGTTGGTCAACGAGGCCCCCGACTCGTGAACTCCCCGCAGCACTCGCCCGGCCGATCTCACGTTGTCGAGGTTGCGGCCCAAAGTGGCCAGGTCCCATGTCCCGCCGTCGGTCATCTGGATCCAGGCCTGTCCATCCTCGATACCGCGATTGATGATTCGGGGAACCCCACCGACCGAGGCGAGGGCCTCGAGAGCGTGACGCTCGCGACGCTCTCGGGCCGGGCTCCCGTAGATCTTTGCAACGCTGGTCATGCCAGACTCCTCACGCAACCGGAAGACCTTGTTTCCGCCCGCGCTGATGTTTACCGATGTGGCATGAGGAGCAATCGTGCGAAGCAGAGCATCAGTTTCCATCGCGGGTGGACGCCTCCGAGCTGTTTGTCGTGGTTGTTCAGTGGCCGGTTGACCCAAGGATCAGCTGGAAACCTGACCTGGTAAACCGAATTCGTCGAGCTTGAGCCCTGGGTAGCCTGTCTTTCCGCAGGCTAGCCGAAGACTGGATCGTGGAACTAGAGCTTGTTTATCCCGATGGAACCGTTGCCCGTCACCCGAGCGGGGTGACCGGCGCCAAGGTCGCCGGTTCGATTGGCTCCCGGTTGGCCAAGGCCGCCGTGGCTGTCGCGCTGGACGGCGATTTGCTGGATCTGGATCGTCCTCTGACCCGGAGCGGCAAGTTCGAGGTGATCACCGAGAACACCGACAGCGGCCGCCACATCGCCCGACATTCAGCGGCCCACATCCTCGCCCAGGCAGTCCTCGACCACTTCCCGGGAGCCCACTTCGCGATCGGGCCGCCGATTGAGGACGGCTTTTACTACGACTTCGATATCGGGCGCCCCTTCACACCCGACGACCTAGAACGCCTGTCGGCCCGGATGGCAGAGATCGTCGCTGCCGACCAGCCCTTCAAGCGGGAGGCGATGGGGCGCGAACAAGCTCTCGCATTGTTCGCCGACCAGCCCTTCAAGCGCGAGATCATCGAGGGCGTCGATCCCACCGAGGTCGCGGACGACACCGAGGTCACGGTCTATCGCAATCTGGCTTTCGTCGATCTCTGCCGGGGCCCACACCTTCCGTCAACCGGGCGCTTGCAGGCCTTCAAACTATTGCGCACGGCCGGTGCCTACTGGCGCGGCGATGAGAAGCGGGGACAGCTCCAGCGGATTTATGGAACAGCCTGGGAGAGTCAGGCCGCCCTCGACGCCTACGTGACGAGGATGGAGGAGGCCGAGCGCCGCGATCACCGCCGACTCGGACCGGAACTCGACCTGTTCTCCTTCCCGCGCGACCTTGGCGTCGGGCTGGCGGTGTGGCATCCCAAGGGCGGGATGATGCGGAAGCTGATGGAGGACCATTCGCGGCGACTCCACGAGCGCTTCGGGTTCGACTTCGTATTCACCCCCCATCTGGCGAGGGAAGCCCTCTGGCAGATCTCCGGACACCTCGACTACTACTCCGAGAACATGTATCCGGGAATGGAGCTGGAGGAAGGAGACCGTTACCGGGTCAAGCCCATGAACTGCCCCGGCCACATTCTGATCTACAAGAGCCGGGGCAGGTCGTACCGGGACTTGCCTCTTCGGTTCTCCGAATTGGGTGGGGTCTATCGCAACGAGCGATCAGGGGTGGTCCATGGGCTGTTGCGAGCGCGGGGCTTCACTCAGGACGACTCCCACACCTTTTGCCGGCCCGACCAAATTGATGAGGAGCTGGCGCTTCATCTCGAATTCGTCCTCACCTGGTTGCGCGATTTCGGCTTCACAGAGTTCGAAGCCGAACTCTCGACTCGCCCCGAGAAAGCGGTTGGCGAGCTGGCGATGTGGGAGGTCGCTCAGACAGCCCTCCAGAAGTGCCTCGAAGACGCCGGGGTCTCGTACCGCATCGCCGACGGCGAGGGTGCCTTCTATGGACCCAAGATCGACGTCCATGCGAAGGACGCCATCGGGCGCCGCTGGCAGATGTCAACCATCCAATTCGATTTCAACGAACCCGAGCGTTTCCAACTCGAGTACGCCACCTCGGACAACCTGTCGGCGCAACCGATCATGATCCACTGCGCCAAGGCGGGATCAATCGAGCGCTTCGCCGGCGTCCTCATCGAGCACTACGCCGGAGCCTTCCCGCTGTGGCTGGCCCCGGTGCAGGTGACGGTGATCCCCGTGGCTGATCGACACGACGACTACGGAATGGCCGTCGCGGCGACCCTGCGAGCGGTGGGTCTGCGGGTGGAGGTCGATCGAGGTGAGGACACGGTCGGGGAGAAGATCCGCCGGGCCTTGTCGTCCAAGCACCCGGTGCTGTGCGTGGTCGGCGACAAGGATGTCGATGCGAGGACTGTCGGACTGCGCCGCTACGGCGAGGAACGTGAGACTCGGGGGGTCTCACTGGACGAGGTAGCCGCCAAACTGGCGGAGGAAGCTCGACCGCCTGGACCGAGGCCCAACTCCTGATGGACGGACCAAATGGATGGAATTGAGATCCCGCGGGACGTCGCCGACAAGGAGCGGGTCCCGGAGGATCTGGACTCATCCAGGGTTGGACCGTATCGATTTCCTGATCCTCGTCGACGCCGCACCGCTGCCATTGCCTATCTGGTGCTCGCTGCCCTGGTCGCAGTGGCGGTCCCCAATTCGGCTGGGCGATGGCTTGCAGTAGCGCTGGCGATTGCACTCGCCGCGTGGCACTGGCTCGCCGCCTGGCCCCGCAAGGTCGAACCTGCGGAGGCGCTGGCGAAGGCCGCCATCGATGCACCTTTTCCGATCGGGCACGCCTCGGCGGCCTTGACCTTCCACGGATGGCGTTCGCGACCGCGCTGGCATGTGGTGGTGTACGAGGCCGGCGAACCCCCGTCGCAGCGTGCCCTGATCGTCCTCGACGCCGTCACCGGCGAGCGCGTGGCAGAACCCTATGTCGAGGACATCGATAAGACCTAAAAGGCTGATTTTCGAAATCCGGCGTGAGAGTCCCGGGATCCGGGAGCGGCACGCCAGATTTGGAGAGGACCGGGGGTTGGCACGCCAAAGTTCGTGGCCACTGCCAAGGCGCTCGATCCTTCGTTGACTCTTTCCGCTGTCTTACCTCTCATCGACCGGGACGAAATCCCGGGCGGTCGGCCCCGTGTAAACCTGTTGTGGTCGGAATATCCGGTGGTTGGGGTCGGTGGACCCTTCCTTCCACTGTGCCAGCCATCCAGGGAGTCGGCCGAGCGCAAAAAGCACCGTGAACATGTCGGTTGGGAATCCAAGCGCTCGATAGATGATCCCCGAGTAGAAGTCCACGTTCGGATACAGCTTGCGCTCAAGGAAGTAGTCGTCCGACAAAGCGACTTGCTCAAGCTCCATCGCGATATCGAGGAGCGGGTCGCTGATACCGAGCTTGGCGAGGACGTCGGTCGCGGCCTGTTTGATGATGCGGGCCCGCGGATCGAAGTTCTTGTAGATGCGATGTCCGAACCCCATCAGCCGGAAGGGGTCTTCCTTGCTCTTGGCTCGCTTGACGTAGTGAGCAACGTCGCCTTCGCCCGCAACCATGTGCTCGAGCATCTCGACCACTTCTTGATTGGCCCCGCCGTGGAGAGGACCAGAAAGGGCAAGGACCCCGGCCGCTACCGAACTGAAGATGTTGGCCTCACCACTGCCGACCAGACGAACAGCCGTCGCGGAGCAGTTCTGGCCGTGATCGGCATGCAGGATGAGCAGGACGTTGAGGGCGGCCGCCACCACCGGATCGGGCTTGTACGGCTCCGCCGGCACCGAGAACATCAGGTGAAGGAAGTTGGCGGCGTAGTCCAGGTCGTTGCGCGGATAGACGTACGGCTGATGGACCCGGTACTTGTAGATCCACGCGATCATCGTCGGCAACTTCGCCAGCAGCCGCTTGATCGAGATGTCGACGGCTTTGGGATCCTTGGGGTTGAGAGCGTCGGGGTAATAGGTCGCCAGGGCCGAGGTCGCCGAGGCGAGGATCTGCATCGGGTGGGCGGTATGAGGGAAGGCCTCGAAGAGGTGCTTCATGTCCTCGCGGAGCAAAGTGTGATAGGTCACTTCGGCGTCGAACTCCGCCAGTTCCTTCTTGGTCGGAAGGGATCCGTAGATCAGGAGGTAGGCGACCTCGAGGAAGGAGGCCTGCTCGGCCAGTTGTTCGATCGGATACCCGCGATGGCGCAGGATTCCGGCATCGCCGTCGATAAAGGTCACCGCACTCTGGCCCTCGGCTGTGTTGGCGAACCCGCGGTCGAGAGTGAAGAGGCCTGTTTCCGCGGCTAGGTGGCTGATGTCGAGCCCGGCTTCAGTCTCTGTGCCGGTCACGACATTTAGCGTCACGTCCCGGTCGCCATACCGGAGGACTGCGTCTGCCATCGAGGTCCTTTCAGTCGCTGTGCCGCTGTGAGGCTGCGATCACTTTCTGCGCTTCCTGGTGCGGGACTTCCGCGTAGTGGTCGAACCGGACTTCAAACGTGCCGCGTCCGCTCGTCATGGATCGAAGATCGGCCGCGTACCGCTGGACCTCGGACATCGGAATCTCGGCCTCGATCACGCGGCTCGAGCCGTCCGAATCGATTCCCATGACCTTGCCGCGTTTGCTGTTGATGTCACCCATCACGTCGCCCGTGTGGTCCTCTGGTACCCGGATAGTGAGATGCATGACCGGCTCGAGCAATACCGGATTGAGGCTCGGAACCGCAGCCCTGAACGAATGGATCCCCGCCATGCGGAACGAAAGTTCATCCGAGTCGACGGCGTGGAATTTCCCGTCGAAGACTTCGGCGGCGATGTCGATGACGGGGTAGCCGGCGAGAGCCCCGCGCTCGAGGGCTTCCTGGATTCCGCGATCGACCGCCGGGATGAATGAGCGGGGGATGGAGCCACCCTTCACGCTGTCGATGTACTCGTAGCCGGCACCCCGCGGGCGGGGCATGAACTTGACATTGGCGACCGCAAACTGGCCCCGTCCTCCGGTCTGCTTCTTGTGTTTCCCCTCGGCGTCGGCGGAGGCGGTGATGGTCTCGCGGTAGGGAATCGAGGGAAGCGCGGTCTCGACGTCCACCCCGAACTTGCGGTGGATGCGGGCAATGGTCACGTCGATATGGGTGTCCCCGAGGCCGGCCAGGACGGTTTCTCCGGTCTCGGCCCGGCGATCTACCCGGAGGGTCGGGTCCTCTTCGAGAATCCTCTGGAGGGCAGTCGACAGCTTCTCCTCGTCGTGTTGGCTACGAGGTGAGATCGCGACCTCGGTGACCGGGTTGGGGAAGCTGACCGGGACCATCTGCGCTTTGAAGCCGGGGTTTCGCAAAGTCGCTCCGGCGTGGACATTCTCGGCTTTGGCGACTGCGGCGATGTTGCCGCAGATGACCTCTTTGGTGTCGATGTGCTCTTTGCCCATCAGAAAGAAGAGGTTGTGCATCCGCACATGACCGCCGCCGGTGACTTCGAGGTCGGCATCGGACTTGATCGATCCCGAGAAGACGCGGAACATTGAAATGCGACCGACGAACGGATCGCTGACCGTCTTGAAGACGTAGGCGAATGTCGGCCCGTCGGCCTGGATGGGGAAGACATCACCAGCCAGGAGCGGCGGCAGCGGACGCTCGAGCGGGTTGGGGGCAAAGTCGATCAGGAATTCGCAGAGGGTGTCGACCCCCACTCTCTTGGTTGCGGACCCGACCAGCACTGGAAAGATGTCGCCCTTGAGCATCCCCTGGTGAACGGTGGTCCGGATTGTGTCCGCTGAGGGGATCTCGCCCTCGAAGTAGCGCTCCATGAGGTCGTCGTCGGTTTCGACCACGGATTCGATCAAGGCCTCGTGGGTCGATGCAACCAGTTCCCCAACTTCGGGGGGTGTGGTGTCGCTGACAGTGCCGACTTTGTCGTCAGGCCCATAGATGAACGAGCGGCCCGAAACCACTCGCACCACCCCCCGGAGGTCACCCTCGGACCCGATCGGTACCTGGATCGGGGCGATGCGCTTGCCGAAGACTTCCTTCAATTGACCGAGAACACGGGAGAAGGAGGACCGCTCTCGGTCGAGCTTGGTGATCATGATCGCCCGTGGAATGCCCTCCTCTTCGGCGATCTTCCACAAGAGTTCGGTCTGGACCTCGACCCCGTCGACCCCGGAAACGACGAAGAGCGCCAGATCGGTCGCCCGCAGCGCCGCCCGGGCGTCCCCGGAGAAGTCGGCGTAGCCGGGTGTGTCGATCAAGTTGATCCGATGGCCCATCCATTCGACCGTGGCTACGGAGAGGCCAAGCGATATATGGCGGTCGTGCTCTTCCGGTTCGAAATCGAGCACTGCGGTGCCTTGTTCTACGGATCCCTGGCGGGTGGTGACTCCGGCAACGAAGAGGAATGCTTCTGCCAGCGAGGTCTTGCCACTACCTCCGTGCCCCACCAGGGCGACGTTTCGTATGTTTTGTGGTTCCACAACACCTCCTCGTCAGGGCTTTCGATCATAGTGAGAGAGGTTTGCGCCGGTTCAGTCGGCTACATTGACTTGTCGGTGATCGATCTTCGGGTGCGGCCCCGTCTTCAATGGCTGCTCCAGCCCATCGGTCGAGCCCTGGCCAATCGTGGTGTTACTCCACAGATCATGACCCTCTTCGGGTTGCTCATAACCATCCTCGGAGGAGTCCTGATCGGACTTGGCCGGCTCGGATGGGGAGCTGGAGTTGCTCTCTTTGGCTCGGCGCTCGACGGCCTCGACGGTTCAGTGGCGCGCGCCGCCGGCACCGAATCGCCCCGGGGTGCTTTCCTTGACGCGGCAGCCGATCGGGTCGGCGAGGTCGCAGTCTTCGCCGGGCTCGCCGCCGCGGTGGCCCCGGAGCGGAGGGTCGTCACCCTGATCGTGTTGGCGGTCGGTGGATCGATGCTGGTGCCTTATCTCCGCGCGAAGGCAGAAGCTGAGGGCCTCGATGGCCGCGGCGGGATGATGGGTAGAGCCGAGCGGGTCCTGCTCTTCTCAGCCGGGCTGTTCACGGGGCTGATCGAGCCAATGTTGTGGGTTCTGGTCGTCGCAGTGTGGGCGACCGTGGCATGGCGAT
Organism: Acidimicrobiia bacterium; assembly: GCA_035525055.1. Taxonomy (GTDB): domain Bacteria; phylum Actinomycetota; class Acidimicrobiia; order Spongiisociales; family ZC4RG35; genus DATEEG01. Next base: position 20,005 of record DATLEZ010000003.1, on the reverse strand, counting down.
TCCTCCTGACTTACCGTGAACTGAAGTCATGAGCATGCCGAAGTGAGCTCATTCGAGTCGTGAAGGATCTGGCCGGCTATTTGTTGGTCCGCCTCGGGGTCGGGCTGGTGGGGCTCTTGCCTGCTGGCGCTGCCCGCCGGTTGGGTGAGGTGGCGGGTCTGATCTGGTACGTGTTCGGGGGCGATCGCAAGCGCATGGCCCGTCGCCACATGCGGCGAGTGCTAGGGGCGGAGGGTGATACCCGGCGCCGGACCCGACAGGTCTTCAAGTCTTATGGCCGGTACTGGGCGGAGACGTTGTGGGTACGACCCCGCCGGATTCCCGAACTCGACGCCACGCTTGAAATCATCGGACTTGAGCATCTGCGCGACGCCGCCCACGGCGGCAAGGGTGCGATCATCGCCGTGCCCCACCTGGGCAACTGGGAACCGGCGGCGCTGTCGGGGCAGCGAGCCGGAATTGAGATACTGGCGGTCGCCGAAAGGCTCGGCAATCAGCGACTGACCAATTGGTTCACGTCACTGAGGAACCAATTCGGAATCACAATCGTTCTGGCCGGGCGTAGCTCGATGAGAGCAATCGAGGAAGGGATCGCCCGCGGTGCGGCCGTTTGCCTGCTGTGTGATCGCGACCTCTCGGGTCGGGGGATCAAAACGGAGTTTTTCGGTGAAGAGACCACCTTGCCGGCCGGACCCGCCGCACTAGCACTTCGGACCGGGGCGCCGCTCCTATTGGGGGCCGCCTATTTCACGCCCACCGGTCACCAACTGGTTTTGCAGCGACTCGAACTGCCGCCCGACGCGACAGAAGTCGCCGCGGTAATGCAGCTCATCGCTATGGGATTGGAGCAAGTGATCCGCAAGGCTCCGGAGCAGTGGCATCTCCTGCAGCCGAATTGGCCGTCGGATCGACGTTCTGACACGACGGAGGTTGCCAATGAGGATGGGCCAGTGAGGATGGGCCAGTGAGGATCGGCCTGGTCTGTCCATACGACCTGGGAAGGCCCGGGGGAGTCCAGCAGCAGGTTCTCGACATCGGACGGTTGCTGACCGGAGCCGGGGAGAAAGTCACAATCATCGGACCGGGGGCGGCAGCAGTTGCCGACGAAGCGTATCGCGTCGCTGAGGTCGGGCGAGTTCGACCTGTCCGGGCCAATGGGTCGGTGGTGCCCCTCGCCCTCGGGTTCAACATCGCCCGCTTGATCCGCGATGCGGCCGCCGACCTCGACGTTCTCCATGTGCACGAACCTCTGATGCCGGTTGTCGGCCCGGCCGCCCTGCGGGCCGGCCGTCCGGTCGTAGCGACGTTCCATGCATCGCCCCCGGCCTGGATGGGTATGGCCTACCGGGCAGGACCGCCGAGATGGTTGCGAGGGCGATGGTTCAAACAAGCAGTGTTGACGGCGGTGAGCGCCGAGGCGGCCCGGGGTCCTCGTTCTCTGGGACCGGTCGAGGTCATTCCCAATGGTGTCGACATCGGGTCGTATGTGCAGCAAGTGCCAAAGGTCCCTGGGCGGGTTGCATTCCTGGGGCGGGACGAGCCCCGGAAAGGACTGTCGGTGCTCAAAGAGGCCTGGCCACTGGTGTTGTCGAGCCACCCCGGCGCGGTTTTGGCGGTTATCGGGGCCGACAGCCCCGACCTCGACTCGCATCGTGTCGCCAACGTCGAGTACATGGGGCGGGTGGACGACGCCGATAAGCGCCGTTTGTTGGGGCAGGCCTCGATCATGGTGGCCCCCAATCTCGGAGGCGAGAGCTTCGGACTGGTGGTCGTCGAAGCGATGGCGGCCGGATGCGCGGTCGTCGCATCGGACATCCCGGCTTTTCGGGCGGTAGCCGGCGCCGCCGCCGAGTTGGTGCCACCGGGGAACCCTGCCGACCTGGCCAACGCGATCGCCCGACTCATGTCGGATCCGTCGGCCATCGAGGCTCTTGCACGTGCCGGACAGAACCGGGCCAAGGACTTCGATTGGTCTCGGGTGCTGCCGCAATACCGGGCCTGCTACCAACGGGCGATCGATGAGGGCGCGCGTTAGGGGTCATTGCCTCACGGGTACGAGCCCGGATCTCTCCTGAAGGTTCGGGCCTTCGAGTTTTCATCACCGAAGGAAGAGCCACCCGATCTTCGACCCGAAATTTGGCTGCTCAGTCCCGCCTCTGGTGAAACTTGGCGCGCTAGTCCCCCCGGTTTCCGGAACTGTGCTGCCGAATTTGCCAGACTGCGGGCGCCGCACACCAAATTTCGGCTCAAGATGAGCTGTCACCGACCACATACCCACTCCGTCCTTCGGTGTCCTTCTCTATTCCGAGGACCCCGGGGCCCGTCTTCACAGCCAGCGAGGGGCCATCGAGCTACCGGCGGGTAGAATTGCCTTTGAGCAAGGAGTAGTTGTGCAACAAGGCACCGATCGGGTGAAGCGTGGTCTGGCGGAGATGTTGAAGGGCGGCGTCATCATGGACGTCGTAACCGCCGAGCAAGCTCTGATCGCCGAAGAGGCTGGGGCCGTCGCCGTGATGGCTTTGGAGCGGGTCCCCGCCGACATCCGCAAGGCCGGGGGAGTGGCCCGCATGGCCAATCCGAGCAAAGTGGAGGAGATCCAGGCGGCAGTTTCGATCCCGGTCATGGCCAAGTGCCGGATCGGCCACTTTGTCGAAGCCCGCGTGCTGCAATCCCTGGGCGTCGACTACATCGACGAGTCCGAAGTTCTCACCCCCGCCGACAACCAGCACCACATCGACAAGTGGCATTTCACCACGCCGTTCGTTTGCGGGGCCCGCAACCTGGGAGAGGCCCTGCGTCGTATCGGCGAAGGGGCGGCAATGATCCGCACCAAGGGCGAGCCCGGGACCGGAAACGTGGTTGAAGCCGTCACCCACATGCGCGCCGTCACCGGCGAGATTCGTCGATTGACCCAGCTCGATGAGGAACAGTTGATGGCCACTGCCCGGGACCTCGGGGCCCCCTATGAATTGGTAAAGGAGATCCACGAGACGGGCAAGCTGCCGGTCGTGAACTTCGCCGCCGGTGGGATTGCTACTCCGAGCGACGCTGCCCTGATGATGGCTTTGGGCTGCGACGGGATCTTTGTGGGATCGGGCATCTTCAAGAGCGACGATCCGTCCGGGTTCGCCCGGGCCATCGTCGAAGCAACCACTTTCTGGGCCGACGCTGACGTTGTCGCCAAAGTGTCGCGAGGCCTGGGTGAGGCGATGGCCGGTCTCGAGATCGACAAGATCCCGGCGGGTGAGAAGATGGCGGAGCGGGGCTGGTGAGACCATGCCGGCAACCGGGGTCCTTGCTCTTCAAGGAGACTTCCGCGAGCACCTGACCATGCTTCGACAGGTTGGAACCGACCCGATTCCGGTTCGGACTCCGGCCGAACTGTCCGAGGTCGGGGCACTCGTGATTCCGGGCGGGGAGTCGACCACGATCGGAAAGCTGGCAGATCGCTTCGGCCTCATGGATCCGCTACGAACGCGGATCGAGGGCGGCATGCCGGTCTATGGCACCTGCGCAGGACTGATCTTCCTCTCGGCTGCGGTAACAGAGGGCGAGCAGCACCTGCTCGGCGTCCTCGACGCTGTCGTCCACAGGAACGCCTTCGGGCGTCAAAACGAATCCTTCGAGGAGGATCTGGACATCGTCGGCCTCGACACACCGTTTCGGGGGGTCTTCATCCGAGCCCCGTGGGTGGCCAAGCTGGGCGACGGAGTCGAGGTGCTGGCTACGATTGACTCGCATCCGGTGATGGTTCGCCAGGGGTCGATCCTGGCATCGTCATTCCACCCCGAGTTGACCGACGACACCCGGATCCACCGCATGCTGGTCGATCTGATCTAGAGAGAAGAAATGTCCGGACACTCCAAATGGGCGACCATCAAGCGGAAGAAGGCTGCGACCGACTCCAAGCGCGGGAAGCTCTTCGCCAAGCTGATTCGGGCCATAGAAGTGTCCGCCCGCCAGGGGGGCGGGGATGTCAACGCCAATGCCACTCTGGCGGCGGCAGTAGCCAAAGCCCGGGCCAGCGCCGTTCCTCTCGACAACATAGAGCGAGCCATCCAACGAGCCACCGGTGAGGCTGACACCGCCAACTACGACGAGGTCTGGTACGAGGGCTATGCGGCCGGGGGAGTCGGAGTGATGGTTCAGGCACTCACCGACAACCGCAATCGGGCGGCATCGGACATTCGGGCAACCTTCACCCGCAACCACGGCAGCCTGGGTGAGCCGGGTTCGGTCGGATACCTCTTCGAGAAGAAGGGATTCATCGAGGTCGACGGCCCCGAGGATGATGTCTTGCTGGCCGCCCTCGATGCCGGAGCCGAAGATGTACGCGACACCGGCGAGGGGATCGAAGTGATAACCGCCCCTACCGATCTGTTTGCGGTGCAGCGAGCGCTGGTAGCGAGCGGATTGACCGTAACCACCGCCGAGTTGACCCAGATGCCTCGCACGAGCGTGGCGGTCGACGCCGGCAACGCCGGCAAGGTGTTGCGATTGGTCGACGCCCTCGAGGATCTCGAAGATGTGCAAGCCGTGTACGCCAACTACGAAGTCCCCGACGACGTAATGGCCGCCCTCGCAGCGGAATAGACCCCGTGGTATTTGGTACGTGGTGCGTGGTACGCCGAACCCGAGACAGGGGAGTGGGCAGGAGACGAGTTCTGGCGCGGAGTTCTGCTCCCCAGGTGTCGATCGTCCGCGCCAAAACCTCGGATTTTTTCTGACCGTTCGTTCTCGACGGGATCCACGTACCACGTACCACGTACCACGCTCCTGCTATCGACAAGGCTCAAACCCGTCCGCCTCGTCGGTTAACCTCGTACACATGTTCGTATTGGGGATCGATCCGGGGCTCACGGTCACCGGCTACGGGTTGGTACGCCGGACCCGCACTCTGGAGGCCGTGGCCGCCGGGGTTATTCGCACCGATGCCCACGTCGAGACCTCGGCTCGACTTCTCGAACTGCACCGCATGCTGACGGCTTTGATCGCTGAGCATCGCCCTGAGGTGGTGGCCATCGAACAGATATTCACCAACCGCAACCGTCATTCCGCCGTCGGAGTCGGCCGGGCCGCCGGGGTGGCAATGCTGGCTGCAGCCCAGGCGGGCCTCCGGGTCCACGAGTATGTCCCCACCATGGTCAAGTCCGCGATCACGGGCGACGGTCGGGCCGACAAGGAGGCCGTGCAGAGAATGGTGGCGCGGCGCCTCAACCTCGCCGAGTTGCCGCGTCCGGTCGATGCCGCCGACGCCTTGGCAGTGGCCGTGTGTCACATTCAATCGCTGGCGGCGGTCCTCGATCGTGCCGGTGTCCGATGACGAGTGTCAGATGATCGGCCGCCTGCGCGGGACCCTGGCCGGACGCTCGACGACCGCAATCCTGATAGATGTTGCCGGTGTCGGCTACGAGGTCCTGGTCAGTCCTCGCACTCAGGCCGAGTTGCCCGGGACGGGCGAAGAGATCGTGGTCCATACCCATCTTCACGGCCGCGAGGACGGCATCACGCTCTACGGCTTTCCCAGTGAAGCGGAACGCAACCTGTTCCGGGTACTGATCACCGCCACCGGGGTCGGGCCCAAGCTAGCGCTAGCCATCCTGGGGACTATGACGGTCATGGAAGTCAGACGGGCGGTCGCAGCCGAAGACGTCGACGCCCTGACGGTTGTGCCGGGGGTCGGCAAGCGCTCGGCTCAGAAACTCGTGCTTGAGCTGAAGCCGAAACTCGAAGACTCTGAAGCCGACGTCATTGAAGGATCCGGTACCAATGCCCAACTTCGCCAGGCTCTCGAGAGCCTCGGATATACAAGTGTCGAGATAAGGGACGTGTCAACGAGTGTCGATCACTCCTTGCCCGTCGCCGAGCAGATCCGTGCGGCTCTCCAGGCCCTCTCCAGGCGGTGATCCCGTGAGAGAAGATTCAATTCTGAACCCGGTGTCACCCGAGGACGACCTGACGCTGCGACCGCGACGCCTCGGTGACTTCGTCGGGCAGGAAAAGGTCAAGAACCGCCTGCGGATTTCTATCGAGGCGGCCCGAACTCAGAGCCGCCCGCTCGACCATGTCCTCCTCTCGGGACCGCCCGGGCTCGGCAAGACCACACTGGCGGGCATCATCGCTTCCGAGATGGGGGTCGACCTTCGGATCACCTCAGGGCCGGCACTGGAGAGACCAGGCGACCTGGCGGCGATCATCTCGAACCTCGAACATGCCGCAGTGTTCTTCATCGACGAGATCCACCGACTGCCTCGAACCGTCGAGGAGGTGCTGTACGCGGCAATGGAGGACTTTCAACTCGACATCGTCCTCGGCAAGGGCCCTTCCGCCCAATCCATCCGCCTCGACCTTCCCCGGTTCACGCTGGTGGGCGCCACCACCCGCAAAGGCAAGGTGACGGCGCCGCTGCGCGACCGCTTTGGAATCGAAGACCGCCTCGACTACTACACCGACCCGGAGCTTTCCGAGATCTTGCGCCGGTCTGCCCGGATTCTCGAGGTGAAGATCGAAGACGAAGCCGCCGACCTGATCGCCGGCCGGAGTCGGGGAACCCCTCGCATCGCCAACCGGCTTCTGGCCCGGGTCAGGGACTTCGCGGTCGCCCGGGCCGACGGCCGCGTCGACCTTCCTACCGCCGAGGAGGCGCTCAAGACCTACGAGGTCGACGAGCTCGGACTCGACAAGGTCGACCGGGCGATTCTCGAAGCCGTAGTTCTCAAGTTTGGTGGCGGCCCGGTCGGGCTATCGACCCTCGCGATCGCGGTTGGTGAAGAGCCCGAGACAGTCGAGGACGCCTACGAGCCGTTTCTGCTTCAGATCGGGTTGCTGCAACGAACCCCTCGCGGGCGGATGGCAACCGACATGGCCTACCGGCATCTTGATCTGACCCGTGGTGGTCAGGACCGCCTTCTCTGACACAGGTGTGCTGACAGGCGCTCCCTGATGGGCACCCCGACTTCGGACTTCTCGTATGAGTTGCCGGCCGCGGCGATAGCCCAGCGGCCCCTCGAACCTCGCGACGCCTCTCGACTCCTCGACGTCGATGACCTCAGTGATCACACCTTCTCGGATCTGCCGGGCTTGCTCTCACCGGGCGACGTGGTTGTGGTCAATCGGTCGCGAGTGCGGGCGGCCCGCCTCAGGGGGACCAAAGTCGTCGGCGGAGGGCGAGTCGAAGCCCTTCTGCTTCGCCCGCTCAGCGGCGACCTTTGGGAGGCCGTCGTCCGACCGGCCCGCCGGCTCCGCCCCGGGTCCGACCTCGACTTCGGAGCGATCGAGGCGACCATCGAAGCGATCTCACGGGACGGACCGGCACAGATCTCCCTGAAAACCGAAGGAGATCTCGAAGCGGCCATAGCCGCCACCGGCACGGTCCCGCTTCCGCCCTATATCCACGAGCAACTAGCGGACCCTGAGAGGTATCAGACCATCTTCGCCCAGACCGTCGGATCGGCAGCGGCCCCGACGGCCGGTCTCCACTTTACGCCCCGCCTGGTCGAGGCCCTCAGAGCGAGATCGATCGAGATGGTTGAGATCGAGTTGATCATCGGCCTCGATACGTTTCGGCCAATCTCTGTTGACAACATCGAAGATCATCAGATTCACTCAGAGAGCTTGACGATTTCCACCGAAGCAGCCGACGCAATCAACGACAGAAGCGGCGATCTCGTCGCTGTCGGCACCACAGTTGTCCGGGCTCTGGAGACCCGGGCCGGACCCGACGGCCGGGTGGAGGCCGGGAGCGTCGACACCCGCCTCTACATCCAGCCCGGGTACCGCTTTCGGGTGGTCGATCGGCTGGTCACAAACTTCCACCTGCCGGGGACGTCCTTGATTGTCCTCGTGGCGGCGTTCATGGGCGACCGTTGGCGCCCCGCCTACGAGGCCGCGCTCGGTCGGGGCTATCGGTTCGCCTCTTTCGGCGACGCCATGATCGCAACTCGACACGGCGAACCGTCATGAGCGCCCCGGTCTGGTGGGAGCAGACGGCGACCGACGGGTCGGCGCGGGCTGGCGTCCTTCACACCCCACACGGCCAGGTCCTCACTCCCGGATTCATGCCGGTGGGCACCAGGGCGGCAGTGCGGGGGGTAGATGTGGACGACCTTGCCACTGTCGGGACCGAGATGGTCCTGGCCAACACCTATCACCTGATGCTGCGACCGGGAGCTGCGACGATCGGCCAGATCGGGGGCCTGCACGCGTTCTGGGGCTGGCCCGGCCCGATCCTCACCGACTCCGGCGGCTATCAGATCTTCTCCCTGAGTCCTCGAATCACTGAGGCCGGCGCGGAATTCAAGTCGACGTACGACGGGTCCGCCGTAAGGCTCACGCCCGAAGATGCGGTTCGGATCCAGGAGGACCTGGGCCCTGATATCGCCATGGTCCTCGATGTGTGCGTCGGGTTACCCGCCGCTCCCGAGGTCGTCCGCAACGGAATGGAAATGACGTTGCGCTGGGCCGAGAGATCCCTCCGCCACCATCGGCGCGTCGACCAGGCGCTGTTCGGCATTGTCCAGGGAGGGATCGATCCCGGTCTGAGAGGCGAAAGTGCTCGCGCCACGGCCAGCCTCGGATTCGCCGGTTTCGGGATCGGGGGGTTGTCGGTGGGGGAGACGCCGGGTGATAGAGCCAATGCCCTCGACGCCTCCCTGTCGGAGTTGCCGCTCGGAAAACCAAGGTATGTCATGGGTCTCGGCGACACGACAGGAGTGCTGGACGCCGTCGCGAGGGGTGCCGATCTGTTCGATTGCGTCTGGCCGACCCGGCTTGCCCGCCATGGTCGCGTGCTCACCGCCGATGGCGATTTCAACCTGCGGCGGGCCGAATATGGATCCGACCCCAGACCACTGGAACCCGGCTGCCCTTGCTTCCCCTGCCAGGCCCACAATCGGGCTTACCTGCGCCATCTCCTGTCAGCAAACGAGCTGTCCGCCTTCCGGCTCCTCTCGATCCACAACCTCCACTACACCCTGGGCCTTCTGCGGGACGCCCGCCAGGCAATTCTCACGGGTAGCTTCGGTGACTTCACCGCCAGCATCACAGCGACTCGGAACGGTTAAAGTTCGCAACCCCGTCCGCATCCTTGCGAGGTCTTTGTGAACCCTGGTCTTATCTTGGCAGCCACCACCCCTGCGGCGAGCAGTCCGATGAGCTCGTTCGTCTTTCTCGGCGTCATGGTCGTGGTGTTCTACTTCTTGATCCTGCGTCCCCAGCGGGCCCGGATGAAGAAGCAGCAACAGGTGACCGCTTCACTTGGGGTCGGCGACACGGTTCAGACGATCGGCGGGGTTCAGGGTGTGATCCGGGCCCTCGACGACGACTCCGTCGTGCTGGAAGTGGAGCAGGGCAAGATTCGATTCACTCGACGGGCTATCGCCAACAAGATCGACACAACGGGCTAGCGTGCGCCGCCGCCTGATCGGTCTTGTGTTGGTGCTTCTGCTTGCCTGGGGGAGCGTGGGGCTCTTGCTGGCCAACGGCATCACCCCCAAGCTCGGTCTTGACCTGCAAGGTGGGACTTCGGTCGTTTTGACTGCGCCGCCCGGCACCGACGAGGAGGTGCTCGAGCAGGCGGTCGAAATCATGCGGGCCCGCATTGAAGAGGTCGGCGGGGTCCAGGAGCCCGAAATTGCGATCTCTGGATCAAGCACAGTTCTTGTGCAGTTGCCGGGAGTAGAAGACGAGCAGCGGGCCCTCGACGCCATCGGCCAGACCGGCGAACTTTCTTTCCGGCCGGTTCTCGACGCGATCTTTGGAGACGTGGGGCCACTGGTTACTACCACCACAACCTCCACGACGACCACCACGACTGCCGGCACCGGCACCACAGGGACCGGTGAGACATCCACAACCACCACCGCCCCGACGACGACCACTTCCGAGCCGGGTCCGACCACCACGACGACCTTTCCTCCCAACGTTGATCCGGTGACGGGTCTGACCGCCGAGGACGATCCGACTCAGAGTGCCTACCTGCAGTCCACGACAAGCTTCTTCGGACAAGCAGTTCCCGAGGTCATCTACGTCGGTCCGGCCGCGCTGGTTGGGTCCGACGTGGCCGATGCGATACCTGGCTTCGACCCGTCGCGGGCGCTGTGGGTGATCAACCTCGACCTCACAGCCGAGGGAGCTGATAAGTTCGCCGCCCTCACGGCTAACTCCGTGCTCTTCCCGGTGGACAGTGCACAACGAAGGATTGCCATTGTCCTCGACGGTGAGGTAGTGGCGTCGCCCGGCGTGGCTCAGGACGTGGGTCCCGAGGGAATCACCGGTGGTGAAGCCCAAATCACGTTCGGCGGGACCCCCGAGGACGAGGTGCAGGCACGGGATGTGGCCGCCCTTCTCCGCTACGGCTCGCTTCCGGTTGCTTTCGAGAGGTCGCAGGTCCAGAAGGTGTCAGCGACCCTCGGAGAGGACTCGCTCAGAGCCGGGCTGCTTGCCGGGTATCTCGGCCTGGCGTTGGTGGCGATCCTGTTGGTGGTGTACTACCGGGCGATGGGAATCGTGGCCATCATCGGGCTGACCGTTTTCGGATCGATTCTCGTGGCGGTGTTCGCGGTCCTGGGCCGTTACCAGGGAGTGACATTGACCCTCGCGGGTGTGACGGGCGTCATCATCTCAATCGGCATCACAGCCGACTCGTACATCGTCTATATCGAACGGGTGAAGGAAGAAATCAGGGCTGGTCGCACGGTCCGCTCCGCTGCAGACGAAGGATTCAAGCAAGCGTTCAGAACGATCCTGACCGCGAACTCGGTGTCCCTCCTCGGTGCCGTGCTGCTCTTCTTCCTGTCGGTAGGACCCGTGAAAGGCTTTGCTCTTGCGCTTGGTATCGCGACCTTGATAGACCTCTTTGTAGCCCGCGCCTACACGCGGCGGGCGATCTGGTTGCTGGCCCACACCCCACTGGCGGACCGTAGCTGGCTTTCGATCAAGGAGACAGCGAAGTGAGCCTCTGGAGACGGCTCAATCGCGGTGAGACCACCGTCGACTTCGTTGGAAAGCGACGGCTCTGGTTCCGCTTCTCCATGGGCGCCATCGCTGTCACGATGATCGCTCTGGTCGCCCGCGGGGGCCTCAATCTCGGCATCGAGTTCGAAGGCGGCGTTTCCGTGACGGGGCCGAACCCGGCGGCAGCGACCGTCGAGGACTTCAGAGGAGTCACCGATGAGATCGGTGTAGACGACGCCGTGATCCAGCTTGTCAACGACGGGGAAGGGTTCCGGGTGCAGACGGTCGCCCTGGACGGGGACACAGAGACTGCCCTTCTCGAGGGTATCGCACGGGTTTCGGGAAACGAACGGGCTGACCTGTCGATCGATGCGGTCGGGCCAAGCTTCGGTGCCCTGATTCTCAGGCAGTCCCTTATCGCCCTGGTTGTGTTCCTCGTGGCTGTGACCCTCTTCATGACGTGGCGGCTCGAGCTGAAGATGGCCCTGGCCGGTATGGCCGCTCTGGCCCACGACCTGCTCTTGACCACCGGTGTGTATGCCCTGAGTGGCTTCGAAGTGACTCCGGCCAGCGTGGTCGCTCTCTTGACGATTCTCGGATACTCGTTGTACGACACCGTCGTCGTGTTCGACAAGATCAGGGAGATGGCGGCCCAGTACGGCGACCGCCTCACCTACTCCGAGGTTGTGAACCGATCGATGAACCTGGTCCTTTCGAGATCACTCAACACCTCATTGACCTCCTTGCTGACTGTGGGATCGATCTTGTTCGTTGGTGCCTTCGTTCTCGGGGCAACCACGCTCCAGGACTTCGCTCTGGCACTGTTCGTCGGCCTGGCGGTCAGCACTTACTCGTCGATCTTCGTAGCGGCGCCTTTGTTGGCCCAGTGGAAAGAGAAAGAAGAGGACTGGGCCCATCGTCGGCGCAAGATCGAAGCCAAGCTTCGAACCGAACCGGTGGTCGCGGAGAGCCCGGGAGCGCGACCGGCGCCCGGTGCCGCCCCCCGGGTCGCCAAGCGCCCCGCCCCCAAACCTCCCAAGAAGCGGGCCCGCTGACCTGGAGAGGTTTGTTCGGACCAGGGCGATGCGTGCATTTGTGGGCCCGTCAGCCCTTAGACTTTCGGTCGTGGACCTGGCCTCTTTGATTCGCGACGTACCTGACTTCCCCGAACCGGGCGTGATCTTCAAGGACATCACGCCGGTCTTGGCCCATTCCGCAACGTTCGCCGAGTTGATCATGGCCATGGCCGAACCCCATCAAGGAGCCGGTGTCAGCAAGGTCGTCGGAATCGAGGCTCGGGGGTTCACTCTGGCCGCCCCTGTCGCCAAGGAGCTGGGGGCGGGTTTCGTGCCGCTCCGGAAGCCCGGCAAGCTGCCGGCCGCGACCATCACCGAGACCTACAGCCTCGAATATGGCACCGACGCTCTGGAGATGCACGTCGATGCAGTCGAGAAGGGCGAGAAGATCCTGATCGTCGACGACGTCATAGCTACAGGGGGGACCGCCGCTGCTGCGGTCAACCTCCTGCGTCGGGTCGGTGCCGATGTGGTCGGGGTGAGCGTGTTCATCGAACTGGGATTTCTAAACGGGCGTTCGGCGTTAGACGGAGTGCCCTTCTATGCCCTCATCAAATACGACTGACCCGGATACGATCGAATCGGGCCTGATCCCGATCATCGACGCCCATCGACGGCATTTTCCCGACGCGGGGCCAGAGCTCATCGAATCGGCGTTCGCCACGGCCCGCGCCGCTCACCAGGGGCAAGTCCGCAAGTCCGGCGACCCCTACATCACCCATCCGGTGGCGGTGACTCAGATCCTGGCCGATTACGGGCTTGATGCCCGGACTCTCGCTGCCGCGTTGCTGCATGACACGGTTGAGGACACCGAACTGACCCTCCACCAAGTTGAAGAGAAGTTCGGGCCGGAGGTGGCCCGTCTCATCGACGGTGTGACCAAGCTCGACCGCATCCAGTACTCCTCGCCCCAGGAGGCCCAGGCTGCGACTATCCGGAAAATGGTCGTGGCGATGGCTCAAGACGTCCGGGTGCTCCTGATCAAGCTGGCCGACCGGCTCCACAACATCCGCACTGTGTCCGCCCTTCGCCTCGAGAAGCAGCAGCGAGTCGCTCGGGAAACCCTGGATGTTTACGTCCCTCTGGCGCACCGACTCGGTGTCCAGGAGATCAAGCACGAGTTGGAGGATCGATGTTTCGCCATCCTCGAACCGGGCATCTACGCCGAGATCGAAGCCAAACTCAGTGATCGAGCGCCCGAACGCGAGGTGTTCATCGAGAAGGTGACTTCCGAGCTCGAGGCAGCGCTCAAGGAAGCCGGCATTTCCGCCGCAATCACCGGTCGCCCGAAGCACCACTTTTCGATCTATCGGAAGATGGTCGAGAGCCAGCGGGGCTTTGAAGACATTTTCGACCTCATCGGGATTCGGATCATCACCGCCGACACCCGCGGTTGCTACGCGGCTCTGGGCCTGGTCCACTCGAAGTGGGTGCCGATCTCCGGCCGCTTCAAGGACTTCGTCGCCATGCCCAAAGTCAACCTCTATCAGAGCCTGCACACCACGGTGATCGGGCCCGACGGCAAGCCCCTCGAAGTCCAGATCCGAACCGCGGAGATGCACCGGCTGGCCGAATCGGGGATCGCAGCTCATTGGCGGTACAAAGAGGGCCCGGCGGCGATGGACATACCTTGGGTGGGCGATATCCGCCTGCTACTCGAGACGGAAGACCCTCAGGAGTTCCTGACCAATCTCAAGCTCGATTTCTACCAGGACGAAGTGTTCGTCCTGACCCCCGCCGGCGATGTCAAAACTTTGCCCAGGGGGTCGACCGCTATCGACTTCGCCTACGCGGTCCACACCGAGATCGGCAACCGGTGTGTCGGTACCCGCATCAACGGGCGACTGCTTCCCCTGTCGACCAGGCTCGAGTCAGGCGACATCGTCGAAGTCATCACTTCCAAGGCCCACGACGCCGGTCCCAGCCGTGACTGGCTTAACTTCGTCACCACCTCGCGGGCCAAGGCCAAAATCAAGGCCTTCTTCCTGAGGGAGCGACGGGAGCAAGCGCTCGCTGAGGGACGTGAACAGCTGAGCGGCCTCATCCGCAAGGAGGGCCTCGGGTTGTCGGCCGTCGAACGCGACCGCCACCTCGCTGACCTGGCCTCGGAGTTGGGTAAGGCCGACCTCGACGGACTCCTGGCGGCGGTCGGTGACGGATCGATCAGCGCCAGCACGGTCGTCCAGCGCCTCGTCAAGGTGGTTCGCCCCGAGGAGTCGGACGAAGACGAAGACCTGCTCGCACCACCGCGACCGCGGCGGGGAAGTACCCCTGGAGCCGGAATCATCGTCGAGGGAATGGACGACATGCTGGTGCGGATCGCCCGCTGCTGCGCTCCCGTTCCCGGCGATCCGATCGTCGGCTTCATCACTATTGGCAGGGGGGTGTCGGTCCACCGCTCCGACTGCACCAACATCAATTCGCTGTCCGACCAGCGGGAGCGAATGGTCGAGGTCTCGTGGCCGCCCGACCGGGTCGGCACCTTCGCGGTGTGGATTCAGGTCGAGGCGCTCGACCGAACCAGGCTGCTCCGCGATGTCACCGCAGCCATTTCCGACTTAGGCGGGAACATCACCGCGTCGTCCTCCGTCACCGGCCGCGACCGTGTGGCGATTCTCCGATATGAGGTGGAACTGTCCGACCCCGGCACGGTTCCTCGCCTGATCGCCGACCTCCGGGGTGTCGACGGGGTGTTCGCGGCCTATCGCCTGGTGACCGAGCCGTTGGGGCAATGAGCATCGGTGCTCATCACCTCTGAGTCTCTGTGGCTGGCAAACACCAACTGTTATCTGATCGCCACTGAGCGAGGTGGTACGGCGGTAGCGGTTGACGCCCCTCCCGACCCCGACGCGATCCTGAGGCTGGCGAAGGTCTTCGACCTCACGATGGTGGCGCTGCTGGTGACACACGGTCATGTCGATCACGCCGGCGGCGCCGGCGCTGTCCACCGGGCGACCGGGGCAACGGTCTATGTCCATCGGGACGACGACTACCTGACTCTCGATCCGGCTACCCAGGTCAAGTCGCTGTTCGGCCTAGTCCCACCCGGGGATTTCGCACCCCCGGACGAGATCACCGACCTTCATCACGGCCAACGTCTCCATCTCGCCGGAATCGACTTCGAGGTTCGCCACACCCCCGGGCACACCCCGGGCCATTGCTGCTTCTACATCGATGAGGAAGGAGTCTTGATGTCGGGCGACCAGCTCTTCCGCGGCTCGGTGGGTCGGACAGATCTTCCCGGTGGGAGCTGGAAGGCACTGATCGCCTCGATGCATGAACGGGTCCTGACCCTGCCCGACGACGTCCGGGTATTGCCCGGTCACGGTCCGGAAACAACGATCGGCGTGGAGCGCCGCACCAATCCTTTCCTGACCGGCCGCTTCTAAACCCTCCTTCTTGTGACGGTTCACCCCCTATGAGGTGGGTGAACCGTCACGAGAACAGGGGGAGGAACGCCTATTAGCCTCGGCGGCTCGTGCCAACCATCAAACCCCGAACCATGCCCGGCGTGCTCGAACTGCTCCCCCTTCAGCAGGTCGCCTTCGAGCGCATGCTCGACACGATCAAGGTCGAGTTCGAGCGGTTCGGCTTTCTGCCGATCGCCACTCCGACAATGGAATTGAAGGACGTCCTGCTGACCAAGACCGGCGGCGAGACCGAGCGCCAGGTGTACCTGGTGCAGTCGAGTGGGGCGCGTGATCAGGGACGTGAGCCCGATCTGGCCCTTCGCTTCGATCTGACCGTGCCGTTGGCTCGCTACGTCGCCGAGCACGAGCAACAACTGACATTTCCGTTCAGGCGATATCAAATTCAGCCGGTATTCAGAGGCGAGTCGCCCCAGCACGGCCGCTATCGAGAGTTCTACCAGTGCGACATCGACGTAGTGGGCCGTGACCGACTCTCGATCAAACACGATGCTGAGATCCCGGCCGTGATCGCGGCAGTATTCGATCGCCTCGGATTCGGCGCCTTCACCATTCGGATCAACAACCGAAAGGTGCTCAAGGGACTGCTCGATCATCTGGGTGTCTCCGACGGCGACCGGCAGGGGGCGATTCTCCGGGAAGTTGACAAGCTCGAGAAACGCGGCCCCGGTGAGGTCGCGAAGTCAATCGCCGGTCTCGGGATGGAATCGGCAGCTGCGGAGAGGCTGCTCGACATCGTCGGGTCCGGTCCTGCCAAGGGGGATGCCATCGGAACCGGTCTCGACAAGCTCGACATCGATCATCCTCTTCTTGCCGAAGGTCTCTCGGAACTGCGTCAGGTGTTCGACTTGATGAAGGCGCAGGGGGTAGATGAGTCCCACTATGCACTCGACCTTTCGATCGCCCGCGGCCTCGATTACTACACCGGGACCGTCTACGAGACCCTGTTCGACGACTACCCGGGCCTCGGCAGCATCTGTTCGGGCGGGCGATACGACGACCTTGCGTCGCTCTACACATCGGCTCGCCTCCCCGGAGTAGGGATCTCGATCGGGCTCACCCGCCTGTTCGCCCAGTTGATGGATGTCGGTGTGATCAAGACCGAAGCGAGCCCGGTGACGGTGCTGGTGACTTTGCTGGACGACGTCGGTCTCGCCAACAACCTCGAACTCGCAATGGCTCTACGCGTAGCAGGCGTCAACACCGAGGCCGTGCTCGAGGCGGGCAAGCTCGGGGCGCAGCTCAAGTACGCCGACCGGAGCGGGATCCGGGTCGCCCTCATATGCGGCGAAGATGAGCGCTCCAGGGGGACCGTCGTCGTCCGCGACCTCGCTGCCAAGAGCCAGGAAGAAGTCGTGTCGGACGAGGTTGTGGGGGCCGTGCAGCGCCTCCTATCTACGAGATGAAGCGGAGCAGGAATGCCACATAGGACCCACCACTCGGCCGAGACGGCCGGGCTCAGCGGCGAGGAAGTCGTGCTGGCCGGCTGGGTGGCTCGTCGCCGTGACCACGGTGGTATCACCTTCATCGACTTGCGGGATGCGTCGGGAATCGTCCAGGTCGTGGCCGACCCCGAGGCCCTTCCGGAAGTGGCCGATCTACGTATGGAGTACTGCATTTCTGTCACCGGCCAGGTGCGGCCCCGCCCGGAGGGCACCGTCAATCCAGACCTTCCCACTGGAACCGTCGAGGTCGCAGCGTCCGCGATCGTGGTCCTGAGCCCCGCCGACGGACTGCCGTTCATGATCGACGACCGGGTCGACACCGAGGAAATAATTCGCCTTGAGTACCGGTATCTCGATCTGCGACGTCCCCGCATGGCTGCCAACCTGCGCGCTCGGTCAGCCGCCACTGCCGCCATCCGCAGGACCCTGGACGACCTGGAGTTTCTCGAGGTCGAAACGCCGACGCTCATCCGTTCGACGCCGGAGGGAGCCCGTGATGTCTTGGTCCCGAGCCGCCTTCGAACGGGGAGCTTTTATGCCCTGCCGCAGTCGCCCCAACTCTTCAAGCAATTGTTGATGATCTGCGGCGTCGAGCGCTACTTCCAGATCGCCCGCTGCTATCGGGACGAGGATTTCAGAGCCGACCGCCAGCTCGAGTTCACCCAACTCGACCTGGAAGGAGCCTTCTGGGACGAAGAAGGGGTCCAGACGACGATCGAAGCGACCATCGCCGCGGTGGTGAAGCAGATTCGGCGTGTCGACCTCCCCCTGCCATTCCGCCGACTCACGTGGCGCGAGGCCATGGATCGCTACGGGGTCGACAAACCCGACCTCAGGTTCGGAATGGAGATAGTCGACCTATCCGAGGCGTTTGCCGGGTCGGAGTTCCGCGGGTTCTCGGGAGCGCTCGAAGCTGGCGGTGTGGTCCGGGGGATCAACACCGGTCAGCGTCAGTTCCCCCGATCCGTCGCCGATGGCCTCACCGAAGAGGCCAAGGCACTTGGCGCCGGCGGCCTGGTGTGGATGGTGGCCGAGGCCGACGGGGTTCTGCGGTCGCCCGTGACCAAGTTCCTTTCCGAAACTGAGATCGAAGCGATCAAGGTCAACCTCGGGGTCAAAGAGGGTGACGTCGTGCTGCTGGTGGCAGGAGCCTGGAGAACCGCGGTCACGGTGCTGGGGGCGCTGCGGCTGCAACTAGGGAGGCCGGGCGGGCACAAGGACCTGGCCTTCTGCTGGGTAACCGACTTTCCAATGTTCGAGGAGACCGAAGGAGGGATGACCTTCGCTCACCATCCGTTCACTTCGCCTCAGGACGTGGCGACCATGAGGGACCGTCCTCTGGAAGCCCTGGCGCGGGCCTACGACGTCGTGGTCAACGGGAACGAACTGGGGTCCGGCTCGATCCGGATCCACGATCCTGCGATTCAGAGCCAGGTGTTCGACATGCTCGGGATCTCCCCCGAGCAGCAGCAGGCGCGCTTCGGGTGGTTCCTGCGGGCCCTCCGATACGGGACCCCGCCCCACGGCGGGTTTGCCTTCGGGATCGATCGCCTGGTGATGGTCTTACAGGAAGAGGCCAACATTCGTGAGGTGATTCCTTTCCCCAAAACGCAGACGGGTCTCGACCCTTTGACCGGTGCACCCACCGGGGTCGACCCGGTCCAGCTGGCGGAACTGGGCATCATGGTGATCCCGGGTCCCAAGCCGCAGGCTCCCAGCCCCGACCTCGAGGTTTGACGGTGTCCGATCTCTTCTCGGCCCGGGCTGAGGAAACGCTTCTCGGTATCGCTCCGCTCGCCACCCGCATCCGACCGCAGACACTCGATGAAGTAGTGGGACAGGCCCACTTGCTCGGGCCCGGGGCGGCATTTCGCCGACTGGTCGAACAGCGGCGTCCGGTGTCCATGATCCTGTGGGGGCCGCCAGGAACCGGCAAGACCACCCTGGCTCGACTGGTCGCCAACCACACCGATGCAGTCTTCGAAACGCTGTCGGCCACCTCGGCCGGTGTCAAGGACATCCGTGAGGTCCTGGCGCGGGCCCGCCATCGCCTCGAGACCGACGAGCGGCGGACAGTGTTGTTTCTCGACGAGATTCACCGCTTCGCCAAGAACCAGCAAGATGCCCTTCTGCCAGGGGTCGAGGATGGGACGCTGATCCTGATCGGAGCCACGACCGAGAACCCGTTCTTCGAAGTCAACTCGCCATTGATCTCACGTTCCACTTTGTTCAAGCTGCAGCCGCTGCAACCGGACGACCTGGAGTCGCTGATCGACCGTGCCGTGTCGGACAAGGAGCGCGGGGTTGGGTCGATGGGGCTCACGATCACACCTCCAGCCCGAACCGAACTCGCGGCCCGGACCGGGGGAGACGCCCGCCTGACCCTCAACGCATTGGAAGTCGCCGCGACCCTGGCGGCCGGGAGGGACAGCAAAGTAATCGAGGAACCGGACGTCGAGGAGGCCCTGCAGCGGCGGATCATTCGCTACGACAAGACCGGGGACCAGCACTACGACGTCATCTCCGCGTTCATCAAGAGCCTGCGAGGCTCGGATCCCGACGCGGCCCTCTTCTGGCTTCATCTCATGCTCAACGCGGGTGAGGACCCCGAGTTCATCGTGCGCCGAATGATCGTCTTTGCATCGGAGGATGTCGGGATGGCCGACCCGTCGGCCCTCCAGGTCGCGGTGGCTGCGGCCACGGCGCTTGCCTATGTCGGCCTGCCCGAGGCCTCATACAACCTCACCCAGGCGTGCATTCATCTCGCCACTGCCCCCAAATCGAATTCGGGGGCACGGGCGATCGGAGCAGCCGGAGCGGCGGTCGCCGAAGCGGACTCACCGATGGTGCCGCTCCATCTTCGATCCAGCGGCGCCAAGGGCTACAAGTATCCGCACGATCACGATGGACACGTGACTCGCCAGCAGTACTGGCCCGACGGTGACGACCCGCGGATCCTCTCTGAACCGGGAGACCTCGGATACGAGGCCCGCGTCAAAGAACGCCAGGCAGCCGCCGATGCGGTCCTCGGCAAGAAGCGATGAGGCTTCGTCCCGTTCTTCTGATCGCGCTGGCCGCATGCTCGTCGGCGACGGCGGTGACG
>DATLEZ010000002.1:0-14366 GCA_035525055.1 Acidimicrobiia bacterium | reverse complement strand
TATTCGCTTCTTGCTGATCTGCAAACGGTATTACATCAACAAGGACCTTCTCGTTGACCGATACGGCCGAAACTTCGAACTACCGGTGAGGTTGGGCGAACTCGGTCACAAGGGCTTCGTGCTCGCGGCGGACTATCGGCGGGCCGACGTCGAGCCGTTTGAGGAAAGGGGCATCCGCTTCGAGTCCTCGCGGTTGAGTGTCACCCGGCCGCTGGAGTTCTTCCGTCGATCGCGTGAGGCGGTTCGCTCGCTTGCCCCGGAGGTAATCATCGCGAGCGGCGATACCCATCTCGGCCTGTTGGGCATGGTCGTGGCACGGCTACACGGCGTTCCGTTCGTGTTCGATGTCTATGACAACTATGAGGCGTTCGCATCGGCGAGGATCCCGGGAATGAAGTGGATCTTCCGGTTCGTGGTGCGGCGGGCCAACCTCGTCCTCTGTGTGAGCACGGCCCTCGCCAGGAAGCTCAGGCCATTGACGGACCGTACGTTGGTGATCGGCAACGGGGTCGATCCGACCGTCTTCTACGCCCGCGATCGGCGCGCCGCGCGCGAGACACTCGGAATCGGCGCCGACGAGAAGGTTGTCATCTACGTGGGCGGGATCACGGATACACGAGGCGTCCGAGAACTCATCGATGCTATCGGGCTATTGGTCGGAGACGGGATCGCCATTCGGCTTCTCATCGTGGGTCGCAATCAATCCTCCTTCGATCTAGGCGAGCCATGGGTCGATTACAGGGGCGTCGTTCCCCACGATCGCGTCCCGGTTTACTTGAGCGCCGCAGATATTGCCGTTTTGCCCTACCTTCCGGACGAATGGGGCACTTACACGCATCCAACGAAGCTCGCCGAGTACATGGCGTGTGGAGTGCCTGTCGTCGCGACCGAGATTCTGGGCTACCGGGAGATCGACACGCTCTCAGGAATTCGGTGGTGCCAGCCTGGGGATGTGGGCGCCATGAAAAGTGCGATCCTTGATCAACTCACACAGCCATTGCCGACCGACGGGCCTTTCGGTCTTCTCTGGGAGGATTACGTCCGTCGCCTTGATCGCGGCCTCGCGCAGATCCGTCGGTAGTCAAGTGACAACCGATCCGCGTTCGGGCATGGGGGTCTGGCTACGTCGGTCCTCCCCTCCAGTTCGCGCCATCGCGAGTGCTGGCGCACTCGGTGGGGGTTCGCAGGAGGTATTGCCCGGCAAGGGGTGGTGGGTCCGATTGATTTCTCGGCGGGGAGGAGGGCTAGGACGATGAGTTGGCGACTGCGGACCGTGCCGCATCTGCTTGCCCGATCGCAACTGGCGCGACGGTACGCGATCGCACATGACATCCCGGGGCTGGTGTTCAATGGCTATGGCCGCGCGGTGGGCCTTCGCCTATTGATTGCACGACAACCACTCGGCTGGGCCTACCTCATCAACCCTGTGTCAATCGTCCGGTACTGGGAGTTCGAATTCGTCGCAGCGGAGCTTCCCAATGGGATCAACCGGGCTGCGGATATAAGTTCACCTCGGTTGTTCAGTTTTTGGTACGCCAGCCGACATCCTGACCTCTGCATCGATCTCTTGAATCCGGACCCCGATGATTCCACCGCCTCATCCGTGATGGCTTCAACCCTGAAGCAGCCGCGAGTCGTTCCGGCAACCAAACGAATCGACGAACTCCCCATGGACGTTTCTTACGATGCGATCTGGTCCATCTCGGTGGTTGAACACATCAGCGGGGCGTACGATGACACTGCTGCCGTACGCATGATGTATGACGCCCTGCGACTTGGGGGGCACCTAATCCTGACCGTTCCCGTCGATCGCTCTCATCGTGACGAGTTCCGCTCTTCAGACCCTTATGGGACGCAGGAGGAGAGTGAGGGCAAGGGATTCTTCTTCCAGCGCTTCTACGACGAGCGCACGATGTTCGAGCGCCTTGTTCGGCCACTACCCGCGCACGATCTCGTCAGTATTCGATGGTTTGGAGAGCGACGACAGGGCCACTTCTCCTCATACGAGTCGGATTGGATTGAGCGCGGTCTGGCACGGACGGTGGAGGACCCCCGCGAGATCGCTGATCATTACCGGGAATACCAGTCGTGGTCGGAGATGCCGGGGATGGGCGTGTGCGGGATCCACGTCGTCCGAGCGTCCTGAGGCCGGAGGGAGGCGCGTAGACTCGCCTCCCCGTCTGGAGTCGAACGTGCAGATACCGCTCTCCCAACCTGACGTGTCCGGGAACGAAGAACGTTACGTCAGCGAAGCCGTTCGCAGTACGTGGATCTCGTCGACTGGCGAGTTTGTCGACAGGTTCGAGCGCGAGTATGCCGCTCTGTGCGGAACCGAATCGTCGATCGCTGTCTGCAACGGCACAGTCGCTCTCCACTTGGCATTGCTCGCGCTCGACGTTCGGCCGGGAGACGAGGTTCTTGTCCCGTCGCTGACCTATGTGGCCGTGGCCAATGCGGTTCGCTACGTGGGGGCAGAGCCGGTATTCGTGGACGTGGACTCGGCGACGTGGTGTATCGATCCTGCACGAATTGAGGAAAACGTCACCCCCAGGACGCGGGGCATCATCGCGGTACATAACTACGGTCACCCTGCGGACATGGATGCCATCAACGAATTAGCAGGAGTCCATGGATTGTGGGTGGTCGAGGACGCCGCCGAGGCACATCTGGCAGAGTATCGGGGACGGGTCGTTGGCAGTCTTGCCACTATCGGTACATTTTCGTTCTACGGCAACAAGATCATTTCAAGCGGGGAGGGCGGTGCCCTGACCCTGAGTGACCGTCAGCTCGAACTGCGCCTCCGTACGCTGCGCGGCCAAGGCATGGATCCCAAGAGGCGCTACTACTTCCCCGTCACCGGCTACAACTTCCGACTGACGAATGTCGCTTGCGCCCTCCTTTGCGCCCAGATGGAGCATTTGGACGAGATGCTCGAGGCTCGTCAGGCCATCTTCGCCAGATATCGCGAACAGCTCGACGGCTGCGAAGGATTGGAGTTTCAGCCACGTGCTGGCTGGGCGACGCCGGCGCCGTGGCTCTTCAACATCACTATCGATGCGAGGACCTTCCCAACGGACGCGGCCGGTTTGCGTCGAGCACTTGAGGTTCAGGGAGTGGAGACCCGCCCATTCTTCATCCCACTTCACGGACTGCCACCGTTTCGGGAGTCCGCCCGGGCAAGAGGTGTGGATCTCCCGGTAACGAACAGGTTGGGTGCTAGCGGGGTCAGCTTGCCGACGTTCTCACAACTTCGTCTCGAAGAGGTAGACCGCGTTTGTGCTCTCGTCCGGCAGGTTCGGGGCTAGCGAACGCATACTCCAGTCGGACCAGCGCGACCGGCGAAAGGAAATCTGAGCAGATCGCGACTTGGGGGTACGGAGGCGTTAGCCGCACTCATCGAACGTTCGCCTAGGGCAGGGGGCGAGCGGGTACGCCTACCACTGTCACGCCCGCTGGCACGTCCCTTGTGACTACTGCTCCTGCCCCCACGGTCGCTTCCTCCCCGACAGTGAGGTTTTCCAGAATCACGGCACCAGTTCCGATAAGCGCAGACCGGCCAATTCTCACACCCCCTGAGATGGTGGCACCCGGGTTAGCCACAACACCCGGATCAATCGCCGCGTCGTGGCCAACGGTTACATTGAGGTTTAAGAGCACGAAGTCTCCGATGACGATATCCCCCGTCAAACGCACGCCTGCCTGTAAGCAGGTGCCGCGCCCGATCTCACACGGCCCTTGGACTGTTGCGGACTCATGGACCAGCGTGGGAAAGTCCACATGCTCCTGTTGGGCGTAACGGTTCACGACGCCTGCTCGAGGACCTGGTGTTCCCAGCCCGACCACCGCGGAGTAAGCATCTGATCGATGAAGGAGTTCGTCGTCAGTGATGGCCGGGTATCCATCCACCGAACCGGCCGTCACATCAACGAATCCGACGACGCTCATCCCCAGAGACTGTGCGAGCCAGGCCATTTCGCGGGCAAGGCCACCGGCACCGATGACATAGAGATCCAAACGGCCTCCAGTAGGTCGGACGAGAGATTAGGTCAGACCTCAGTCAAGCAGCCCGTACTAGGAGACCGGTTGCTGTCGCTGGCTAGCATCAACCCGTCAGGAGGCAGCGTTCAGATGTCGCGTTTCCTCCCACTCCGTCGAAAGCGTGGGTGTATGCGGAACTCGGAGGAAACATCTCTTCGCGTTGCGATCGACGCCCGACTTATCTCGGGCGAGAGCGGGGGAGTAGAGAGTGTCGTCGTAGGTCTGGCGCACGGGTTGTCTCAACTCACGGACGGCTCCGAGGAGTATGTGTTCATCGCCTACGAGGGCCTTGACACTTGGATCCGTGGTCACATCGCGGGACCGTGTCGAGTCATGACGGTGCCCTATCGGCGGCCAGCAATACGCCGAGCGTGGCGCGCGGTGAGTCGAAGCCTTCCACGAGTCGCCGCGTCTTGCCTGGAAGCGAAACGCGCCCTGCTAAGAGAGCCTGCGACCAACGCCGTTCCAGCAGCTGACGCGACCATCGAAGCCGCGGGGTTCGATGTCATTCATTTTCCGCTCCAGCGAGGATTCCGCACCGCCATCCCCTCCATCTACCACCCACACGATCTCCAGCACCTGCACATGCCGCACTTCTTCACAGCGGAGGAGTACCGCTCCCGAGAAATTGTCTATCGCACGCTGTGTTCGACCAGCACGCTGGTGGCGGTCGCGTCTCGATGGGTTCGGAATGACGTCATCGCCTCTTACCAACTTCCCGAAGAGAAGGTGGTCGTCGTTCCCTTGGCAGCTCCCGTCGACGCATACGCCAAGCCATCACCGGTCGGCATTTCGGACATTGGATATGACCTCCCTACGGAGTACCTTCTCTATCCGGCAGCGACGTGGCCACACAAGAATCATCTGCGACTCCTGGAGGCTCTCTCTCTCTTGCGGAACCAAGGCATCGAGGTTCCGCTGGTGTGTACAGGCATGAAGACCGGTCACTTCAGGACCATCGAAAGGCGGATTAGACGGCTACAGCTCTCGGATCAAGTTCAATTCCTGGGCGTGGTTTCCTCGAAAGAGCTGGTCTCGCTCTATGCCGGCGCCCGGGCCACTGTGATACCGACAGAGTTCGAAGCAGCCAGCTTTCCCATGTGGGAAGCCTTTCGGTTCGGTGTTCCGGTCGCATGTTCCAATGTGACCTCTTTGCCAGAGCAGGCAGGGGACGCAGCGATCCTCTTCGAGCCAGAAGACGTGCAGGAGATCGCCTCCGCTGTCCAGAGATTGTGGACTAACGAAGGACTTCGTGGGGAGCTGATCGACCGGGGGCATTCACGGGTCGACCAATTCGACTGGATCACGACGGCCCGTACTTTCCGAGCGCATTACCGACGGATCGCGGGACGAGCGGTATCCGAGGAGGATCGAACACTCCTGGAACGCACATCCTCGATCTGATTCGGTGTTGAGTCGGGGGTCCGTTGAAGTGGGGGACCGTGATGCAGCCGCGCGCCGGCTGGCACCGGATTCCACGTTTTCGGGGCCGCGCAAGTGGAGGAGTCGGGAAGGGCCTTGGTTACATTCGGGATCTGCGCGTTGAGGTGGGACGGTCCTCGATTCTCGGTCATGGTGATGTTGGCATGCCGGGGGTGGCGAGGAGCGCTCGGGCGGCGAAGTTCGACACGTTGACGAACCCGTAGGCGACCCGTTTGAGGACGCCGAGACGATTGTTGGTCCCTTCGATTGTCCCGTTGGTGATGCGTCCGGTGTCATGGAAAGGAGCGTCTCGATGAGCCGGTCGAACTCGACCAGTGGAGTCTGCTGGTAGATGTCGATGAACGCTCCGAGCGCCTGGTTGGCCTCGTCGGAGTCTTCGGCGAGGTGGATGCCGTAGAGGTGCTGGAGCATCCGCCAGGCTGCTTCGAGTTCTGGCCTGTCGGCGAGGACTCGCCCCAGGGCCTCGATCCGCTGGTCGGACAGCTGGTCGAAGCGGGTGAGCTGGAGGAACCGGGATCGGAAGATGTCGGGTTCGTAGGCGGGGCGGGTGCCGTGGGGGCCGATCCGTTGGATCCGTCGGCGGACTTCGATCATCCCTGCTGCGAACCATCTGGCCACGTGGAAACGGTCGAGAACATGAGTGGCATGACCGAGATGCTGGGTGATGGCCGACCGGTACGACCCGGACCCGTCCGACACGACGACCTTGACGCCTTTGAGCCATCGGTGCCCTTGGGCCAGGAGGAATCCCGAAAGGGCAGCAGCGTTGCGGTGGGCGACGATCCCCAGGGTCTCGCCAGTGTCACCGTTGATCACCACGGTGACGTATCGATGTCCGCGGCGGAGGCTGGTCTCATCGATCAACAGGACCCGGCAGCGGCGACGGCGACGCTGCCGAGCGATCCGGTCTGACCAGTCCCGGGTCAACCCCATGATGAAATGCCACGGAAGGTTGTGGCGGCGCGCCACTTCCCGGATCGACATCACGTTGGCGTCTTTGACCAGCTGACGGGCCAGCCGGCGGGTCACATGGGTACGACGGCCGATGATGATCTCGGGATGGTCCTCCCAGAACCGTTCCCCGCACTCGCCACATGAGAACCGGCGGCGTACCCACATCAGATCGGTGGATCGGCCATGCGACGGCAGATCTCGAATGCTGAACCGGCGACTGTCATGAACCCGGGCAGTCCTGAACCCGCAGTGGGGACAGCGGAGGACCCGGCGGACATCGGCGACTTCGACGATCAGCTTCTCGATCGCATCCACCAGCACGGCGATCACTCGGATGCGAAGCAGATGCAGACGAACAGACATACGATCGGGCTCCATCAGGGCCCCTTCCTTGCTCGGCGACGTTGAACATCACCGAGTATCGAGGGGCCCTGACCCTCACCCAGGCATTACCGCCAGCGAGCGCATCCCCAACTCACCGCGCAGTCTCTACATTCGTAATGACTTCTGGTAGGACTATCGAATCATTTCACGGCCCCCCCCGTGGCGTTTGCGTACTCTGGTTCGCAATACGAAGGGAAGCTCTCGACATGAGCAGCATGCGTCGATTCAGCAATGTCGCCATTGCAGTGTTGACTCTGATAGCGCCCGCTACCGGTGCTCTAGCGCAAGAACCAGCCCCGCCTAGGAACGATGCTGCGAGCGAGTCCCAATGGATCGTCACTCTGAACCCTGAGGTCGAAGCCCTCCGCCATGCGGCAGCGCTCGCCCGTGCTGCCGGTGGCGAGTCTGGTGATATTTTCCAACATGTCCTGAACGGATTCGTATTCCGAGGTTCGAACCAAGCGGCAGAAGCGCTGGCCAACAATCCCAACGTTCGGACCATCGTCCCTGACGGTGTTGTGAGTGTTACGAGCGAGACGGTCCCCTTTGGGGTCAGGCGCATCCAGGCGAGGCACCCCACGAAATCAGACGCTCATGAGGCCGGCTTCGACGGAGCCGGGATCCGTATCGCCATCCTCGATACGGGCATCGATCTTGCCCATCCCGATCTCGTTGCGAACCTCGATACGGACCTCGGTGTCAACTGTCTCGGCGTCGGACCACCTCAGGATGGTCATGGGCACGGCACACATGTGGCCGGGATCGCTGCTGGTGTGGGAGGGAACGGAGAGGGCATCGTGGGTGTTGCACACTCGGCGCGGCTTGTCCCTGTCAAGGTCCTCGACGACTCTGGGTTTGGAACCACATCGCAAGTGATCTGCGGCATCGATCACATCACTGGCTTGACCCTCGATGGCGACCCGGCCAACGATGTACGAGTCGCCAACATGAGCCTCGGGGAAGAGGGAGTGGCGAGCAATTGCCAGGATGGTGCCCTGCGGGAGGCAGTTTGCAACTCGACGGCCGCGGGCATCATTTACATCGCCGCCGCCGGAAACTCCACGATAGACGCCACAGGCTTCGTTCCCGCGGCCTATCCCGAAGTGATCACGGTCTCGGCGATCACCGACCTCGATGGCGAACCGGGCGGCAACGCAGGATGCCTCCTCTTCTTCATCTACTGTGATGACACTTTCGCCGAGTACAGCAACTACGGGGATCCGATCGATGTAACCGCTCCCGGCACCGAAATCTATTCGACCTGGGTTGGCGGTGGCTATCAGAACAACACGGGCACCAGCATGGCTGCGCCACACGTGGCCGGTGTCGCTGCCCTGGTGGTTGCCGAGAATCCCAGTCTGACCCGGAACGACGTCGAAGAGATTCTCGAGGTCATGGGCGAATGCCCCGATGGAACGTGGGCAGACGACGCCAATGGCGATTGTGTCGGGCACGGCCGGTGGGCCAATGACCCAGACAACACGAGCGAGCCTCTCGTCAACGCCCTTCGGTCGGCCCAGGTTGCTGCCACCTGGAATCCCCGACCGACGATTTCGATCACGAGTCCCGCAGATGGCGCTGCTGTCAGCGGGGTCGTCCAAGTCACCGTCGAGGCGTCCGACGACGTGGGCGTCGCAACAGTCGACTTCTTCGTCAACGACCGGCTCGTGTTCACCGATTCCGATCCGGCAGATGGCTGGTCGATGGCCTGGGACAGCAGTGTGATGGCAGGTGGTGTCTATACAGTGACTGCCACCGCTACCGACACTGACGGTGCGTCCCGAAGTGATCAAGTGAGCGTATCGGTTGGGACCAACCCCCAGGGGGATTGGGTGGGTTCGTACGGGGTGGATGGGTATGCGTTGTTGGCGTGGAATGGGACTGGGGATCTGGTGTCGTTGCCTCAGGCGTCGTTGTCTTTGGATGTGGGTAGTCGTGATTCGCAGGGGTCGACTACGGATGTGCGGGCCTTGGAGTCTCCGGATGAATTGGAACGGCGAGCGACCGGCTATTGGGATCTGGCTCAGATCCGATTTCGTTTGACCTTCGATACGGCGTATGCGGGGGATCTGCATTTGTATGCGATGGACTGGGCGTCGTTTGATCGGCGGCAGACGGTCACTGTGGATGATGGTTCTGGGCTTCAGACGGTGAATCTTTCGACCAGCTTCCACGACGGTGCTTGGATGCATTTTCCGATCAGTGTGGCGGCTGCTGGAACGGTGACGGTCACGGTTGATCATGTGGCCGGTGCTAATGCTCTCATCAATGGTGTGTTCCTTGGTGGTGGGGGCGCTGCCGAACCGTTACCGAGTCCGGAGGCTCCGGCGGCTCCCACTCTGACCGCGGTCGCTGATGCCTCTGCTGTTGATCTGTCGTGGACCGCTCCTGCAGACGGGGGGTCGTCTATTACTGGCTACAACATCTATCGGGGCACTTCCTCTGGTTCTGCCAGTCTGTATGCCACGGTTGGTGATGTTCTCGCCTACACCGATACCGTCGTCACTCCTGGTGTCACCTACTACTACCAAGTCACCGCCGTCAATGACATCGGCGAAGGATCCCGCTCCAACGAAGTCTCAGTCATTCCGCTAGCTCCACCCGGCGCGCCCGACAACGTCTCCGCTGCCACGGCGTCGAGAGGCAAAGGCGTCGTACTGTCGTGGTCGGAACCATCGTTGGACGGAGGCTCTCCCGTCACGGGTTACCTGATCTATAGAGGTATATCCCCGGGGGAAGAAGCTCTCTTGGTCGAGGTCGGTACCGTGACGAACTACCAGGACAGGTCAACGAGCAAGAGTGTCGTGTATTACTACCGGATTTCCGCCGTCAACGCCGTCGGAGAAGGTGATCTCTCTCCGACCGTGAGTGCAGCCGCGAAATAGCCTTCTGTTGGCCAGGATCGCATGCCACTCGAAAGTTCGTTCCTGCGCCGAAACTGACAACCTGCCGTTGGCTATAACGATAGACCCTTTCACGCCTGCTCATCCGTGGCCGTCAGCGTGCTGAGACGGCGTCGGGTAGCGACGAGGATGAACCCGCCGAGTACGAGATAACCGACTGCGGTTCCCATAGCCACACCTGTAGATCCGAAAATCTTTGCGAGCGCGATTGAAACTGGAAGATTGATTGCAGCGTTGCCAGCACCGATGAGAGCGTTGAACCTCGTCCGACCTAGGCCGATCAGCAGTCGTTCCCTCGGCAGTAGCACTCCTTGGATGATTGTAATGCCCACCATCCATGCGATAAGGCCGAAGGTCGGCACCGCCGCAGGACCAGCCCACCACTCGATGATGTCTCGGCCCCAGAACAGCAGAATTGCGCCAACGACCGCCGCGAGTCCAACACCCAGCACGCTCATGTGGCGATGCGTCCGTCGCAGCCAGGGGATGTCTGTGGTCGCCGCTTCTCGATAGGCGGGCCACGCCGCCTGGAGGGCGAGAATGGTGATAATCGTGGGTAGCTGTGTGAGGCTTGACGTGACGGCGTATGGGGTAACGGCTGCGGGTCCGATCACGTGCGATATAACGAGATGGTCAGTACTCATGATGACCTGGCTCGCCAAGGCGAGAACAAAGAAGTCGGCTCCCGCACCCACAAGGGAACGACCCTTGCGCCAGGATACCGAACCGCGACGTGGCCGTAGTTCAGGGTACGAAATCCGGAAGGCGTGAATGTATTCTGCGATCCGGACAACTAGGGCGGGTGCGGTCATGGCAAGGATGACGACCACCAGAGAACCGCCGAGAGCAACCGTGATCAAGACCGTCGTCAATCTGAGCAGGTGGAATGCCAATTGCCAGCCCTGTGTCACGTAGCCGCGCTGATGGGCCTCGAATGCCGTTCTGCCGAGGCTTAGCGGTATCTGCAGGACGACCATCACGAGCATGATCAGGGTTGCAGCCGAAACGATGCGGTCGAGTTCATCGGGAGCGTTGAAGACCGTTGCCCAGGAGATCAGCGGGCTTGTCGCGACTATCGCCAGCAGTGTGACGCCGGCGATGACCAGTTGGAGGGCGGTCGCACTTGAGACTATGGCCATGCCTCGGCGGGGTGAGTGGAGGACGCTCTCCGTTGATAATTCGTTGAGGACGCTTGGACCGAGCCCGAGGTGAGCGAGGCCTAACCAGGCCGCCGTGGACGTGATCGTGGCGTAGATCCCAAATTGGACGCCGCCGAGATGGCGTACGAGTATTGGGGTGAGAACGAGCACCGTGGCGACGCCCACTCCGTGGGCGATGACCGCCGAAAAACCCGTGTACACCATGCGCCTAGACCTGCGGCCCGCTGGAGCGAGGTTGTCGCTCATTGGTCCGAGGCGTCTCTAGATTTCGGACGCCACATATTGGAGAGAATCTTTCTGTTTATTCTCTGCAGGGGCTCCACACTGACCGAGATCGCCCCACCACGCGCCGTCCGTTCGGGCTCGTCTCGCTCGGTAGGAACCCGTTTTGAGATGAAACTGTCAGCGCCAGCGTCGGCCGTCATCGATTGGGGTCCGGAGCTGGAAGACCGCGAGAAATACGCAGCGCAATGTCGAACATGCGTTCGCCTTCGACCTGAACTACACTCACGTCGTTCTACAGCGGTGGAGTTGGTGCGGTGTCGTCGGACACGATCCTGATTCGTGGTGCTCGTGAGCACAATCTCAAGAATGTCTCGCTGGAATTGCCGCGGGACCGCCTCATCGTTTTCACGGGGCTGTCCGGTTCGGGGAAGTCGTCGTTGGCATTCGACACAATCTACGCCGAGGGCCAACGGAGATACGTTGAATCTCTCTCGGCCTACGCCCGGCAGTTCCTGGGGCAGATGGACAAGCCCGATGTCGACTTCATCGAAGGGCTGTCCCCGGCGATCTCCATCGACCAGAAGACGGCCTCCCGCAATCCTCGGTCCACGGTGGGCACCGTCACCGAGATCTGGGACTACCTGCGGCTGCTGTATGCCCGCATCGGCATCCCGCACTGTCCCAACGACGGCACCCCGCTGGTCAAACAGACCCCCCAGCAGATCGTCGACCAGATCCTCGAACTGGAGGAGGGAACCCGTTTCCAGGTGCTGGCACCGATCGTTCGGGGGCGCAAAGGCGAATATGAACAGCAGCTGAAGGAACTGGCTTCTCAGGGCTTTGCCCGGGCCCGGATCGATGGTGACGTGCGTGACCTCACCGAAGACATCAAGCTCGACCGCTACTTCCAGCACACCATCGAGATCATCGTCGACCGGCTGGTGTCCAAGCCCGGAATCGACCAGCGGCTCACCCAGTCACTGGAGACCGCACTGGGGCTCACCGAAGGGGTGGTGGACATCGAGATCGTCGACGGACCCACCATGACCTTCTCTCAGGCGCTGTCGTGTCCTTTGGATGGCTTCTCGTTCGAAGAACTGCAGCCCCGCAACTTCTCGTTCAACAGCCCTTATGGAGCCTGTGGGGCCTGTTCGGGGATCGGCACCCGCTATCAGGTGGATCCCGAACTGGCGATCCCCAACCCGGACCTGTCGATCCGCGAGGGAGCGGTGCACCCGTGGTCGGGTCGCAACCGGATGCAGTACTTCCAGCGGATGCTGGAAGGGCTGTCCGAACAGCTGGGTTTCGATCTCGACGCCCCCTGGTCAACGCTGCCGGCTTCGGCCCGGACCGCGGTGCTGGAGGGCACCGGGGAGGCCAAGGTCAAGGTGTCCTTCACCAACCGGTTCGGACGCAAGCGGGAATATTCGGCCACCTACGAGGGGATCCTGCCGTGGCTGGGACGCCGCCATGAAGGTGCCGAATCCGACGGGGCACGGGAGTACTACCAGGAATACATGCGGGAAGTGCCCTGTGACACCTGCGGCGGGGCCCGGCTCAACCCGGTGGCCCGGGCAGTGACGATCGGCGGCCAGAGCATCCACGAGGTGGCCACCCGCTCGCTACGCGACGCCTTCGGGTTCTTCGAAAGCCTCGAACTCACCGAACGGGAAGCCACCATCGGCGAACGGGTGCTGAAAGAGATCCGGGCCCGGCTGTCCTTCCTGTTGGACGTCGGCTTGGACTACCTGACCCTGGCCCGGTCTGCTGCCACCCTGGCCGGGGGAGAGGCCCAGCGGATCCGGCTGGCCACCCAGATCGGCTCGGGTCTGGTGGGGGTGCTGTACATCCTCGACGAACCGTCCATCGGGCTGCACCAGCGGGACAACCAGCGGCTGATCGAAACCCTCATCCGGCTGCGGGACATGGGGAACACACTGATCGTCGTCGAACACGACGAAGACACGATGCGCACCGCCGACCACATCGTCGACATCGGCCCCGGAGCCGGCGAACACGGCGGCTACATCGTCGCCTCGGGCAGCCTCGAAGACATCTGCGCCGAGCCCCGCTCCATCACCGGTGACTACATGGCGGGGCGGCGGTCGATCGCGGTGCCCGAGACCCGCCGGATCGGCAAGGGTGGGGAGATCACGATCCACGGGGCCACCGAACACAACCTGGCCGACATCGACGTGTCCTTCCCGCTCGGACAGTTCATCGCCGTCACCGGGGTGTCCGGTTCGGGCAAGTCCACCCTGGTCGAAGACATCCTCTCGACTGCCCTGCACTATCACATCTACCGCTCCCGGTCGGTCCCCGGGCGGCACAAGAAGATCACCGGGATCGAAGCCATCGACAAAGTCATCAACATCGACCAGTCACCCATCGGCCGCACCCCCCGGTCCAACTCGGCCACCTACACCAAGATGTTCGACCACATACGGGCGTTGTATGCCTTCACCCCCGAAGCCAGGGCCAGGGGCTACAAGCAGGGGCGGTTCTCCTTCAACGTCTCCGGGGGCCGCTGTGATGCCTGTTCGGGCGACGGGACCATCAAGATCGAGATGCATTTCCTGCCCGACGTCTACGTGCCGTGTGAGATCTGCGGGGGCAAGCGTTACAACCGCGAGACCCTCGAGATCACCTGGAAGGGCCACACCATCGCCGACGTGTTGGACATGAGCGTCGAAGAGGCCCTCGAGTTATTCGAGAACCAGCCCAAGATCGCCCGCATCCTCCAGACCCTCTACGACGTGGGACTCACCTACATCCGTCTCGGCCAGCCCGCCACCACCCTCTCCGGTGGTGAAGCCCAGCGGATCAAGCTGGCATCCGAACTGGGCAAACGTTCCACCGGCCAGACCTTCTATATCCTCGACGAACCCACCACCGGGCTGCACTTCGAAGACATCCGCAAGCTGCTGCATGTGCTCCAACGCCTGGTTGATGCCGGCAACACGGTGCTGGTCATCGAACACAACCTCGACGTGATCAAGTCCGTCGACCATGTCATCGACCTGGGGCCGGAAGGGGGGTCGGGGGGTGGACGGGTGATCGCAGTGGGGACCCCGGAGGAAGTGGCCGAAGTGGGGGAGAGCTACACCGGGAAATTCCTGCGGGAAGTGTTGATCAGAGCGAACTAGTCCGACTCGACAATCCAAATGGTCACCCACATGTGTCCGTCCGGATCGTCCACCGGATCTCGTGACCGCCGACGATCTCGAACTGGTCATAGTGATCCCGCAGGAGCCCCAAC
>DATLEZ010000001.1:0-20505 GCA_035525055.1 Acidimicrobiia bacterium | reverse complement strand
CTACAAGTGGCGCCGCCGCTACGCGCAGCTCGGCCTCGACGGCCTGCGTGACCGCTCGTCGCGGCCGCGGCGCAGCCCGCGCTCCACGAGCACCGAGGTCGTCGGGAAGATCATCTACCTGCGGCAGCACTACCACTTCGGCCCGCTGAAGATCGCGATGTACCTGAGGCGCTACCACGACATCTCGCTCAGCCAGTCCGGGATCTGGCGGATCCTGCGGCGGCTGGGCCTCGGCCGCTTGCCGGCGTCTCAGCGGTACGTGCGGTACCGCGAGCGCTGGAAGCGCTACGAGAAGCCCGAGCCGGGCCACCAGGTCCAGATCGACGTGAAGTTCATCGCCCCGCTCAAAGGCTCCCGCAAGAAGCACTACCAGTTCACCGCGATCGACGACTGCACCCGGCTGCGGGTGTTGCGGATCTATCCCCGCTGCAACCAGCAGACCGCCATCCAGTTCCTCGACCATTTCTTAGCCGAGCTCCCCTTCCGGGGGGAGAAGATCCAGACCGACAACGGCGC
This sequence comes from Acidimicrobiia bacterium, assembly GCA_035525055.1. Taxonomy (GTDB): domain Bacteria; phylum Actinomycetota; class Acidimicrobiia; order Spongiisociales; family ZC4RG35; genus DATEEG01. The sequence continues at coordinate 19,989 of DATLEZ010000001.1, read as the reverse complement.
CGAGTTCGCCACCCAGTTCCACTACCACGTCTTAGACCGGGGCATCAGCCACGTCTACATCAAACCGGCCACCCCCCGACTCAACGGCAAAGTCGAACGGTCCCACCGTATCGACGCCGAAGAGTTCTACCGGATGCTCGACGGAGTCGTCATCGACGACACCCAGCTCTTCAACGACAAGCTCCAAGAATGGGAGGACTTCTCCAACTACCACCGACCCCACGGCGGTCTCGGCGGCCAAACCCCCTACGAAAGACTAAAACAGAAAACCACGAGCCCGGTGTAACGGACGCCCGTCAGGCGCACAAGGTAGCGCCGAATGAGGCCGGTTATGCGCGCGTCAAGTGCTTTCCGTGTGGCCTGTATGGCGCGCGTTATGCGCTGGCCGTCACCGAACTTCCCAAGTCCGGTTTGGGCAGGGTGTTCACCAGATCCGCATTGGCTGGACCTCGATCGTCAACAAGGCATCGAGATCGAGGACCGGCGATCCGCACAGTCGCAGGATCATGATCCCCTTCTGGTCAGGCGTCGGGATCAAGCCCTCACCTGATCGGCCCGCCAGCGGCCCGCGCCATTCCTCCCAGCTAAGTGTTCGTAAAACGCGCCGCTCGGTCTTAAGGGCAGGCGATGTCGCAGTCGGTAACGACCGACGCCAGATAACGCATCACCGCGGTTCCTATTCCTCGGCCCTGATACTCGGGCAAGGTCGCCTCTACATCCACGTAGGCGGTACGTAGCAAAGGAGAGTCACCCGGCTGCAACCACCGGATCGTCACAGCAGCGTGCCCGACAAGTTGTTCGCCGACGAGCGCGATTACGTGGACGCGACCAGTTACCTCACGCGCAATTCGTTGTAGCGGTTACCGAATTCGCTCAAATGAAGTGCTGACCAGCGGATGAGCTGCTACGAGCTCTCGGACGATCCGGTGCGGGGCCATGAGTACCGGTCACAACCACTCTCGGGGTTGCGACCGTGATGGATGATTGCTAGTTTTGTGGGTGGGTAGTCACCCATAAAACTATGAGAGTCACGGTCGAACAGCGAGAGACGAACCGCGCTCGGTTGCTGGAGGCGGCAGCGACCGAGTTTGCACGCGCCGGGCTCGATGCCGCGAACATCAACGAGATCTCGCTCGCGGCCGGGTTTGCGAAGGGAACCGTCTACAACCACTTTCCCTCCAAGGAAGCGCTGTTCCTGGCCGTCGTCGAGGAGGCCTGCGCCCGTGCGGCCGGGGGCGCCGAGCGCCCTCGGAGCGGCGCGCCGACGGCGGAGCGGCTGCGGGCGATCCTCGGCTCGAAGGTCGAGTGGGTCCGCGAGCACGAGGACTTCGCGCGCGTCCTAGTGCGCGAGGTGCTCACCGCCGACCCGCGCTTCTACCCCAACATTCTCGCGGCTGCGGCGCCGTTCATCGAGAGCGTTCTCGCGATCCTGCGCGACGGGGTCGATCGCGGCGAGGTGAGGGCGGACCTTCCCGTCGACCAGCTCGCGCTCATCTTCACCGGCCTCGGTGAGCTCGCCCTCCTTCAGCACTGGGGATCGGGCGGAGCGTGGCCGACGCTGGAGGCGATCCCGGATCTCGTCACCGGTGCCTTCCTCGAGGGCGCCGCTCCTCGCGCGAGCGCTCCGAAGGCGAGGAGCCGGCGGTGAAGTGCGCCTCGCCCCCCGGCGATCCTGCGCCGCGAGATTGGCGCTGCGAGGTCCTAGAGGTGCGAAAGGGCCGCCAGTGTGACCTGGCCTTCTACTCGAAGATCGCGCCGGTCTACGAGCTGTGGGCGGGCTTGGCCGAGTCCAGAGCGCGGCGAAGGCTCCTGGAGAAGGCCGCGGTGCGCGACGGGGAGGCGATCCTCGAGGTGGCGATCGGCACCGGGTCGCAGCTCGTCTCGCTGGCGAGGCGAAACCCCTCCGGACGCACGGTCGGCGTCGATCTCGCGGAAGGCATGCTCGCCCGGGCGCGAGCGCGCATCGATCGAGCCGGCCTCACCGGCGTCGAGATCGGGCGTGGCGACGCTCTCGAGCTGCCGTTCGCCGAGGAGCGCTTCGAACTCGTCGTCAACAGCTACATGCTCGACCTGCTTCCGCGCGAGGACATCCAGCGCGCGCTGGCCGAGTTTCGCCGAGTGCTTCGCCCCGGCGGACGGCTCGTCCTTTCGAACATGACCAAGGGGGAGCGGCGCCGACACCGCATCTGGGACGCTCTCTATGAGCGCGGGATCCCGCTGACCGCCAACTGCCGCGGCGTCCTGGCCGCGCCCGTGCTCGGGGAGCTCGGCTTCGCCGACATCCGGCGGGAGTACCTGGTGCAGATGCTCGTCCCCACCGAGATCGTCACCGCTCGCGCGCCGGGCGTTAGCTGAGCCGGCTCAAAACATCGGGTCAGCTTCCGTCGTGGGGGGAGTGCCAGCGCGCCCAGTGCCGGCTGTGGGTCGGCAGGTACGCGCCCGGTTGGTAGTGGGTGTCGTAATAGTCGGTGTCGAGATGTACGGCCTGCACATACCCGGTGAGAACCATCGTGGTGTATGTCGACGGAAAGCGGCCATGCGTGTCGTAGATGTACTGGGCGACCTCCCCCAAGCACGCGACGAACTCATCGCTGTAAGGCTCGACGCCGGCCTTGATCTTGGCCGCGTCCTTCCACGGGCCCGGAGTCGAGGGGTCGTAAGTGCCGCCAGGGCCGAACTTGCGCTCGGCGAACACGTGCGCAGCGGTCCGCATGTCGGGCTGGTAGGGCGGGCACAGCGCCTCGTATATGCCGTCGAGACCGACCGGGTTGGGCAGCGTCCAGCGTTCGTCGTCTACGAACCGGAACCCGAGCCCGGTGATGCCGTCGGCGGCAAACGCTCCCAGGACACTCCAGCGGTTGATGCCATTGAAGAACAACCCGCCGAGGCCCATCGCTTGCATGGTCAGCACCACGTTGTGGGCCATGAAACTGAGCTCGGCGGTGTTGGCCTCGTAAGCCATCTGCTGCAACACCGAGAGAGGTGAGACCTTGGACTCATCGAGCAGCCCGCTGCGGACGAACGGGGCAAGGTCACCGGCGGGACGGCCCGCCTCGTCATCAACGATGAAGTTGCCGTTGGCGAGGGTCATGGCCAGAAACCCCAACACTTGCTCGCTCGCATCACCGACGGGCATGAACAGGGTTGAACCGGGTGCATTGGCCATCCACAGGTTGGGGGGGAGCATGTGCGGTGGCTGCGCCGGTAGATCGAGCCTCCGTTCGGACAACTGGGTGGTGCGCTGGCGGCCCAGTTCCAGGATCCGTTGCACGTCGTCGGCCCCTTCCAACTCCCGGACGCCTGTCGGCGTGGTGTCGCGGGTATTGGTGAGATAGGTGCCTTCGTCGTCGGTGTGGAACAGCACAGGGGTGCCGAACCCGGCGGCGGTGGGTGCGGTCCGCCCGGTGAATCGTTGCGTGTAGTGGGCATGTGAATTCGGGCGATCCGGACCGAACGGCACACCGAAATTCCACCCAGTGACTCCGGTTCCGGCGGCGACGAGCACCGCATGCTCGAGTTCGTTCAGCGGAGCGGGTTCGGCGCTCGATCTGAACGCCAGCGGCCCCGAAGGGATCTCCATACCCATGCCAAACCGGCGGGCGCGCCTCCCGTACATCGCCTCGAGAAGGGGAAAGTCGAACAGGTCCTTGAGCGGATCCTCGTTCGCGGTGTCAACCATGGTCGTGCCTCCCAGTCGTGCCGCTACTTGCTGTCACGAGGCTCGAACCGTCGACCCCTCGGATACTCCATCTCGACAGTCAAGCACAACAGACGTTCAGAGCCTGAGTGCGATGGCGCGATCTCGCGTCGGGAGCCAAGTAGGGAGCCATTCGCCGTGGACTGCTTCGGACATCCATGGACGCCTTCGGAGAAGAAACCGTTCCACTCCGGACTGGATGGAATCCCGTGGACGCCTGCGGACACCCCTTGGAGATCTACGGATCAGGAGGTTGGGGGTTCAAATCCCTCCCGGGCGTGCCAACCAATCCCTTGCCGTTTTTGGGCTTCCGTCGCCTGGGTCTCGATTGGTCGATGGACTGGGCGCCTATCGGGCGCCTATCACCCGTCGATCAAAGCGATCAGACGTTCGACCGCTTCTCGCTGCATGGTCGGGAGGACCGAGCTGTAGATGTCAAGAGTGACCCCGATGCTCGAATGACCAAGGCGTTCCTGGACGACCTTGGGGTGCACGCCCGCACGAAGAAGGGCGGTGGCGTGAGAGTGACGAAGCTGGCGCATCGTTAGCTGCCTAGCTGGGTCGAGATCTGTTTCTTAATCGGACAATCGACTCTCGGAATCAGGTTGCACATAGCCTCGTCCGCGAGGGCGACGTCGGAAGTGGCGGGAACCTCCATTGGGCATCGCAAGCGTTGTTATGGATTCTGGCCTATCACCTCCTGATCGATCTCCGCTTCGCGAGCGACGGGTGCAAGCCTGACAACCTGCCGCGGCTTGAGCAGGAGGCAGAGCGCTGGAGACGGTCATCAGCCTGGCCGGGAGCTTCTGATCGAAATTCCCGGAGCCGGGAACGCGAGAGGGAGGGCGTTGCGACGCCCTCCCTCGGAGTTCTCGTCGAGAAACGGGGCTACGGCCTTGAGTCGCCTCTTTGCTCGGCGTTGTCGGAACCTGACTCCGACTCCCCCGGGAGCTCGTCGTCATCGTCCTCGTCAGTACCGGCCTGCTCGGGGAGCTCGAGCTCATCGGGGCCGCCGGTGAACTCCTCGGCGACGTCGTCATTCTCGCCTGCATTGTCGGCGCCGTCCTCCGCCCGGGTGCGTCCTTCGGTGGACGCTCCGTTGGAGGCGGTATCGGCGACGGCTTCGCCGAACTCCTGGTCCCGATCCTCGGGATCGGTGCCTTCGATGACGTCAAGGACGTCTGAGGACCGACCGTCCTCGGTGTCTATGTCCGACTCGTCGCCGACCGGGATCTCGATCCCGACCTCGCTGAGCCGCTCGGCGGCCCAATCCTGGACGGGATCGGGCAGGTTGCCGGTGGCGGCGAGGCCGCCAGTGGTGGTGGCCAGAGCCACCGTGCCGATCGCCAGTTTGCCGATCAGCGATGACAGGAAGGTAGTAAACATTGCGCGTTTCCTCCATCGTGGGGGTAGGGGGCTGGGCGTCCGGTTCCCTGTTCCGGACGGAGCGCTCTCAACCTGCCTCGCCTCGGCCGTCAGCGTCGTCACCAGAACGGCGGGTGTCTCCTGCCGATCCAGCTCCGAGCGAAGACGATCGACCAGCTCGACGATCCCGTTTCCCATCTCGGGGACGGACTCGCCGGCAAGGAGCCGGTCGATCTGAGAGGCGTGGTTTCGCTTTGAGCGCCACATAACACCCCCGTCACCGACGCGCCGTCTCACTTCCATACGCCCTTTTCGAGGATTCTCTCGAGACGCCGGAACGCCCGATGCTGCAGTGCCTGCACCGCCCCCGGCTTCTTGCCGATGATCCCGGCGATCTCGGCGACGCCGAACCCTCCCATGACTCGGAGCAACACGACTTCGCGTTGGGACACGGTGAGCTCTTCGAGCAGGCCGAGGATGGTGTCGGTCTCGGCCTGATCCATGACTTCGTTCTCCGCCGAAATGACAGTGCCTACGTGTCGGAGCAGCTTCTCGCTCTCGGTGGGGTCTGCGGGGCGTCGCCGTCGCCGTCTTCGCTCGTCGATGATGCGGTGATGGCCGACCATGAACACCCACGACCTGAAGTTGTCGTAGTCACCCTCGAATCGGGAGATACCTCGGGCGACGTGGAGCCAGGTCTCGCCGGCGAGGTCGTCGACGTCGGAGGACCCCTGCCGGGCCAGGTAGCCACGCAGCACGGGGTCTATGTCGGTGACCAGACGCGTCCACGCCCACTCGGCGCCGACACGGGCGGCGTCCACAACCGAGTCGAACGCCTCCCCTGAGACGTCGTTGTTCGAGGGCGACGGCTGGCGCAGTTCCGTCGGCCTCGCGACCGACGCCAACACCGCTAGCAATACGGGTGCTGCGAGAAGGATCACTACATGTCAATCGGCACGAACCGGTCGGACCTACAGTCAGTGACCGCCCGCGGGGCGACTGCACGCGGAGGTGGCTGATCACATCCTGATCCCGGATTCCCGATTACGCGGCGGGATCAGACGGGACGGACCGGGAGACCGAGGTCGGCGAACCCCCGAGCACGCACTACCGATCGGGACGCGCGCCGACCAGTTCGGGAACCAGATGGGACGAGCCGAAGTTGACTACGGATCAGGAGGTTGGGGGTTCATGTCCCGCCGGGCGTGCTAGGCAAACCCCTGGCTGGGGGTTCGAGTCCCTCCGGGCGTGCTGCGACCCTGGTAGGGGGCGGGATGGCCTCGTCACCGCTCCAAGCCGGCTTCTGGAATGCGGGACCGACCTGTTCCGCCAGGGAGTTGGTTGCGTGGTGACGCGTCTCAGCTGTTAATTGCCGCTGCGAACATTGCGTAGAGGACGAAAGCGGTAAGTCCGGCGTCGAGGATTCGGCTTCCGGCGGTCCGTGCGGCACCTGCGACAGCCCATGAGATCGCGGTCGCCGCCAAGAGGATGGCCAGTCCGCTCCATTCGAAAGGTACTGCGGTGGCCTTGGGGATCGGGAACACCGAGAAGGCCGAGCCGGTGTAGACGTGAGCCCACGAAATCAGCAGTAGCGGAAAGTAGAGGAGCATCCCGATCCCCTGCCCGGAGTTGGCCGGTGGGCACCTCGGCTCCGATGAGTAGCCCGACGCTGATCAGGGGGATTCAGCTGAGCGGTTCGTTGCTAGCTGATAGTGTCGCTGATCGTCACGTGACCGAGGTCAATCGACTCCTCTTAAACGCCCTCATGCGTCTCCACCCCCTGGGTTGGGGTCTCATGGTCGGTGGTGTCATCTATCTCTCCATGAAGGCAGTCGATGTCCAACATCTGCTGAGTGGCCTCTGTGTCGACTGTTGGGTCTCGGCAGTCGACGATCCCGGCGTGGTTGGGGCGCTGGGGGCGGCCGGAGCCTCGGTCGGTAGCAAGGCCGGCAAGGACTTCATCGAGAAGAAGGCAGGCAAGGGGCCCCTTTTCGCCTACAAGGACATGTACGACATCGCATCCAAAGACACCCCCAAAGAGCAGGCCGAGGAGGCTTGGAGCAAGTACAAGGGCCTGATCATGACCGAGCACGCGCCGCCCGGGAGTCTCGGTGATGAGATCAACAAGACGATCGACAAGTTCTTCGACTTCCACAAGGACGGCATCGACCTAGGTGGAGGTGACGATGACGACCCTTGAGGGCATGCCTCGCCGCGTCTGGAGGCGTTTCATGGCTCAGAGTCCGCTCGACATCACTCTGTGGGTGGTAATCGCGGCCTCCTGGACGTTTCTTATGGTCCGCACCGACTGGAACCTGCTGGAGATAGGTGTGTGGAGCGTTCCCTTTCTTCTCATGACCACAGCGGTGTCGACGCCATGGCGCACGGTGCGATGGCGGACTCTGCTCGGGTTCTTCATGCTCGGCATGGGTCCGGTGTTTCTCCTGGCGGCCCTGATCGGCTGGGGACTCGACGCCACGGGTGTCGAGGACACCATGCAGCGCTGGCTCTCGGGGACCGGCCTGGGTATCAGCGACGTTCGTGCCGACGTCATCGCCCCAATCAGCGAGGAGTTCCTGAAGGTGCTCCCCCTTTTGGTCTACTTCTGGTGGAGAAAGAGCGGACTCCGCTCCTCGGGCGGGCCTCTCGACTTTGCCGTTTTGGCCGGCGCAACCGGGGCAGGCCTGGCCTTCGGTGAGGACATCTTCGTCTACCTGAGCCAGGGGTCGCTGGGTGGCCCACCCAGCAGTCTCTTCGGGCTGGGCTTGGGTCAGATCTACGCCAACCTGGTCGGAGCCAGAAGCGGCGGTTTCATTTTCACGGGACGCTCCGACTTCGCCGACAACCTGTCGTTCTTCTTCCCTGAGATGCAAGAGCTGCTCGGCGTGGTGTGGAGTGGGCACGGTGCACTGGCCCTGGGTATCGGGCTCTCTCTAGGTCTCGCCCTGTGGTTGTCACGGCGCCGGGGAACCAAGGTGTTCTTCTTGCTCCCGGTCGTCGTCTACGTCTGGGCGGTTTGGGAACACGTCATGGCGAACTGGTATGGCGGATCGGGTTGCTTCGGCGGCCGGACTTCGGTTCTGTGCACACTCACCTCGATCGACCTCCACGGTCGGATCTTTCCCCTCATGATCCTGGCCGCATGGGGCTACTCCATGTGGGTCTCGGGTCGCCAGCTGAGGGAGCATCGCAGTGAGGACTCCTTGCTGGCCCTGCTGCGGAGCGAGGTCAAGGTCGGGGCCTACACCTCGCTGGGCCTGAAGGGTTGGTCGAGGTTGCCGAAGGATTGGTTCGACTTCCTCCGGTGGCGCAGAAAAGTGGGATACGGGGCGTTCCATCTTGCCTTCACCAAACCCAACTCGGTGGGTCAGGTGAGTTCGCTGATGGCTAGCCGGGTCAAAACCATGATGCTGAAAGAGCACCTGCAAGGCACTTCCCCCACATCGATCTCGGAGGCCACTCTCGCTGATATCGACTGGTTGGCTCCTGCTCCCTGAAGCGATCCGGTCGGTCATGTAACTCCTGGACCAGAGACCACACCGACTCCTCGCGGACTCCCCTACTAATCGCCCCCGGACCCGACACCCTGAACCTCCCGATCTGAAAAACCGGAGGTCGACGGATCGACGCCGTCCCTGACCACCAGCCTCCAGAGCTGCGCTCAGTCCCTCAAAAACCCCCGTTTCCAGTTGGGTTTTACGGCCTTCCGACTATCGAGTTCACTTCGCAGCTTTTAGCGACTTTTGCCAACAAATTGCGGCCTCGCCGCGGACTCCTCGCCGACTCTGGGCCCAGCTCGTCGCAACTCTGGAGGCCTAGCCGAGTGTGACGCTGCCAGCGGTGAGAACCCTCGTTAGGAACAGCGCCATCTGCCAACGTGTCACCGCCGACATGGGACTGAACGTTGTGTCGCTTGTTCCCTGGGCGATCGCTGCCGCGGCCAACTGGTTGATGGCCAGTTGAGCCTCGGCTGATAAGCCATCGACGTCCACGAATGGACTCGGTGGTGCCTCGTCCAGTGGGATCTCGACCAGATCGGCTAGGCGGGTTAGGAACAACGCCATCTGCCAACGTGCCACGCTCGACATGGGATCAAACGTCGTCGGACTGGTCCCGACGGTGATTCCCAGTGTGGCCAGTTGGTTTATCGCATCCTGGGTCGCCTCCGGCAACGAGCCGATGTCGATGAATCCGTGAAGTTCCACCGCTGGCAGACTCATCCCGTGCACAGACACCTGTCGAGTGAGGAAGAGGGCCATCTGCCAGCGAGTGACCTCGAGCGTTGGTGAGAAGGTTGTGGCAGATGTCCCTTGTGTGATGCCGTAGGCGACAAGGCAAGTCACCGCCTCTTGCGCTTCCGACGACAACCCGTCGAGGTCGACGAAGCCCGGATCTTCCAGGGTATCCGGACAGGTCTCTGATGGTGGAAGCAGAACCTCTCCGCCGCCGCCGCCACCCCCACCACCGGGCGGTGGGGGGGCCGAAACGGTGATAGTGACCGTCGCGGTATCGGTCAACGCACCGTCCGAGATCGTGTAGCCAAACGAGTCCGAACCAACGAACCCGGCCGCCGGCATAAACGTGAACGACCCGCCGGCCGCCACCGACACTACGCCACCTTCAACCGAGGCAGCATCAGAAGCAGACACTGTCAGCTGATCACCATCGGCATCAGTGTCGTTGCCCAACACGCCAGGAGCTGCCACCGTCAAAAGTGTGTCCACATAAACTCCATACGAATCGTCCCCGGCAACCGGCGCTGCATTGGACGCTGCGGCGAGAACTGCCAGATGGGCGTTCAATCGTCCCCCGGTGACGGAGGTCCCGGTCAGTCCGACGATCGGGTCAACGGTGTCCATCAGGATGGTCCTCATCTGGGCGGCGGTGATGCCTGGTCTGACCGCCTGCAGCAGGGCAGCAGTCCCGGCGACGTGGGGGGCGGCCATCGAGGTTCCACTCAGAAACCTGTAGGTCGTGGTTGTCGTGTCGACACATCGGACCTCGACGGAATCGATGTATGCACCGTCGGCCCGGCCCGACCCGTCGCTGAAAAGGCGATATCTGAGGTAGATCGGCGAGCCGACCGAGGCGTCGATCGGTGTCCTGAACGGGAAGAAACTGCCACCGGTCGATCCGGTCCATCCAACCAGGGCCACCCAATTGGTCTGATTCGTCGACACCTCAAGCCACAGAGCGTCGCCCGACTGCATTTCCAGCGCCAACGAATACAAGACCGAGCACTCGGCAACCCCCGTTGCCACATCGATGCTGGCAACCGTTTGAGCCCAAGAGTTCGTGTTGTTTTGGTACTGCGACCCGGGGCTGTCGACCAGACAATTCACTGCACCGGTCGGGCAGGAATCGATTGCCCACGTGTTGTTCGTTCCCCCCGTCACCCAGGCAGCGAAACCGCCTTCGAAGGCATCGGAAAATCGGGTCGTAAATGATGGATACGTGCTCAGCGTGTTCACTCCCGGAGCAGACAGATCCACCCCGGAAGCGCCAAAGTTTGAGAAGGAGGCGCGACTGTCGTTGGCGTCGGTCGCCGACACACACAGGATGTTTGAAAGATCATACGCACAGGGGTAAAAGGCGACCGAGTCGACATCCGTGTTGCTGTTTCCAGCCGCCACCACATACAACGTGTCCGGGTTGGCGGCGATAGCGTCAAACTGGGCCTGACTGAAGGTCGTGCCACCGAGGCTGACGTTGGCAATCCGAACGCCGAGACCAGCCACATACATGAGGGCGTCTGCCACAGCGGAGGAAGGACAAGAACCGGCGGCATCGCAGGCCTGTGCCATCACCAACGACACCTGGGGCGCAACCCCGGTGATCCCAGTGGTGTTGTTCCCCCGGGCACCAATAGTTCCGGCGACGTGGCTCCCGTGACCATTCCCATCGCGGGGATCGTTGTCGTCGTTGACGAAATCCCACCCCCGCCAGTCGTCGACGAAGCCATTGCCATCGTCGTCGAGGCCGTTTTGTTCCTCTCCGGGGTTCAGCCACAGGTTCGGTACGAGGTCGGGGTGGTCATAGGCGATACCCGAGTCGATGATCCCCACCAGGACGTTCGCGTTTCCCTGGGTGATGTTCCACGCTTCGGGAGCATCGATGTCGGCATCGACCGTTCCAGCGACACCGTTGACTGTCTGTCCAGTGTTGTTGAGACCCCAAAGATCGCCGAAGAGCGGGTCGTCAGGAATAGCAACCACCTTCATGACGTAGTTGGGTTCTGCGTAGGCAACATTGGGGTTCGCCTCAAGCAGCTGTACTGCCAGTTGAACCGTCAATCCCGCCGGAAGCGTGACCAGCTCCATTCCCGGGAACAACAGGTCCCGCTTCATCGTCGCTTGCACGGCGGCGCGAGCAGCGGTCCGGTCGGCAGCCGGGGTGCCGGGTTCAAATCGGACGATCACCTCTCCCGCCACAAACTCAGAACCATCTCCAGCAACAGACCGCACCTCGGCTAGTGGGACGTCAGCCGTCCGAGAATCCGTCCCAACCTGCGAAAGTCCCGCCTCTTCCATCGCCGATCCGGGCGATGGCAACATCGTTGTAAGCGTCACCAAAAGAGCGAGCACGAACACACTTGACCTGACGTGGATTCGTTGGAATACGGTTCCCGATCCCGAGGACATCCCCCGACCTTCACGAGATCCAATCGATCCCCGATTACTCACCATCTCGCAAATCTCGATCCTCTTACCCACGGAACCGTGGTTTGACCATCTGGCTTGGGAAGGCCGAAGACCGTTTCCCCCACTCCTAACCAGCTTCGGCCCAACGGCGAAAAGCTTTAGTGCTTGAGGCCTATTTTTCTCCCAACCCCGTGAACTAAATACCGACAACTCCGATCAGGGGCAATCCAGAGGCCGGACCAGCCGGCTCTCAACCCTGGCAAAGCATGGAGCAGCGAGTTCGACTCAAGCCGACTTTGAGCAGGAACACGACGTCGACTTGGAGGGTGATATTCCCTCGACGGAAGAAGCCAGCTCACTCCTCGGGGACGGGCAACACCGGGTAGTTGGGGATCGGGTAGACACCGACGACAAAACCGTAGGCGGTGTCTCCGGAACGTGGAAGCCGGTCGAACCCACGCACCAGCGCCATGACTTGGGTCCAGAACTCCGCGACTCGCTCGGGCGGAATCCGAGCATGCCTGATAAACGACCGCACCTGGTGGGACTGGTATGCCGCCTGGGACTCCTTGGCTGCGACCTCGAAGTCGTTGAAGTCCAACGGCAGCGCGTCGGCGCCCGGACCCTTCCCCATCCCCACGTAGAACATGCGCGCCGTTCGGCCGAAGTACCGCTCCTCGATCGCTCGCACCCGACGGGTCCGTACCACCCGGACTAGGCCGACCTCGAGAAGCACGTTGACGTGGTAGGCGACGGTGCTCTTCGGCCGGCCCGTAGCGATTGCGAGCTCGGTGACGGTGGCCGCCCGTTCGTGCAGCAGACCGAGGATCGTCGTCCGGAATTGGCTACCGATGGCCTGCACCTGTAATGACGACGTGAGCTCGATGGTGTCGACCAGTTCGTAGTCGGGGACAACGGAGTTGAGGGGCATGACGTATCAGACTAACGTTTCCGATTGTTCCAAATTTTTGGATCATTACGCACAAGGAGAGACGATGGCCGAGATCTTGTTGTTCCACCACGTTCAGGGACTTACGCCCGGGGTTAATGCCTTCGCCGACGTGTTGCGGGCAGGGGGACACACGGTGCACACCCCCGACCTCTTCGACGGCCGAACCTTCCCGACCCTCGAGGAGGGCGTGGCCCACGCCGGAGCAGTCGGGTTCGGCACCATCCTCGACCGCGGAGTAGCAGCGGCCGAGTCCATAGGGACGGACCTGGTCTACGCGGGCTTCTCGATGGGCGTGATGCCCGCCCAAAAGCTGGCCCAAACTCGACCGGGTGCGCGGGGAGCGCTGTTCTTCTATTCCTGCCTCCCCGTCAACGAATTCGGGGCCGAATGGCCCGCGGGCGTCCCGGTCCAGGTACACGGAATGGACGCCGACCCGATTTTCGCCGAGGAGGGCGACCTCGATGCCGCGCGGGCCCTCGTCGACTCCACTGAGCAGGCAGAACTCTTCCTCTATCCCGGCAACGTCCATTTGTTCGCAGACTCTTCACTGCCCTCGTACGACCGGGCCGCGACCGAGCTCATGACCAGTCGTGTCCTCGAGTTCCTCTCGAAGCTCGGGTAGCTGGGCTTCGGAGTGTCAGGGCGTTCTGGGAAGGAGGCGGATAGTTACGGCCTCGGTTTGGGGACCGACGACAGTGCCGACGATCTTGGGGCCATATCGGTCGTATTCGGCGTGGTAGGCGGCATCGATGGCGGCGTGCACGCCCGGGGAGGGCTCGAAGAAGGTGACGTCTCGTTCGAGGCCGACGGCCCGGATGTGCCAACGCCGCTGGCCTTGGCGCGGCGAAACCAGGGATTGTCCGGACCGTAGGCCGAGCGGACATAAAGCTCGTCGTCTGCTCGGACCACCCACATGGTCACATACGGGCGAAGCGAGCCGTCGGGGCGGGCGGTTGCGAGCTTGATCTCCTCAGCCTCGCCGACACGGCTCGGGTCTTCGGTGGTCCATGTTGTCATCGCGGGGTCTCCTTTCCCAGGTCCCACACGCTGATAGGCCACCGTAGTGTTGGAGCGTTCCTTCTCCAATGTGAGGTATCCGATGACCAGGTTTGTAGTCGACGCCGGGGCAGTTCTTCACCTGGTCAGCGCAGGGATCGAGGTCTCGGATAAACACGAGCTTCTCGCGCCGACGCTCCTTCGATCTCAAACATTGTCGGCCCTGCACGAGGCCGTTCAGCGCGGCGAGATCCCGGCCGACCTCGCCCGAGAACACCTCGCTCGTATTGGGAAGATGAAGATCAGGCTCCTCGGCGACGCCGTGCTCAGGGGAAGGGCCTGGGACCTGGCGAGCAAGTTGGGATGGGCCTCGACCTTCAACGCCGAATACGTTGCACTCACTCAGCTGCAAGCCGACGCCTTCGTAACCATGGATGCGGAACTGGCACGTAGCGTCGAGGGACTTGTCACCACCGCGTCGATCGACGCGCTGCCGTAGGAAAGGCGCTTCGCCTCTAGCTACCCGGAAAGCACTCTGGACATGGGTGTGGTGGGCCTGCCAAGCTTGCCGCGCATGTCATCCCGCCGGTCACGCCTTCGAAGTCACGCCAATTCGATCCGGGAGAGGCTTTTCGGTTTTGTCGCTGTCGCCTCTGTCGCATGGGCAGGTTTTTGGGGGTTGGTTACCTGGAATGTGTTCACCGACAACACCGGGGCGGGAGCTGTGATCGGTGGAATCGCCAGTGCAATGGCGGCTCTGCTTCCAGCCGCGATCCTGTACCTGATGCGAAGGCCCTCAACGGCCGAGCAGCCCAAGGCCGAACAACCCAGACCCGAGATCCCCGCCGAGTTGCGCCCCAGCTACCGCCGCCTGATAGCGGCCAACGAACAGGCGAAGGGCCTGGTCGCCGACGGCGTCATCGACGACAGAGCCCTTGCCGGCATCGACCAACGGATCGTAGAGGTGATTCATCTCTTGGCGGCTGACGCCACCAACCAGGAACTGGGAGGCCGCCCGTCAGCCCGGCTGCGGGAGCAGGTAGACGAGCTGACCGACCTCCTGGTCGGGCTGGTGGATGCTGCAGTCGACCGACGCACCGCTGCCTTGGACAGCGACAACCAGGCCGCGCTCGCCCTCCGGGAAGCATTGGGACGGATGAGGGCCGAGGAGCGAGGTTATCGCGAGCTCGGTGAGCTTGACGACAGCCGATGATCCGCGCCAACCGCGTTCATCGAGGACGCCACGAACCCAGGCGCGGACCTTGTCCAAAACCGACACTCGCATAGAAAGCGACCGCTACCTCGCGTGATTCGTCGGTACACACACGAACGGTTCGCATGCCGGCCGCCTTCATACGCGCCAACCCGAACTTGAGCAGTGCCCTACCTACTCCTGTCGATGGAACTCGGGGTGGGTGCCGAAGGGGTCGACCAGGGCGATCCCCGACGGATCCGGCCACCACACCATGAATGCGGCGATTCTTCCGTCGGGTGCGACCGCCACCAGATCGCGTTCGTAGTCGTAAACCGGCGATCGCATGAAGCGCAGATAGCGATCGAGATGCGCTTGCGGGTCCATCTTCGAGGCGAAAGCCCGATGCGATGCCTCACGACGGTTGTTCGCCTCTTCTTCGTCCCGGACATGGCGAAGTTCCCAACCGTGGCCTAAATCGGGAGTTGGAACTTCACCATCGGTGAGATCCATTTCGAAATTGAGCATGTACGACGACGGCTCGAAACCGCTTGCTGGCAGGTAGCTCACCAGTTCGGTGTCCGCCTCCGAAACGGAACCCACCTCGGCTTGATCATCGAGGCGCTGCCGGCTCCATTCGATCAAGCCGACGAGATCCCCGCCGGGGACGGTGAGGGCGTTGATGTCCTTGCCTTCGACCAGAACCGCAAAGCCACTGTCGCCCATCAGCCAGTAGGTCGTGGAGTCGGCTAGTCGAGGGTCCTCATGATGGACCCACCAAGCAAGGTCGCCAGGGTGAATCGAGCATCGGGCGTCACCAGACGCCAGGGCCTGAGAGGCGATCGCCTGCATCTTGGCGAGATCCCTGATCTTGTCCGCCGCCCGCACTTCGAGCCTCATCATCGTGACTCTACGAACCGTTTGGCGCGCCGCGATGGCTCCCGTAGCCCCATGACATCGCGCCAGAACTGGTCCAGGGGGTCAAACCTCGGAGGGGTCGAGTCCATTGGTGCCATCCCAAATGGCTTCGCGAAGCCGAACAAAGAGATCGACGTCCTGCGGATCCTCGCCGTCGCGCTCGGCCGACACGTACGCGCACATGCCGAGCAGGTGCCTCATCGTCTGGGCCGAATAGTCGATCGCATGGAGAAGGACCTTCAGGGTCTCGACTTCACGGCGATCGGTGAGCATCGAGGCGTTGGCGGCTATGTAGGTCGCCAGTTCCTCACCCGAGGCGCTGTCTCGTGACGAGACGAGGTAGGCGGCAACCCAGCCTCGCACCAACTCGATTGCTTCAGGACGCTCCGGGTCCTTTTGCAAATCGATACTGATGTCCACCATTCATGCCCACCTCCCATTGTTTCAACATCCGCTTGGCCCACCCCGACTCAAATCCGCGCCCCGGGAGTGCCGCCTAGCTCTCGGAAAGGACCATCCGCTCGGCAGGCCTTGCCGTCACAACCGATGGGACGGCGGCCAGCCTGTGAAGACCAAGGCGGAGCGACTCGGTTTCGGCCCTGGCAACCCGACTCGGGATCAGCACTTCCAAGAGAGCGGTAATGAAGTCCATGTTCAATCTATCGGCGAGCGCCGGGATTTCAGCTGGATGGAAAGTGTTTGCCTCCCTATGACTAGTCACCGACGTCGGGAATGGAGAAGGGCAAGTGTCAGTCGACCATCCCGGCAACCGAATCAACGACCGCGATCGCCGATCGCAGTCAATACCGCAAGACCGCGGGGTCCCAGCGATGACATGACCAGCCCGACCGAGAGAGCCAGAGCGACCGCTATCGCTATGAACGGAACCTGCGTGAGGTCGTCGACCTCAACCGAGCCGAAGGCCGGACCACTCTCGAGGTTGGTGGTGGCACCGGAGTCCGCCTCCGCCGGCGTGTCGGCCTCGGCCGGGATCATGACAATGAGCACGATGCCAAAAACAACCGCCGGCAAAAGAAAGCGGACGAATCGTGGTTTGGCCGGACTGACTTCGACGAAACACTCTTTCACTATGGAGAGTTATCGACTGTCTGCTCGAGGCCTGCACACCATTGTCGGTCATCCGCACGGTCTAGTCCGCAGGATCGAAGTCCGCGGACTCACAAGGGGATCTCGCGGGCCGGACACAGGGGAAACGGGCCGATTTACGACGCCTTTAGGCGTCGCATCTACCATTGCTCCGTTGGGGGGCCTAGAACGAGGCCCTCCATGAAGCCCAGGAGGATTGAATTCATGCGCAAGGTGACGGTGACTGTCGCGCTCTTTATTGCCGTACTGTCCGCCCTCGCCACCCCGCTGGCAGCCCAAACTGATACGGGCCAGACGGAGACCGGCCTGACCCTGACAACGCCCTATCCGGGCCTCACAGTCGAGCCCGGCGACACGGCCTCGTTCGACTTGCTGCTCACTGCGACCAGCACGACCACGGTCGACCTTTCGGTCGATGGGGTGCCCGACGGATGGACCGCCAATTTCCGGGGTGGAGGCTTCGTGGTGAATCAGGTCACGGCCGGAACGGACGAAGCTCCCGATCTGACTCTCAGCGTCATCATTCCTACCGGAACCGCCGACGGCAGCTTTCCCCTGACGGTTTCGGCCGATAGTTCCGGAAGTTCC
This sequence comes from Acidimicrobiia bacterium, assembly GCA_035525055.1. GTDB lineage: Bacteria > Actinomycetota > Acidimicrobiia > Spongiisociales > ZC4RG35 > DATEEG01. The sequence goes on along the minus strand of DATLEZ010000001.1, from coordinate 2,533 downwards.
GTCACCCTTGCCATCGAGGTAGTCGTCCAAGGAGGGGCCGGTGGAACCGTGACCATGACTCCCGAGTATTCGGGGGTGCGAGGTCCGTCCAGTGAGACCTTCACCTTCCCGGTCGACCTCCGCAATGACAGTCCGGCCGAGGTGCAGCTCGAACTGTCCGCCGAGGGACCGATCGGATGGATCGTCGAGGCCCGGCCCCAGAGCCAGACACAGGCCTCAGCCATCACCATAGACCCCGGCGCCACCACCAGAATCACAGTCACCGCCAATCCGTCCACAACCGCCGTGGCAGGCCTCTATGACCTTCGAGTAGTGGCCCGGGGAGGCGGCGTCGATGCTGAGGTTCCGCTGCAGGTGCAGATCACCGGCAGCTTCGACATGCAGATCTCGACGGCCGACCAAAGGCTCAACGCCGACGTCACCGCCGGCCAGGCAACCCAGTTTCCCGTGATCGTCTTCAACACCGGGACCGCAGATCTGGTCCAGGTCTCCCTCGACTCCATTCCGCCCTCCGGCTGGGAGGTCACATGGGACACCGAGCTAATTCCGACGATCGCGGCCGGCGACTTCGCGACAGTCAACGCCACCATCACCCCTTCCACCGAGGCGATCGCCGGCGACTACCAGATCACGTTTCGGGCGTCTTCGGATGATGCCAACGCATCGATGGAGGTAAGGACCACCGTCAGTCCATCTGCGTTCGGCGGCCTGGTTGGTATCGGCCTGATACTCCTGACCCTGGCCGCTCTTGCCTGGGTGTTCCGTCGCTTCGGCCGGAGATAGGAATGACTGCCCCAACCATTCTGACCCGACGGCTGACCAAGCAGTACGGTGAAACGAAGGTGGTCAACACCCTCGACCTGCGCACGTCGCCGGGAGAGGTGTTTGGACTGCTCGGTCCCAACGGGGCCGGCAAGACCACGACCATCCTGATGCTGCTGGGCATGGTCGAGCCGACGTCAGGCGACATCGAGGTCCTGGGGCTGGACCCCGCTCGCAACCCGCTAGCGGTGAAGAGCCGGGTTGGGTACCTGCCCGATGCGGTCGGGTTCTACCCCGATCTGACGGGCCGGGAGAACCTCCGGTTCACTGCCGAGCTCAACCGCCTCAGCCGCGGTGAGGCCGACAGGCGCATCGACTCACTGCTGGTCGATGTGGGTCTTGTCGATTCCGGCGACCGGCCGGTCGGGGTCTATTCCCGAGGCATGAAGCAGCGGCTCGGGATTGCCGACGCCTTGATCAAACGACCAGAGATCCTGATCCTCGACGAGCCCACGACTGCTATTGACCCCGAGGGCGTGGCCGAGATTCTCGGGTTGATCAGCCGCTTAGCCAAGGACGAAGGAGTCACCATCCTCCTGTCCAGCCACCTTCTTCACCAAGTGCAGGCGGTCTGCGACCGGGTGGCAATCTTTGTGAAGGGCCGGGTGGTGGCCCAGGGAGCACCCCACGAACTGGCGACCGACAGCAAGGGACCCGAGGAGGTCGAGATATCGGTGGGCGCCGACGAAGCCGCCGTGCGGGCCGCGCTGGCCAACCAGAAGTTCCTGCGGAGCCTCAAACCCGGTCGGCTTCCGCGGAGCTATCTGATCGAGGTCGATCACGGAAGCACCAACAAGCTCGTTTCGAGCCTGGTCGAAGCCGGCCTTCCTTTGACGAGCGTTCGCCGCTTGTCGGAGGATCTGGACGAGGTCTATCGACGCTATTTCCACGCTGAGGAGGCAACGGCCAGTGTCTGAAGCAACCGCCCCGATGCACGCCGTAGCCCTAGCCGACGTGGGCGTCGGCCATGGGTGGCGCGTGGTGGCCCGCAAGGAGTTCGCCGATCATTTGCGATCGATTCGATTTCTCGTGCTGGCTGCGATCCTCGCCATCGTCACCGCGGCGACGGTGGTCGCGGCCGCCGGCGGGATTCGCTCTGTGGCTTCACAAGCCATGGGCGTCCCGGGCATCTTCCTGCGCCTGTTGACCATCGACAGTCCTCCGGTCCCGTTTCCGTTCATCTTCGTCTTGATGAACTTCCTGGGGCCTTTCCTCGGAATCGCCTTCGGCTTCGACGCGATCAGCAGTGAGAGGTCGGCAGGAACACTTCCAAGGCTCCTGGCCCAACCGATCCATCGCGACGAAGTAATCATCGGCAAGTTCGTCGAGCGGGAGGGGCCGAACAACTTCTACACCGTCTACCGGTGCCACAACTACCACTTCAAGATCTACGGGGCGATGTTCCTCGCCCAGCCCACCCCGGCGCTCCAGACGGCGGACGAGCTGATCGCGGCGCTGCCGGAGCCATTGCTCCGCAGGATGGCGGACTGGTTCGAGGCTTTCGTTCCGATGAAGCAGCACGTGCTGATCCGCTTCGGGATGTGGCAGGCCATCCTGGCACAGCCGCTGCCGGAGGACGCCGAACTCTATACCGTGACGATGGCGCTGATGCGCTATGCCAGGACGGTGGCCCTCGCCAACACCGGCAGGATCGCCGACGCCGAGTCGGAGCGCGACAGGTTCTTCGCTGCCCGCGATGCCGTCCAGGAGA